>JAFGHH010000014.1 GCA_016930215.1 Deltaproteobacteria bacterium
ACCCCCTGCGCCGCCAGCCGCTCGGCCAGCCGCGGGCCGACCCCCTTGAGCGACCCGGCCGGGGCGAGCAACGGGTCGGGCGGCGGCCCGTCCGTCACCGGCGGAGTCGCTCGCGCGGCGCGCCGCGCGGTCGGCCGTCGCGGGCGCGAGCCGCCGCGGATCTGCCCGACCAGCTCCACCAGCTCCGCCGCCCGCTCCGGAGGCAGCGCGCCCTCGGCGGCGCTCGACCCGAGCGCCACCAGCCGCTCCCGCAGCGGTCCCCGGTAGCGGCGTACCAGGCCGCGCAGGAGCGGCAGCAGCTCCTCGCCCGCCGTGCCGTCCGCCGCGGCCCGCGCCGCCGCCTCGACCGCCGCGAGCTGCTCGGGCAGCGTGTCCAGCAGGCGGATCGGTCGGCGCGCGGGAGCGCCGTCCGCCGTTTCCGTCGCCGGCGCGGGCGTCCCCGCGGGCCGCTCCCCGGCCGCCGGCGGGCCGCCCGGATGCCCCCCTTGTGGTCTCCGCGGCATGGCGGCGTTATCATAACCGTGTGAGCGTGGAAACTGCACGGTGGGCCGAGCCGGATGGGAGGTCCCCGTGGCGGGCATTCGTCGCGGTCTCGGTCGGGGTCCACCTCGCCGCCGTCGCCCTCGTCGCCCTCGCCCTGCTGCTGCTCGAGGTCCCGTCGGCCGGTCGCGCCGGAGCGCGGGCCCGGCCGGTGGTCTCGGTCGCGCTGCTCGAGCCCGCGACGCCGACGGTGCCCCTCTCCGGGGAGCCGCTGCCGTCGGCGGCCGGTTCCGCGGTGCCGGGAATCGATGACGCGGCGAGCCTGGCGCTGACCGAGCCCGGCGTCGTGCCGCCCGCGGGCCCGGTCCCGCCGCCGTCGCTGCGCCCGCGCGCGGCGTCCGGCGCGGCCTCCGGGCCGCGCGTTCCCGGCGGCGGCCCGGCACGCACCGTGGTGACGATGGCGGCGCTCGACGGCGAGCTGGAGCCGGGGGCCGCGGGCTCGACCGTGACGGCGGGCTCGGGAGACGAAGAAGGCGCCAAACCGGCCGTCGCGCCCGGGGACGGCGGGCCCGACCCGGCCGGCGGCGGCCCCGCGGAACTCGTCCTCGGGCCGCCCGGCTCGCCGATGACCGTCTCGCTCGGCTCGCTCGACCCGCGCTACTCCGACTACCTCGGCACCGTCGCCGCGCTCCTGGAGCGCGAGTGGCGGGACGCCTTCCCGCGGGACCGCGCGCTCTTCATGCAGCAGGGCGAGATCGTGCTTGCCTGGACCATCCGGAGCGACGGCTCGATCGCCGGGCCCTCGGTCGTTCGGGCCTCGGGCGTTCCGCCGTTCGATCGCAACGTGTTGCAGGGGTTCCGCCGGGCCGCGGAGCGCTTCCCGCGGCCACCGGGGACGATGCCGCTGCCGGTGCGGGTGCTGGCGCCGTTCCGGTTCGCGAACCCGATGTTCGACTAGCGAGGTGCGGGGTTGGGCAGGGCAGGGCGCCACGGGACGAACGGTTCGACGACGGACGAGCGGGTCGGGCGGCGCCTGGCTCTCGCCGTCGTCGCCGCCGTGGTGCTGCACGTCGTCGTGCTGACCCCCGCGGGCTGGCTGCTTCCGGACGGCGCGACCGGCGGCGCGCCCCGCCGGTCGCTGTCGGTCGAGCTGTACGAGTGGCAGCGTCGCTACGTCGCGCCGTTCCAGTACGAGCCGCCCGTGCCGATCCCCGAGGGACAGGCGGTCGATGCGCCGCCGGTGGCGGGAGCCGACCCGCACGCCTCGGAGGACGCGCGCTACCTGGCCGAGCAGGCCCAGACCGTGGAGCGCGAGACCCAGGCCACGATCCGCATCGCCGGCCCGCATCGCCCCGGCTCGCGCATCGCCGCGCCGACCCCGCGCAACGGCCGCCGGCCGTCCGTCGGCGTGCTCGCAACCCCGGGCGAGCCCGGCCCCGGCGCCGGCGACCGCTCCGCGCCGTTCGGGGAGTTCTCGATCTTCGCGCCGCCCGGGGCGGCGCCCGCGCCCGCCAACGTCCTCGCCGAAGACGGCGAGCGGGCCGCCTCGACGGCGGACGGCCGCTCCCCGACCCCGGCTCCACAGAGCCCGCGGACGCACGGTGACGACGGCGCCTTCCCGTTGCCGCCGGGCGACGCGCTCGCGCCCGGCATCGAAGTGCTGTCGCAGGCGGTGGCCGGCAGCGGCCTGGACCACCTGGAGGGCGCCGAGCTGGGCGACGCCACGGCGCTCTCGACCCGCCCGTTCGCCCACGCCGGCTTCTACCGCCGCGTGCGCGACCGCGTGGCCCAGTTCTGGGACGTGCGCGGCGCCTTCGACCTCCACGACCCGCAGGGCTCGATCTACGGCTATCGCGACCGCGAGACCCTGGTCCTGGTGACCCTCGACTGCATCGGCGAGCTGGTCAGCACGATCCTGCTCGAGGAATCCGGCGCGCGGTTCCTCGACGAGCTGGCCGTCGATTCGATCGCCCAGGCCGCCCCGTTCCACAACCCGCCGCGCGAGCTGTGCGACCGACGGCGCGACATCATCACCTTCACCTTCGGCTTCTACGTCGAGACCGACCAGGGGCCCACGCTGCGCGTCCGCATGGGCCGCTAGACGACGGCCGCGTGCCGCTTTCTGGACTCGCCGCGGACCGGCCGCGAAGATGCCCCCCGTGCTCAAGTGCTGCCTCCCAGCCGTGATCCTCGGCCTCGCCGGCCCGCAGTGCCCGTCCTCCAGCGGCACCACCACGCCCGCCGCCGAAACGGCGGAGGCCGTTGCACGCCCCGACCACGACGCCGTCGGGGCGGACCACGCCGGCGACGCAACGGGGGCCGTCGCCGACGGCGCACCGACACCAGCCGACACCCTCGAGGTCGCTCCGCCCGTCCCCGAAACCGCGGTCGACCGGTTGCGCCGAGCCGGTGAGGCGTTCGACGCCGGACGCTGGGTCGAGGCCGACGACGGCTTCCGCGCCCTGCTCGGAAGCTGGCCGGCGCTCGACGAGCTGCTCCGCTTCCGGGCGATGGAGTCCGCCCTGCGCGCCGAACGGCTCGACGTCGCGCTGGCCGACGCCCAGCTGCTGGCCGCCGGCTCCGGGCCCTACGCCCCGCTCGCCCGCGTGCGCAAGGCGGACGTGGCGTTCCTCCAGCAGCGCTGGGCCGAGGCGCTGGCCGCCTACGCGGCGCTGCCGCGCCGGCTGCCGCGCGAGGCCGATGCCCTGGAGGTCCGCTTCCGGACCGCGCGCTGCCGCGAGGCGCTGGGCGAGACGGAACAGGCGCGCAAGGTCTACGAACAGCTCGTGCGCGAGGAGCCGGGCCGGCCCGCCGCCGCCGCCGCCGAGGAGCGCCTGCGGGCGGGCGATCCGGCCTTCGTCCTCCCGGCGCCGTGGCGGCTCGAGCGGGCGCGGACGCTCGTGCGCCGCCGGGAATGGGCCGCCGCGCTCGACGAGCTGGACCGCATCCCCGCCGCCGCCGCCGACCCGCCCGCGGCCGACGTGGCCTGGGAGCGGGCGCAGGCGCTGTACCTGCACCGGCGGCGCTGGGACGAATCGGCCGCGGCGTACGCCGCGGTGGCGGAGCTGGGCGGGCGACACGCCGTCGAGGCCGAGTTCCTCCGGGCCCGCAGCCTGGCGCGCGACCAGCAGGACGCGGCGGCGATCGTCGCCTATCGGGAATTTTCCGAGAAGCACGCGGGCACCGCCCGGGCCACCGACGCGCTGTACCTGGCGACGACGCTCGAGCTGTACCTCAACCGGTTCGACGACGCGATCACCGCGCTGGAAGAGCTGGTCGGCCGCAACCGCACCGGCCCCGGTCGTCCCCAGAGCCGCTGGTCGCTGGCGTTCGCCTACTACCTGGCCGGACGCCCCGCCGACGCCCTGCCGCTCTTCGACGGCACGCTCGGCGACGACGACGACCCGTACTCGAAGCCGCGCGCGCAGTACTGGGGCGCCGTGGCGCGCCGGGAGCTCGGCCGGACCGACGAGGCCCGCGCGCTGTGGAAGACGGTCATCTCCGAGAAGCCCCTGCACTGGTACGCGCAGCTCGCCCGCCACCGGCTGGCGGAGCTGGGCGACGAGCCGCCGCCGCCGTACCCGGAGCGCGGCGTCGGACGCAGCGACCTGGTCGAACGCTGCGGGGAGCTGCCGGCGGAGGTCGAGGTGCTCCGGAGCGCCGGGCTGGTCGCCGAGGCGCGCACCAGGCTGCTGGCCGAGCTGGGGCCGCGGGTCGCAGCGGCGACCGGGGACGAGCTGCGGGAGCTGTGCGGCCGGCTGCTGTGCGTCGATGCCGCCGAGGTGCCGTACCGCCACGTCGCGGTCGCCCACCTGTACGACTGGGGTCTGGCGCTCGACGCCGAGCACCTCCCGTACTGGGAGGCGGCCTACCCGCGGGCCTGGCGCGACGATGTGGAGGCCGCCGCCGCGACGCACGGGATGTCGCCGTACCTGGTGTGGGCGATCATGCGCCAGGAGAGCTCGTTCGACCCCGACGTGGTGTCGACGGCCAAGGCGATCGGCCTGCTGCAGATGATCCCGCCGACGACCCGGCGGATACTCGAGGCGCGGGGCGAGGCCTACGACGACCGGGTGCTGTTCGACCCGGCGCGCAACCTCGCGCTCGGGACGGAGTACATCGCCTGGATCGGCCGCAAGTTCCACGGGCAGGTCCCGCTGCAGGCCGCGGGATTCAACGGCGGACCGCACAACGTCGCGCGCTGGCTGCGCGACTTCCACGAGACGCGGCTCGACGTGTTCGTCGAACGGATCCCGTTCGACCAGACGCGCAACTACGTGCGCCGCGTGGTCACCAGCTACGCCCGCTACCTGTATCTCTACGAGTCCGACGAAAACGCCTGGCCGCTCGAGCTGCCGTGCACCCTGCGGACCGACTTCCTCCCCGACCCGGATTTCTAGGAGTCGGGGCGCGCGGCTTGTCACGCCGCGCGGGCCGGGCTACAAGCGTCGGCCGATGGACGACTTCCGGCAGGTGGTGGAGCTGGTGCGGCAGCACGAGGTGGGGCGCCGGGCGACGATCCGCACGCCGTTCGGGCCGCGGCTGGTGACCTACGCCGACCTGACGGCCACGGGGCGGTTCCTGCACTTCGTCGAGGCGTGGTTCCGGCACGTGCAGCCGTTCTACGCCAACACCCACACCGCGATCTCGTCCACGGGGCGGCTGATGAGCGGGCTGCGCGAGCAGGCGCGGGCGGTGATCGCCCGCGCGGTCCACGCCGGTCCCGAGCACGTGGTGGTGTTCGTGGGGAGCGGCGCCACCGCCGCCGTCAACAAGCTGGTGGGTCTGCTCGGCCTGCGGATCCCCGAGCCGCTGGAGCGGGAGTTCGGCCTGTCACGGCACATCCCGCCGGAACGGCGGCCGGTCGTGCTGGTCGGACCCTACGAACACCACTCGAACGAGCTGCCGTGGCTGGAGACGATCGCCGAGGTGATCGAGGTGCCGCTGAGCGACTGCGGACGCCTCGATGTCGACGCGATCGGCGCGCTGCTCGCCGCGCGGGCGGACCGGCCGCTGCGGCTCGGCGCCTTCTCCGCCGCCTCCAACGTCACCGGCGTCCTGACCGACGTCGGCGCCGTGGCCCGCGCGCTGCACCGCGCAGGCGCCTGGGCCTGCTTCGACTACGCCGCCGCCGCCCCGTACGTCCCGATCGACATGCGGCCCGCCGACCCCGAGGAGCGGATCGATGCGCTGTTCGTCTCGACCCACAAGTTCGTCGGCGGCCCCGGCGGCTCCGGCGTGCTGGTGGCCCACCGCGACCTGTTCCGGTCCCGGATCCCCGAACGGCCGGGCGGCGGCACGGTCGACTACGTCGCGGCCTTCGACCGCCACTCGGTGGACTACGTCCGGCGCCTCGACGAGCGGGAGGAGGGCGGGACGCCGAACATCCTGGGCGACCTGCGCGCCGGCGCGGCCTTCCTGGTCAAGGAGCTGCTCGGACCGACCCGCATCCTCGAGCACGACGTCGCCCTGGCCCGCACCGCGCTCGAACGGCTCGGCCGCCACCCGCGCATCCGGCTCTACGGCCCGCGCGACTGCCCGCGGCTGCCGGTGCTGTCGTTCAACGTCCACGGGTTGCACCACGGCTTCGTCGCCGTGCTGCTCGACCACCTGTTCGGCATCCAGAACCGGCCCGGCTGCTCCTGCGCCGGCCCCTACGGCCACCAGCTGCTCGGGATCGGACCGGACGACTCCGCACGGTACCGCGCGCAGATCGCCCGCGGACTGGGCGGGATCAAGCCGGGCTGGGTCCGCCTGACGCTGCCGTACTACGGCTCGACCGACGACGTGGACTTCCTGCTGTCCGCGGTGGAGTTCGTCGCCGAGCGCGGCGCGGACTTCCTGCCGCTCTACCGCTTCGGCTGGCGCGAAGGGACGTGGGTCCACGTCGCGCACCCGGTGGAGGACGCGGCGCCGCTCGAGCTGTCCGCCGCGGCGCTCCGCGAATCGGCCTCCTGCGTCGCCGCCGGCGACCACGAGGCGCCGCTGTCCGAGGCGCACGTGGCGGCGGAACGGCGGCGCTACTTCGAGGAGGCGCGCCGCGCGGCGGACGAGCTGCGCGGGCGGACGGGAGCGGAGCCGCCGGCCGCGAGCGGGACCACGGGCGAACGCGCGCTCGACGAGCTGGTCTGGTTCCGCTACGTCCACTCCGACGACGCGTGGCGCGAGCCGCCCCCGGACGAGCCGCCGGCCTGCCCGATCTGTGGGAGCTGAGCCCACGACCCCAGGACCGCGTACTCGCGCCGGTCGGACGGGGTCCGCGCGCCGGGGACGTGGCTCGAGGGACCGTGCGGGGTGGTTCAGCCGGCCGGCTTGACGGAGACGACGCGGCGGGCGCCGGCGATCGAGAACTGCACGGTCCCGTCCTGGAGGGCGAACAGCGTGTAGTCCTTCCCGGTGCCGACGTTCTCGCCGGCGTGGAAGTGGGATCCGACCTGGCGGACGATGATCCCGCCGGCACGGATCGGCTGCCCGGCGTGGACCTTCACGCCACGCCGTTGTCCGGAGCTGTTGCGACCGTTGACGCCCGACCTGCTCTTGCCCATGGGAGCCCTCCGGACCTACGCCTTGCGGATCGACGTCACCTTGAGCTCGGTGAACGCCTGCCGGTGGCCGATCTTGCGGCGGTAGTTCTTGCGCTTCTTGAACTTGAAGACCGTGATCTTGTCGCCGCGGCCCTGGCGCACGATCTCGCTCTCGACCGCCGCGCCCTGGACCAGCGGCCGGCCGATCACCGGCGCGTCCGCGCTGCCGCCCAAGAGCAGCACGCGGTCGAAGACGACCTTCGCGCCCACGTCGCCCGGGAGCTTCTCGACCTGCACGAGGTCGCCCTGCTTCACCCGGTACTGCTTTCCGCCCGTCTCGATGATCGCGTACATGACTCGCACCTTTCCTCGCCGGGACACCCTTTTCGGATCTCCCCACGTGCGGGGGCGCTAGTCTATCCAGGCACTTCCGGAAGGCAAGCGAATTCGTTGACTCCCCGGCCGGCTCGCCGCGGCCCCCCGGTTGCGGCAACCCCCCGGGATCAAGGACGTCTCAGTCGTCCCGGCCGCCGCCGCGCCGATCGAAGGCGAACGGCGCCCGGAACACCCCGTCCTCGGTGATCACGGCCGTGATCAGCTCGGCCGGGGTCACGTCGAACGCCGGGTGCCGCACGCCCGCCTCCGGCGGCGTCATGCGGGTCCCGCGGATCACGCACAGCTCGTCCGCCGGCCGCTGCTCGATCGGGATCCGGTCGCCGTCGGCGAGGCTGCGGTCGAGCGTGGAGGACGGGGCGGCAACGAAGAACGGCACCCGGTGGTGCCGGGCCAGCACCGCCAGCGGGTAGGTGCCGATCTTGTTGGCCGTGTCGCCGTTGGAGGCGATCCGGTCCGCACCCACCAGCACCGCCTGCACCTCGCCCGTGCGCAGGATCGACCCCGCCATCGAGTCGCCGATCACCGTCACCGGGATCCCGTCGCGGACCAGCTCCCAGGCGGTGAGCCGCGCGCCTTGCAGGTACGGGCGAGTCTCGTCCGCGAGCACCCGCACGGTCTTGCCCGCCTCGACCGCCGAGCGCACCACGCCCAGCGCCGTGCCCCAGCCCCCGGTGGCCAGCGCCCCGGCGTTGCAGTGCGTGAGCACCGTGCAGTCGGCCGGCAGCAGCTCGGCGCCGTGGCGGCCGATCCGCCGGTTCATCGCCACGTCCTCCTCGTGGATCGCCACCGCCTCCGACTCGGCCCGGCGGCGGATCGTCGCGGGGTCGCGGCCCGAGGTGACCGCGGCGCAGACCACCCGCAGCATCCGCTCGAGCGCCCACGCGAGGTTCACCGCGGTCGGCCGCGTGGCACCCAGCGTCCGCGCCGCCGCCTCGGCCGCCTCGCGCAGCCGCGCCGGACCGGCGTTCGCGCGCACCCCCAGCGCCACCCCGTAGCCGGCGGCGATGCCGATCAGCGGCGCTCCCCGCAGCGCCATCGAGCGGATGCTCTCCGCCACCTCCGCGGGCGTCCCGCAGCGGATCCACGTCTCCCGCCACGGCAGCTCCCGCTGGTCCAGCACCTCGACCGCGTCCCCCAACCACCGGATCGGGCTGAAATCCGTCATCGCCTCGTCCTCGCCCGCCCGCCGCCGCGCGGCGCACCCCGCCCCCTCGCCGCCACAGATAGAGGCTTGCTCGCGGACGGTCAAGAAAAGGCGCAGGCCGGAACCGAACTCAGCGCAGCGTCCAGTCCGACCACCCCAGGCTCATCACCACCGAGCCGCACAGGTAGGCCACCGTGCGCGTCACCTCGAGCCGGATCGTGTAGGTCGGCCCCAGGATCGCCGGGAAGCTGAAGCTCTGCGTCGTGCTGTACACGTAGGCCGGGTAGGAGAAGTCCCCGACCACCGTGCCGTTGATCGACACCCGCAGGGCGAGCACGTCGCCGTCGAGCCAGTTCTCGTCGTTGTACAGCGTGAAGGTGACCGACGTGGCGCAGGCCAGCGAGGTGGACCGCGTTCCCTGGTAGTAGTCGCCGTAGTTCCACATGTACGGATCGCCGACGATGTACGCCGAGTCGCTCCAGTCCGGGAAGTAGAACGTCGCCGTGCCGCCCGAGGAGACGCACGTGCCGCCGCTGCACGGGCCGCAGGCGCAGCGGTTGCCGCACCAGCCGCAGTTGTTCGCGTCGGACATCGTGTCGACGCACGTGCCGGAGCAGTCCGTCAGGCCGCCCGCGCAGACGCAGGTGCCGCCCGAGCAGGTCCGGCCGGCCCCGCACACGCCGCCGCAGCGGCCGCAGTTCGCCGGGTCGGTCCGGGTGTCGACGCACCGTCCGGAACACTCCGTCAGCCCGGTCGGACAGACACACGCCCCGCCGCTGCAGGCCTGGTCGGTCCGGCACGCCCGCCCGCACGCGCCGCAGTTCAGGGCGTCGCTCGAGGTGTCCACGCAGCCGCCGGGGCACAACGTCTGCCCCGGCGGGCAGGACGTGCCCTCGTCGACCCGCGCGTCATCGACCGGGACGTCCTCCGCCGTCGCGTCGTCGAACGGCGCGTCGGCGTCGGCATCCGCTGCCCCGAGGCAGACGCACCCCTCCGACCGGCACTCGCCCGTCATCCCGAACGGAGCGCAGTTCGCGTCGCACTCGACCGGGTCGCACAGCGAGGTGTCCGGCGTCTCCCCGCCCGCATCCTCGAACCCGCCGTCCGGCGTGCCCGCGCACTGGCAGGTGGTGCCGAGGCACGTCCCGCCGGTGTAGCCGGCGGCAAGGCACTCCGCGTTGCAGGTGGACGGCACGCAGGCCCCGGCATCGTCCGGGAACACGTCGCCTTCCCCCCAGGCGTCGGAGATCGGCACGCAGGTCCCGGTGGCGGCCTGGCAACGCTCTCCGGCCGGGCAGTCGTAGTCGGTCCGGCATTCGACCGACTCGACCGTGGCGCAGCCGGCCAGCGGAACCAGGAGCGCGAGCGCAAGCCAACCGCGCATCGGCACCTCGGCCCCGGTCGCCGCCCCGCTCGTTCCCGCTCCATACCTCGCGGCGCCGTGCTGCTCGAATTGTACGGGGCGGAAGGCGAACCCGCAAGAAAGGAGGAGGAAACTTGGGGCGGAGACAGCCCCGCGATCGGCGGCGACTACCCCTTCCGGCGCAGGTCTCCGATCCAAGCGCGGATCGTGTCGCAGGCCTCGTCGAGAGGGATTCGCGGCCCCCAGAACATCGGCGCTATCCTTGCGTAGGCGTTTTCGACGGCGACGCGCTTGTCGGACTCGGCGAGAACCAGCGCCGGCTCATCCGGGCTCGGCAGTGCGACGATGCCCTTGGCCGCGAGCATGTCGTGCGCCAGGCCCAGGACCGTCCACTCCATCGCGGGCAGTCGATCCTCGGCGCGGATGATCTGCGCGGCGTCCTCGTAGTGGCGGACGATGCTGCCCGGCTCCAGATCGTCGCGGCCGTAGCGACGTGACATCGCGTCGAGCTTCTCCAAGAGCGTGACCATGGGATGGACGCAACGCACGCCGGCGGGTCGGTTGTCTTCGAAGTCCCCGAGGAGATCCTGTTGCTCGAGATGGGCATGCACGAAGGAGCCGAGCGGCTTCTCAACGTGGGGCACGACGCGGGCCCGGCCGATCTCGAGACGCACGAACGGGCTCATGGTCGGCCCGAACTCGGTGAACAGCGCGCCGGGATAGCGAGCCAGGTAGTCCGCGCCGCGCGCCTGCTTGTCGAAACGAGTCCTGTCCTGCTCGACGGTGACATCGGGAACGATGAGCGCGGCAGCGAGCGCGTCGTAGAAGGCGCGGCGCTTGGCCGCCGGACCCTTGTTGGCGCTGGTCCAACTCGTGACCACCGGCAGGCTCGTGACCTTGCCGCGCTCGACCATCAAGTCGAGGTCCTCGGAGAAGCGCCGGACCAGCCCGAAACCCTTCGAGAGGGAGGTGCCGCCCTTGAACCAGATGTCGAGCCCCGTCCGGTGAATGGCCCACAGCGTGTGTGTCACCCAGTAGTCCTTCTCGATGAGCGCCGCCGCGATCCCCGTCGACCGCGCCACGATCCGGACGAGCTGCTGGAACTCCCTGTCCTGGTGAATGAAGATCATCGCCCTTCGCCCGCCTCTCGCAGGGATCGCTCCACCAGCTCGAGCGTGGCCTTGGTCCCGTACTGCTCGGCCATCGCACGCAGCCGCTCCCGGTGCCATCGTCCTTCCCCCAGAGTCGTGACCAGTCGCCTTTCGAGCTCGGTAAGCGGGGCACCGGCCATGTCGTGGTGCTGGAGCAGGTCGATGACGTACCACTCCGACGTGGGGCGCTCGGGAAAGTAGACGCGGCGCAGGAGGAAGCGACGGCCGTCGAAGGTGAACTCGCCCGTGCGCCGCTGGTTGTACGCGAGCGTCGCCGCGAACATCGCCGTGGCGCCGAGCCCCAGAGCGTTCCACTTCGGTGGTCCCGTGATCACGAAGGGACTGCTGCCGAGGAAGCCTCGCAGGATCTCCTCCTCCGATGGCGGGGCTTGCCCGAAGCGGCTCTTCACCGGGGCGTAGAACAGTCCATGGGCTGCCTGCTGAAGCTTCCCCTCGCGGACGAGGCGGCGGGCCAGGCGCGCAGGGTTCGCGCCAAAGCGGCGCAGCTCCCGCGTTCGATAGGCTCTCCCGGGCTCCAGGGTCGTTCGTACTGCAAGGCTCATGCGGTCGTCCGTCAGTAATCTACCGTAGAAAAGGTACGGTCATCCGGCCCGCGTGTCAAGACCTTGATCGGCCTTGGCGGGCCCTCGAGCCTTCCGCGTAGAAGGAGCCCGTGGATGAGGTGCTGCCGGCTCTCACCAGCGAGATGGCCCGCGACGAGTTGAGGGCCTACTTCCTGTCCGATCCGAAGCGCACGATCGGCGAGGTCAAGCATCGCCTGCGCGAGGGGCCGGAGGCCCGGCGGCTCGACCTCCTGGCCCGGATCCTGCGGGAGCCGCGGACCGACGAGGTCTGGCACTTCACGACGCCAAACGAGATCGCACGGGTCTGGGACCGGCTGGCCGGACGTCTGGGACGGCGCCGGGCGCATCGGCAGTTTCTCCTCGACGGCTGGAGCCGCCTTGACTTCCTCCCGTAGCAGGCTCACCCCCTTGCCGCGCCGGCTGCTCCAGGCCCTGCGACCGGTGTCGGGCAGGGTCCTCCTCTCCGGCCGTGCCGCGCTCGGCGGCTTCCACCTGGGTCAATAGGTTCTCCGCCGACGTCCACCTGTTCGTCTCCCGCGCCGAGGACGTGCGCATCGTCGGCGGGAACGTCGAGCGGGTCCGTGCCGCGGCGGCAGGGCGCCGGGAGCTCCGGCAGGACGCCCCGGGCTTCCGGCGCTACTCCGTCGAGGACGCGGCCGGGGAGCAGACGATCGTCGACGTCGTGCTGGACACGGCGGAGCCCGTCGAACGCGACAAGCGGGAGGTGGACGGGATCCGGATCGATGGCCTGCCCGACCTCGTGGTCAACAAGCTCTGCCCCCTGCTCGGACGCAGTTTCGTCAAGGACCTGGTCGACTTGTACTTCCTCGCCCGGGGCGGCATCGACCCCGTGGCCTGGATCGACCGGGCGCGGTCGAAGGACCGCGGCATCGACCCCGCCGTGCTCGCCCGGGCGATGGCCGAAACCGACCCCGACCCGTCGGCGCTCGTCCTGGCGGAGCCGGTCACCGCGGCCGAGCTGGAGGCGTTCCGCGACGACCTCGTGCAACGGCGGCTCCGCCTGGCCTGGCCCGGACCTTCGTAGGCGTCGAGCCGAGGGCGCCGAGCGGCGCCATGGCGGCGACTCGGCCCGTCCAATCCGGGCCGCCGGACGCCTCTACCCTGCGGGCGACTCGTCGTCCGGCGGCGCCTCGCCCGCCTCCTCGCGCGCCTCCCGCTCGCGGCGCCGCTTGCCGATCAGCCACGCCACACCCGTCGCCAGGAAGTACAGGATCACCAGCGGCCCGGCCATCAGCGCCTGGTTCAGCGGGTCCGGCGTCGGCGTCAGCACCGCACCGATCGCGAACGCAATCACGATGAAGTACCGCGAGAACCGCAGGAGCTGCTTGTGGTTCACCAGCCCGATCCGCGCCAGGAAGATGATCACCAGCGGCAGCTCGAACACCAGCCCGAACGCGAACAACAGCCCGATCGCCAGGTCCGTGTACCGATCGACCATGATCGTCGGCTCGATCGGCACCCAGCTCGACAGGTCCATCCCGTAGCGGATCAGGAACTCGAAGCCCAGCGGGAACACGATGAAATAGCCGAACAGCCCCCCCCCCACGAAGCAGACGAACGTCCCCCCCAGCAGCGGCCAGACGTGCCGCTGCTCCCGCGGGTACAACCCCGGCGCCACGAACCGCCACAGCTCGAACAGCAGCACCGGCGCCGCGAAGAACAGCGCCGCGTACACCGCCAGCTTGAGCTGCACGAACATCGGGTCGATCACGCTCGAGTAGTGCAGCTCCAGCGGCAGCTTGGACAGCTCGGGGATCGCCGCCCACGCGTCGTACAACGGCAGCGTCAACACCTCGAGCAGCTCGTTGCGGTAGATGATGCAGGCGGTGAGCGCCACGGCGAAGGCGAGCGCGGAGATCCACAGCCGCCGGCGCAGCTCGCGCAGGTGCTCGAGGAACGTCATCCGGTGCTCGCCGGTCATCGCCTACGCGCCCTTCCCCGGACCGTCGCCGCTCCCGGGTGTCGCCGGTCCGGGCGACGGTGCGGCCTCCACGGGCGCACGCTCCGGCGCCGCCGACTCCCCGGACGCTCGCACGGGTGCCGCGGCCGCCGTCGCCGCGTCCTCCGCGCCCGGCCCCCGTGCCGGTGTCCGTCCGCGCGCGACCGACGCAGGTGTGTCCGAGCCGGCCGCCTCCCGCGCCCGGCGCGCCGCATCCTCCGCGTCGGGCCACGGCTGGGGTTTCTGCGCCGTGCCCGGCGAGACGGCGACGTCCGTCGGCGGCCGACGCACCGGCGGCTTGGGCCTGCCCGGCGGCGGCTCCTCGAGCGACAGGTTCTCGCGCAGCTCGCGCGAGGCACGCTGGAACTCGCGCGTCGCGCGCCCGAGCGCCCGGAAGAAGTTGGGCAGCTTGTCGGGCCCGATGAACAGCAGGGCCACGACCGCGATCACCACCAGCTCCCAGAAGCCCAACCCGAACACGCGACGTCTCCCGTCTCCGCCTCAGCGGCCGACCGTCAGGTCGAGCTGCTCCGGCGGTCCGACGCGCCGCACCCGGGCCGTCCCCAGGTCGCGCAGGATGTGGCCCACCGCCGCCGGCGTCCCCGGCGACAACAACGCCTCGGCGGCCCCCGTGCGCTGCACGTGCGCCGCCAACTCCGGCACGCCCGCCGAGAACGACAGCAGGAACGTCTCGTCGGGGTGCATGTCGGCCGGCGGCGGCGCCCCGCCGTCGTGGACCACCGCCAGCCGCAGCCGCGGCAGGCCGGCCGACGCGTCCCGCGGCCCCAGCGCCCGGCCGAGCAGCCGCAGGGCCGCCGCCAACGCCGTCGCCGGGTCCCGCTCCTCCGCCCGCCGCGCGTCGCCCCACGGCAGCACCAGCAGCTGCCCCGCCCGCGGCCGCCCGCCGAGCGGCCAGGCGCGCCCGACCGCCAGCCCGAGCGCCGCGTGCACCCGCACCGTCTCGTAGACCGTCTTGTGGAGCCGCATCTCGCACCCCAACACCCCGAGCCGCGACACCAGTGCCGGG
>JAFGHH010000015.1 GCA_016930215.1 Deltaproteobacteria bacterium
AGCCATGGTCCGGATCGTCAAGCGGGCTACCTGACGGACGGCGCAGGCAATACTGCCCGAACCGCGACTCCACGCCGGCTCCCGCAGAATCCGCGTGGGCGCCGGCGTGCCGCAGGCCGTCGTCGACCACCTGCCGCTCGTCCCGCCGAATCCCGAAGCCCGCGCCGAACGCTGCCTCAAGGAACGGGTTCGACGGAGTGCAGCGAAGCGCATCGGCCGATCGCGAGTTTGTCGGACGGCGGACGGGGCCGTCACTCCGCCGCGCGCCACGGGGCGCGGCTCCATCTCTCTCCCCTCTCGCCTAGCCCGTGCCCAGCCCGCGCTCGAGCGCGTAGCGGACCAGGTCGGCGGTGGTGCGCGCGCCGACCTTGTCGCGGATCGCCGCGCGGTGGCCCTCGACCGTCCGCTCACTGATCCCCAGGACGTTGGCCGCTTCCTTGCTGGTCTTCCCATCCACGAGCAACGCCAGCACCTCGCGCTCCCGGGCCGACAACACGACGAACGGGTCGAGCGGGTCCTGAATGCCGGCGCGGACCGAGTCCTCGCGCACGATCCCCGCCACGTCGGGGCTGAACCAGCTCTGCCCGGCCGCCGCCGCCCGCACCGCCCGCACCAGGTCGTCGAGGCCCCGGCCCTTGGTCACGTACCCCACGGCCCCCGCCCGCAACGCCGCCCGCACCACCGACTCCGCCGCGTGCATCGACAGCACGACCACCTTCGTCCGCGGCGAGGCGGCGAGGATCCGCTTCAGCGCGTCCACGCCGCTGCCGCCGGGCAGCCCGACGTCCAGCACCAGCACGTCGGGCCGCTCGCGCCCCGCCAGCTCCACCGCCTCCGCCGCCGTCCCCGCCTCTCCGGCCGGCTCGAAGTCGGCCTCGCGCGCCAGCAGCGCGCGCAGCCCCTCGCGCACGATCCGATGGTCCTCGACCAGCCCCACGCGAATCCTCATGGCACCCCCGGCTCCAGCGGGATCCGCGCCGTCACGAGCGTGCCGCGACGCCCTCCGGCGCGGACCGTCATCGTCCCGCCCAGCTCCCGCGCCCGTTCGCGCATCCCTGCGATCCCCCGCCCTTCCGCGGCGCCGCCCGTGCCGCGACCGTCGTCCGCCACCTGCAGTTCCAGCGTCCCCGCCTCGAGCTGCAGGGCGAGACGCAGGCGCGAGGCCTGGGCGTGCCGGATCGCGTTGGCCACCGCCTCCTGCGCGATGCGGTAGGCCGCATGCTCCACGGCGGGCGGCAGCCGCGGCGCGGTCTCGGGCAGCTCGAGCTCCACGGCGAGCCGGCTGGCTCCGGTGACGGTCTCGGCCAGCTCGCGCAGCCCGCCGACCAGGTCGGTTCCCTCCAGCCCCGGCGGGCGCAGCTCGTCGACGGCCCGGCGCAGCTCGTCCGCCGCGGCGTCCAGCGCCTTCGTGGCGCCCTCGGTCGAGCCGGCCATCAGGTGCAGCCGTGCGGCGGCGAGCGACTGTCCCGCGCCGTCGTGCAGCTCGCGGGCGATCCGCGCGCGCTCCTCGGCCTGCGACCGGACGTCGGCCTCGCGCACACGCACCGCCCGCAGCGGCACGACGTAGAGCACGACGCCGAGCGCCCCGCCCAGCACGCAGAACACGAGATGGAACAGCAGCGCCGCTCGTCGCGCGGGCCGGCCGTCCACGGCCGCCTCGACCCGGCCGACGACCTGGTCCGCCGAGCGCACGACGGCGGCGCCCCACACCACCGGGCCCGCGGGGACGGCGTCGGCGTACACGGGAACCCCGTCGCCGTCGAAGAGCCACACCGCCACCAGCCCCTCGGGCCGCTCCGCGGTGGCCGCCTGCAGGTGTTTCGCCGTGTCGTAGCGCCACAGCAGCGGGTTCTGGGAAGCAAGCTCGCGCACCCGCCGCGCCAGCAACTCCGCCTGCCGCGCCGCCCGCTGCCGCAGCTCCGCCTGCCGCAGTCCGTGGTGCACCGCCGACGGCACGACCGAGACCAGCAACCCGGTCAGCGTGGCCAGCACCAGCATCACGGTGCGGAATCGGCGCTGCGACGCCTTCCTCACGGCAACACCCGATAGCCGGCGGTCTCGGCGAGCGCGCGGGTCGCCGGGCTGCGCAGCCGCGCGAGGAACTCCGCCTGGTCCTCCCGCGGCCGACCGCCCGTCACCACCGCCCCGAGCGGCTTCGTCCCCAGCTCGCACAGCACCCGCAACGTCCCCCGCAGCCGGACCTGTCCCAGGTCGGTCAGCCCCACCGCGCCGGGGATCCGCTCCAGCGCGTCCAGCAGCGCCGCGTCCGAATAGGCCGTCGCGAACCGCCCCGAGAGGAACGCCTCGCGCAACGCCCGTCCCAGCGCCGGATGCCGCGCCTCCGCCGCCGCCAGGCTCGAATCGGACGGCTCGCGCGCCACGAACACGATCGGACTTCCGTCCGGCCAGCGCTGCTCGCGGCCCTCGACGATGCGCTGCAGCCGCTCCGCGTCCAGCGACTCCACCGGCACGTCGGGATTCCCGGCCGCGACCACCGGCACCTCGGCGTACCAGACGACGACCGGCTCGTCCCCGAACTCGTCCCGCCCCTCGCCGGGCCGCAGCGGCCGGGAGACGAGCCCGATATTGATCGCGCCGTCGAGCAGAGCGCGAATCGCCCCGCCGGAGCCGATGCTCGGGTGCACCCGCACCCGCACGCCGGGCTCCTCCGCCCGCCAGGCCGCCACCACCCGTTCCACCAGCGGCAGGTTGCTGCCGGAGCCGGCGATCTCCAAAGGGGCGTCGCGGGACACGATCGTCGGAGCCAGGCACGGAACCTCCGGCGGCGCGATCGCGCCGCCCGGCCACGCCAGCACGAGCCCCTGCCCGGCGCACGCCAGCAGGAACAGCGTCGCCGCCACGATCTCCGCCGCCTGGGGTCGTCGCACGCGCCTCTCGTACCACGCCCGCCCGGCGGGCGCCAAGCGTCCCCGTGGTTTCCCGGTCCCCGGGCGCGTGGTTCTCCCGTACCGCCGCAGCCCCGGACCGGCTAGATTGGAGCCCGTCGGATCGGCGCGCCGGCGGCACCCCCTTTCGGGTGCCGCGCCGCCGGTACGACGGACGAGACGATGCGTCGAGACCTTCCCGAAGCCTCGATGGTTGCACTCGCGATGACCTTGCTGGCCGCTGGCCCCGGCTGCGAGGCGGATCCGCCGGCCGGCAGTCCGGACGACGGCACCAGCGACGTGCCGGCCGAGGCCGAAGCGGAGGGGACTGCCGAGGCGGACGGCCTGCCCGACGTCGTCGAGGACGCGCCCGACGTCCCGAGCCCCTGCGAGCCGCTTCCGGACGACTACACCCCGCGGGAGTCGGGCTCCTCGACGGACACCTGGCCGGCCTGCATCTCGGACGACAACGCGTACCACCCGATCGAGGCGACGATCGGCACCATCGCCCGCATCGCGTCGTTCGAGCAGATCGCGGACCTGCTGTGGCGCAGCGTGGACGCGCCGACGCCCGCCGACTTCACCGCCGCGCGCGTGATCTACGTCGAAGCCAACGGCCT
>JAFGHH010000121.1 GCA_016930215.1 Deltaproteobacteria bacterium
CGCGGCGCACGCAGGCGTCGTTGACCACGTAGCGCGTGGTGAAGTTGTCCAGCCCATCGACCACGACGTCGATTCCGTCGAGCAACCCGTCGATCGTGGTCGCGTCGATCGTCGCCACGCGCGGCTCGAGCCGGCAGGCCGAGTTCGCCGCGCGCAGCCGCTCGGCCGCCCGCAGCACCTTGGGAACCCGCGCCGCGACGTCGGCCTCGTCGTACAGGAGCTGCCGCGGCAGGTTCGACAGCTCGACGACGTCGCGGTCGACCAGCCGCACCGTGCCGACCCCGGCGCGCACCAGCAGCGCGGCCGCGGCGCCGCCCAGGGCCCCGCAGCCCACGACCAGGACCGAGCCGCGCGCGAGGCGGCGCTGCCCCTCCGGACCGATCCGGTCGAAGGCCAGGTGCCGCCGGTAGCGTTCCTCGTGCTCGCCCATCCCGTCCTCCGGGCCGCCTCCCTTGCCATCCTGCGGCCCCCCGGCTCCGCCGTCAACGCCGGGCCGGTTGACCGCTCGCGACCCGCGCGCTAAGGGTGACCCCACGGGGGTCGGGAGGGCGTGATGCGGACGCGCTGGGTCGTGCTGCTGTGCTGCGCGGGCGTCGCCTGCGACGACGGCGAGTCCCGGGACTGCGAGCCGGGCGAATCGCGCAGCGTGCCCAACGCCTGCGGCGTCTGCGGGGGCGGCGCGCAGCAGGAGCTGTGCAACGACGCCGGGACCTGGGAGCCGGTGACCTGCTTCGATCCGATCGACTGGGACGGCGACGGCTGGGTCGATGACACCTGCGAGGACCTGCCCGGCGGCTGCTGCACGACGCAGCGCGACTGCAACGACGGCGACCCCGACGTCCACCCGGCCACCTTCGACTGCACCTGGCGCGACCCGCCGGGGTCGCCCGACGGCGAGGCCTGCACCACGAGCTGCGGCACGACCGGCACCCGGACCTGCACCGAGGTCTGCACCTGGGGCGCCTGCGCCGCCGCCGAGGTCTGCAACGGCATCGATGACGACTGCGACGGCGAGACCGACGAGGTCCCCGGCGGCTGCCCCTGAGCACGCGCCGCCCGGGAACGCTTCCGCCGGGCCGTCGGACGCGGGCGGCAGGCCCGTCGCCCGCGTCCCGGTCAGTCACAGTACTCGTCGGTGAACCCGAACTGCGCGACGAGAACGTACGGCTCGCAGCTCGAAACGACCGATGCACCCGCCCGCCGGACGACGAGGTACAGATCGCGTGAGTCGTCGTCCGTGCAGATTCCCTGCCACTCCAGGTCCAACCGGTAGGCCCCGCTCGTTGCGTCCCATTCCGTCGGGCCGCTGCACAACTCGAGATCGGCTGTGCCACAGATGGGATGCGCCTCCGTCCGATCCTGGAGGCAGAGCTGCCACTGTGCATGGTCCGCCCCGGCGGGCGGAGCCAGACTCGCCGAGAAGACATAGTCGCACTGCGGCGAGCCGGGAACGCAAAGGGTCTCTTCCTCGTCGGCGTGGATCACGAACCAGTCCTCGTCCTGGCCCCCGTCCTCCGCGTGCAGCGTGCCTTCGAAGGTCGCGGTCTCGGGGTTCGGCTCGAGCACGAACGGCCCGCGCGCCGAGGCGCAGTCGTCGTTGTCCTCGTAGGAATCGCCGGGCGTGCCCTCGTCGGTCAGACCGTCGCAGTTGTCGTCCACGCCGTTGCACGGGTCGGTCGTCGGCGGTGTGCAGGCGGTTTCCCAGCGACAGGCGACGCAGGCCTGGCTGCCCGTGCTGCCGCACGTGGTGTCGCACGCGCGCGGCGGGTCGCCGTCGCATTCCTCGCCGGTCTCGGCGACACCGTTGCCGCAAACCGCCGAGACGACGTCCGCCTCGGTGTCGGTGCCGGCATCGTCCTCGGCATCGGCGTCGGCATCGGCGTCGGCATCGGCGTCGGCATCGGCATCGGCATCGGCATCGGCATCGGCATCGGCCCCGCCGCAGTCGCAGGCGCCCCAGCGCGATCCGTCGTCCACACACGCCTGGACGCCCTCGGTGCCGCCCAGGCAGGGGCAGGTCTGCACCGCTCCCGGCGTGCACACACGTTCCGAGTCGCACGACGTGCCGAACGACAGCAGAACGATCACCGGTCCCGTCACCCAACGCCATGCTCGCATCCCGTCACCTCCGGGTTCTCGACCGCCCAAGCCTGTTGCGACGCAACCCGCCGGGGTCGCCCGACGGGGATCCGCGTCCACCCCGAACCGCGCCCTATCCTCCGGCCGCGCAGGTCGCATCGTACGGCTGGAAGCGGACCCAGTCCACCTCGTACACCGCGTCCTCCGCCGGCGGACCGTTGATCCAGCTCTCCTGCGTCCACGAGTTGAAGAACAGCTCGTATGCCCCGGTGATCGATACCGTGGCGTCGTAGACGAAGGTGGCCAGCACCCGCCCGTCCACGTGCCACTCGATCCGGTCCGGCAGGATGTCGAAACCCCAGACGCGGAAGTCGGCCGAGGGATCGAAGTCCAGCTCCACGTCCTCCACGAAGTGGTTGCTGTGACCCGGGCGATGGACGGCGAAGTGCACCTGCCCGGCGCCCTCGCCGAAGGTGTAGGTCAGGAACTCGATATCGATCTCCTCGTGCGAGCCGTCGCCGTCGTCTCCGGGGGTCGTCAGATCGTCCCAGTCCATGGTGAACATGCTGTTGAGCACGCCGGGGACGGACGACGGCTTGAGCCGCGCGGTCCAGCGGCCGTAGGGGAACTCGGAACGGCTCTGCATCGATCCGCCCCGGTACGGCTCGCCGGCAAGCACCGTCTGCTGCAGCATCCCCTCGTCGCTGGTCACGCACCGCTCCGGCGACATCTGGGTGCCGTTCTGCATCCAGCTCGCCCGCCGCCACTCCGTCTGCGTCTCCTCCCAGTCCGGATCGAACGGGTCCTCGAAAGTCGGCGCCGCCACGAACGGCCCGTCGCAGACCCCGCCCTCGCCGCCCGCCTCGGTGTCGACCGCCTCCGTGACGTCCCCGACGACGTCCACCTCGAGCGTCCCGTCGGCGTCGGCGGACGCGTCGGTGTTCGCGTCATCCCCCGCGTCCGCGTCGTCGCCCGCGTCCGCGTCGTCGCTACAGCCCCCGAGCCCCGCCCCGAGCATCCCGGCGAGAAGCCCGACCATCACCCGTCTTCGCATCGTCAATCTCCCTCCCCGCCTCCGGTGTCCGGCGGGCGAGCCAGCGTACCATCCCGCGGCCGTGGAAACGAAGCGCGTCGTTCCGCCGACAACCTGCGGACTGGCCGGCGCGGGCAACCTCATGGTCCCGGCCGTTACGGGCATTCGGGAGGTACACCCCCGGAGGTTGCCGTTCCATTCGTGTTCGGACCTTCCACCGCCGTGCCGGCGGATCGACAAAGAGGCGTCGGACCACCTGCGCTCCGAGCCGGACCTGGTCAACCGATCCACGCGACGATCGACCAGATCAGTCCACCCAGAGCCGCCAGGAAGACGACCCCGTTCGCCGCGGCGACCAGCCTCGTCGTCGGGCGCGGGGGAACCGCGGGCCATTGTCCGGTCTGGTCCGGCCTGGGCACGGTCGACAACTTGCAGATCGGCAGGTGCCGCCTGGGGTTCTGCGGATCCACCAGGTAGATCGGCGGACTCTCGGGATAGGTCTGGACGGTCAGCGTGTGGCTCCGGCCGTCAGGCAGCTCGAGGCGGAGCACCTTGTCGACGATCTCGTGTCGGGAGACCTCCTTGACCTTGTCCCAGCCGGAAAAGACCTCGAAGTGGCTGCCCACGCGCGACCAATGGTGGCCTGTCGGCCGGGCTTCGATGACCCTGGGCTTGACGGCCAGACCCCGTCGCCAGAGCAGGGTCTCCCGGGCCGACAGCGCGAAGACCAGCAACTGGGTGACGAGGAAGGCGCCGAGGCTGGTGACGCCGAGGACGGCCGCCCCTACGGACTGGTACAGGAACAGGCCGCCGAACAGACCCAGCATGCATCCGAACACGGGGATGCAGAGGGTGGCGAGGCCCAGGCGGCTGCGGAGCCACCAGTCGCGTGGGACCGGCCGCGGCCCCGGCAAGAGCGTCGGCTGTTCATTCGGCATGTTGACACTCCGGAGATGGGGCCACGCAGACGTGATCCATGGCTGCGAACTCCGTTCACGAGTCCGGGATCGTGTCGAGGCCCATGACGTGTCGGGACCGTCAGCCGCGGCGGCGTCGCCGGAGCGCGAGAAACGCCGGCGTCGTCAACAACCAGACGAGGGACCGACCGGCGGCGCCGGAACCCGGGACCGCGCAGCCGCAACCCCCGCCGGCTTCGCCTCCGCCATCCGCGCGGCGATGACCGCACGACGCAGCTCGGGCGACAGGACCCCGGCGCCGGTCGGGTCGGCGCTCGTCCCACCCCCGACAAGCGAGGCGGGATCCGCAACCCGCGCCGCGGGCAGGGGCGATTCCGCGGGGTCGCCGGACTCCGAGGTTGCGGGGCCGAACGCGGAGGAACCCGGCGCGGACGCCTCGTCCGGAGCGACCGGGGCGGACCCGGGCGGCGTTGCGCCGATCTCGTCGTTCGCCTGGCAGCCAACCCAGTGCCCCAGGATCCCCAGGCACACGAACAGTCTCCAACTCGATCGCTTCATGACGACCCCTTCCTCCCGACGCACGTCCGCTCCATCCGACTCATCCGGCTCCAACGCCCACCGGCCAGGTTCCCGCGGCTAGGGATAGCAGCAGTGGTCGCGTTCGCGAGGAGTCAAAGCCTCGCAGCAGCCAAGCATGCAACGCGTGTCCCAGAACGAGATCGTGCAGGTGCCCGCCGTCGTGTTGCAGGCTCTCGTTTCGGTGCGCAGGTAGGTGGAATCCAGGCAGTCCGTCGTCGTGCCGTTGCAGGCGGTCGACGTGCTGGCGCAGGAGCAGGTGCTGGCCAGGTCGCAGGAGCAGTTCGTGACGGCGTGGATCCCCTCGACGCACGACTGGACATCCATCGCATCGCAGTCGGTGGCCGTCGCCGCGACCACGCCGCAACCGGTCGCGGGGTCGCAGCGCGCCGCCCAGACGGTGTGCACCTCGCCCTCGCACGACGTGGCCGGCGTCGGACAGGTGGTCCGGGCCTCCACGCCCGCCCCGCACGTCGTCGCGTCGGCGCACGTCGGGGTGTAGCTGACGTAGGTCGTGCCCTCGCAGTGGTCGTCGGTCGTCGGGCACGGGTTCGTGCCGGTCGACACGTCGCAGCCCGTCGCCGGATCGCAGAGCGCGGTGCTCGTGGTCAGCATCCCCTCGGCGCAGGCATCGGGGTCGGCCGTGCACGGCGTGGAGA
>JAFGHH010000122.1 GCA_016930215.1 Deltaproteobacteria bacterium
GACCGGACGCCGGCTCGATGCGGAATGGACGATGCCGTCGCTGCGGTCGTATGGGGGCATGGACGTCGTCTGGACCGGCGCGGGCTTCGGGTTGTTCTACGTCGAACGGGAAAGCGGGCTCTGGTATCTGCGGCTGGACCGCGACGGCAAGCCGATGTCCGAGCCGGTGCTGATCGAGCCGGATCCCCGGGCGCGACAGCCGGCGGCGGACCTGACGACCGACGGCGCCTTCGTCCTGGCCTGGCGCCACGAGGCAGGCGATGACCCGGGATTCTCGGCCTGCAACTCGGTCCTCGTCCCGGACGAGATCAGAATCCGGCGCGTCGAGATCGACGGTGCCATGCCGGGCGCCGTGCACCGCCTCTTGGGTGCCTCCGGCGGCCCGGACGTGGCGACGGGTGCCTCGGGCTTCGGCGTCGTGTATCTCCAGCCGGACGATCATGATGCGGGCCGTTTTTTCTGTGCGCTGCGGTTCGTCAAGCTGGATGCCTCGCTCGGCGATCCCCGGTACGTCGGTATCCTCGGAGAGGGCATGGACGGCGACGTTCGGTGGCTTCCGGACCAGTCGCGGTGGGTGACGGCCTGGACCTACTCGCCGAACGATGCCGACGAACCGGACGGCGAACTACGGGTCGCGGCGATCGACGCGAGCGGCACGCTTGACGCGCCACCGATTCGCAACCTGCTCGTCGACCACGGCTGGACCAACACCCCCGTGCGTGTGGCGGTGACCCCGGAGGTGCTTGCCTTCGTCTACTCCTGGCTCTCGAATACTCGTCTGTCGTACTTGCCCGCCGATCGGATGGGTGTGGCGACGGCCCTCCCCCGGACGATCGGTGTCGAACCTCCGTCCTTCTTCTCGGTCGACGCCTACGGGGCCACCGGAACCGCCGACGGTTTCGCCGTGCTCTCCGCGGAAGTCCAAGTCTCGCCCCCACCCACTCTGGTGCTGCGACTGTTCCGTGGCGTGCCGTAGCGCGGGGCCCGCCGCGGACTCCGGTGCCGCGCGAGACGGTCCTGTTCGGGAAGGCGGGTTCGGCGGGACGGCCCGGTCCGGTCTTGCGGTCGGCAGGACGTTCAGCGGACGTCGACCACGCGCGCCTGGATCGCGAGCGGGCGGGGCGGCGGGACGAGCAGGTGGCCGACCCGGGTGAAGAAGAAGTCCTTGACCGCGGCCCAGTCGTGCGGCCCCTCGCCCGGCAACGGCGCCTCCGCCTCCGCGTCGTCGAAATGCGTCAGCGCGCGCAGGAGCAGCGGCTCGCTCACCCGCTGCTCGAACACCTCGCGCATCGCCGCGAGGCACGCCGCGAGCCCCAGTCCGTGGTGCGACAGCGTGACGTACAGGTCGAAGAAGTCCCGGCGCGTGCCGCGGTCCAGGATCGCGTGCAGCTTCGTCGCCAGGATCCCCGTCGTGTCCAGCCGTCGGCCGGCGACGTGCGCCGCCAGCCGCGCCAGGACGAACACCGAGACCTTGATCCCCTCGAAGCGCAGGTGGACCGTGTCGGTCGTCCGCTCGTCGACCTCGACCTTGCCGCGCGACTCGAGACGCCGAAGGAGGTCGTCCAGATCCCGCGCGGCCGCCACCCCGAAGTCCACGTCGCGGCTCGGCCGGTAGGGACAGAAACAGCGCACCGCCTGGCCGCCGATCACGAACCAGTAGGGCAGGTCGCCGACCGCTTCCGCCAGCCGCTCCGGGATCACCGCCGTCGGATCACGCTCTTCCATCCTCGATGCCCCTTGCCCGCAGGACCGCCCGCAGGAGCCCGAGACTCCGCGGCCGATGACCGGGCGTGTGGCGCGCCTGGTACAGCGCGAGCCACGGTAGCCCGGCGGCGAAGCTCAGCGCCGCCAGATCCCCGTAGTTGAAACAGTAGAATGCCACCTGCCGCTCGGGCACGACGCTGTCCGCCTCGAGGTTGTACAACGCCGCCTGCACGAGATCCGGCAGGTCTGCCACGCGGTGGTGCGGGCCGTCGATGACCCGCAGCAGTTTGTAGACCGTGGCCCGGGAAGGCGCCGCCAACCCGTGCCGGCGGCAGCGCTCCGCCACCGCGTCGAGCAACCGACTCATCGGTGGCCGGTCGAATCCCCCGAGACTCGCCGCGACGCATTCGACGACTCGCGGGTCGAGTCGAAGCTCGCCGCGGTCCGCGCGCGCCTTCCGGGTGTCGCGACCCAACCGTCGCCGCGCTCGGGCAACACTGGCCTCGATGTCGAAGGCGGTCATCTTGGCTGCTAATGTCATACGAAAAGTCATCCAGTGCAATACATGTCCGGCCTGTCGGAGAGCTGGTGACAGCCCTCTTGTTGCGTAACTGATGGTAATCGGACGTTCTTTTCGGATGGTGCGCCAGCCGCGTGGAGGGCGCGAGCGCGAAGAGTGCGGGTCGGGCTACTTGCAGGTGACCTTGACGACCACGGCGGCGCCGGTGTCGCCGGCGGCGCAGCCGTCGAACAGGCCGTAGCCGCCGCCCTTCATCGACAGCTCCTCGATCAGCTCGATGATCAGCCGCATGCCCGTCGGCCCTTGCGGGTGGCCGTAGACCATCGACGAGCCGTAGTTGTTCATCTGCTCCCACTTGACGCCGAACTCGCGGCAGAACAGCACGTCGTTCACGGCGAACGGGTTGTGGGTCTTGATCGCCGCCACGTCCTTGATCCCGATCCCGGCCCGCTCGAGAGCCTGCTTGCCGGCCGGGATGATCGCCTCCGCCATGAACCCCTTGCGCGCGCGGCCCTGGCCGTACGACACGACCTGGATCTCCACGTTCTTGTCCTTCGACAGGTCGCGGGCCCGGTCGCGGGTCGTCACCAGGATCCCGCAGTTGCCGTCCGCCGGGAACGTCTGCGCCCCGAAGCTCACCGTGCCGTTCGGCAGCACCGGCTTCAGCTTCGCTAGGCCCTCGGCCGTGCTCGTCCGCGGCCCCTCGTCCCCCTTCACCGTCGCCAGCACCTTGCGTCCGCTGCGGTCCTTCACCTCGATCGGCAGCACCATGTAGCGTTTCTGGAACGCCTGGTCGTTCGCCGTCGCGTCGCGGTACTGCTTCTCGCGCAGCAGCACCATCTCGTCCTGCTCCTGCTTGGTGACCTTGCCCTCCCGCGCGCAGTTCTCGGCGGTTTCGATCATCGCGTTCTTGGCGAACGGGTCGTTGCCGAAGTTGTCGAGGACCCAGTCCTCCTTCTCCCCGGTGCCGCCCGAGCCGAGCGGGTTCGGGAAGTACAGGTGCGGGCCGTTCGAGCAGCGGTCGGCCGTCAAGGCCAGCGACAGCCGCGACTGTCCGCACTCGACCTCGAGCGACGCCGTCTCCACGCACTTCGCGCCGGTGGCGCACGCCTGCCCGATCATCGGGCCGGTGATCTGGGCGTTGCCCAGCATTCCGACGGTCCACGGTCCGCCGTAGAACGCCGATTTCTGCGGCACCGTCCAGCCGAGCACGAACGTCTCGATCTGGTCGATCGGGAACTTGCGCTCCGTCAACGCCCGATTGGCCGTTTCCGCCGCGAAGGTCAGGGCGTGGAGATTGGCGAAACTGCCCTGCCAGCGGCAGAACGGCGTCGACCAGTAACAGCCGTAGGGAATGAACGACTTCTCGAAGGGCATGGGCACCTCCTTGGTGTGCATGCGGTTGTTACCCGCGCGGAGCGGCGGAGTCAACGGGGAAGTCGAGGAAGTCGAGGACATCGGCTGTGGCTTCCGTGGCCGCTCCGGTGGTAGGAGAGGGCGCAAAGCGGGGCACGGGCATGGGCAAGCCGAAGCCGAAGAAGCCGGAGTCGAGGGCGGGGGTGCCGCGCACCCGGCTCCGTGCCGCGCTGATCACCGCCGCCGGCCTGTTCGCCCTGTGGGTCGGCGTCCAGGGCAATCTCACCTGCAACGGGGACGGGCCGGCCGGCGACGCGCCGGGCGACCTGCGGGTCGGTGAGCAGGTCGCCGACGAGGTCGCCGAGGAACGGACCACGGAGCCTGCGGACGAGGTCCCGGCGGGGGCCGGGGACGTCCCGGGGGCCGGCGCCGAGAGCGCGAACGACGAGGAGCTGCCGGCGCCGTCGCTCCACGAGCGGCTGCTGGCGCTGGCGGGCGACTACGTCGCCGGGACGCTCGACCTTCCGCGGCTGCGCGACACCCTGTCGGACCTGCGGCTCGACACCAACATGACGCTGATCAACGAGACGATCCTCGCGCGCACCGCCTGGCTCGACCGGCTGAGCGATCTGCTCGACCTGCTGTCGCTCGGCGCGTTCGTGCTGCTGCTCGGGCCGTGGTGGGCCCGGCGCCGCGCCGTGCCCGGAACCGCGCCGCCGCCGTGGCGGATGTCGGTCCCGTACTTCGTGGTCACCGCCGCCGTGGTGCTCTGGATGTTCAAGCTGCTCGGCGGCCTGGTGGTCGGGGTCGAGAAGCTGCAGGTCGCGGTGGCCGCGTTCGGCACGCCGACGGCGGCGGCGGCCGACGCGGTGGTGCACTACGTCGTGTTCGGCGCCGACGCGGAGCTGGAACGACTGCTCGAGCTGGTGCTCGCCGCCCCGCAGGCGCTGCAGGAGAACCCGCTGGCCGGCCTCGGCGCGCTCGGCGGGATCTGGGCGGCGCTGCAGGGAACGCTCGACTCGACCGCGCTCTGGCTGGCGCGCCACACCTTCTCGCTCGTGGTCAAGGCGTTGCAGCTGTACGGCCCGCTGCTGGCCGCCGCGACGCTGGTCGTGGCCTACCGGATGATCGTGCCGCTCCTGCGCAACCTGGTGCGCTACCCGCTCGCCGCGCTTTCCGGCGCCGACGCTCCCGGGCTCGGGCGCTTCGTGCTGCGCCAGCTCGGCCTGCTGTGGAAGGAGCTCCGCGCCGCGGCGTGGATGATGCTGTTCGTGCTGGTGTTCACGGTGCTGGCGGTGGCGGCGGTGCGCGTGCTGACCTTCGGGGCCGTCGTGGTGCTGATCAAGACGCTGCTCGCGGCATCGACGGCGGTGCTCTCCGGCGCCGGGCTGCCGGATGCCGGGCTGCTGTTCGCGCTGCTGTCGGTCGCCGTGCTGCTCGCCGCGGTGGCGGGGACCTGCCTGGGCGCCGCCGCGGTGATCTTCGGCCGCGCCTATCCGGTGGTGCGGACGCGGCTGCACGAGAAGCGGCGCTACCGCCGTTTCCCGCTGTTCTGGCGGTCCGTGCGGCGGCTCGGGTCGCAGGTCGTCTGGCCGACGATGCTGTCCGTCGGCGCCCTGCTGGCGCTGTACTTCCTGGCCCTCGACTTCGTCGCCGACCCGACGCTGCGCGTCTGGCTGCCGGCGACGCTCGGACCGCTGCTCGTGCTGCTGCTGTGGCGGCTGCGCGTCGTGTCCCGCCTGTGGACTCTCGCGCGCCTCGACCCGCTGGCCGCGCCCCCCGGCCCCGCGCCGGAACCGTCGATACGCGGTTGGCGGTGACACGGGCACCCGAATCGCGGTACGAATCGCCTGCCCGGAGCGCCCGGGACGCGAGGTACGACGCATGCGCTACGACGTTTCGCTGCTGAAGGACGACGACCTGTACCTGTTCAACGAGGGGAGCCACCTGCGGCTGTACGAGAAGCTGGGGGCGCACCCGTTGCCGGTCGACGGCGAGGACGGCACGCTGTTCGCCGTCTGGGCGCCCAACGCGCAGGAAGTGTTCGTGATGGGTTCGTGGAGCGACTGGGATCCGTTCCGGCACCCGCTGCGGGCCAAGGGCCCCTCCGGCATCTGGGAGGGCTGGATTCCCGGCGTGCGCCAGGGGATGCCGTACAAGTACCGCATCGTCTCGCGCGAGGGCGGCCGGCAGTTCGACAAGGCCGACCCGTTCGCGTTCCACGCCGAGACGCCGCCCCAGACCGGCTCGGTGGTCGCCGACCTGTGGTACGACTGGGGCGATGCCGACTGGCTTGCCGATCGCCGGCGCCGGCCGCTGTCCGAGCGGCCGCTGTCGATCTACGAGGTGCACCTCGGGTCGTGGGCCCGCGTGGCGGAGGACGGCTATCGCTCGCTGTCGTACCGCGAGCTGGCCCCGCGGTTCGCGGCGCACGTCCGGTCGCTCGGGTTCACGCACGTCGAGTTCCTGCCGGTGATGGAGCACCCGTTCTTCGGCTCCTGGGGCTACCAGCTCACCGGCTTCTTCGCCCCCTCGAGCCGCTACGGCACGCCGCAGGACTTCATGTTCCTCATCGACACGCTGCACCGGAACGGCATCGGCGTGATCCTCGACTGGGTCCCCTCGCACTTCACCAAGGACGGCCACGGTCTGGTCTACTTCGACGGCACGCACCTGTACGAGCACGCCGACCCGCGGCAGGGGCACCACCCGGACTGGGACACCTACATCTTCAACTACGGGCGTCACGAGGTGCGGAGCTTCCTGCTCTCCAACGCGCACTACTGGCTCGACGTGTTCCACATCGATGGGCTGCGGGTCGATGCGGTGGCCTCGATGCTGTACCTCGACTACTCGCGCCAGCAGGGCGAGTGGATCCCGAACAAGTACGGCGGGAAGGAGAACCTCGAGGCGATCGATTTCCTGCGGCGCTTCAACACCGAGATGTACCGCTCGTTCCCCGACGTGGTGACGATCGCCGAGGAATCGACGAGCTGGCCGATGGTCTCGCGGCCGACCTACGTCGGCGGCCTCGGCTTCGGCATGAAGTGGGACATGGGCTGGATGCACGACACGCTGGAGTACACGGCCCAGGACCCGGTGTACCGCAAGTACCACCACAACAAGGTCACCTTCCGGATGATGTACGCCTACAGCGAGAACTTCGTGCTGCCGCTGTCGCACGACGAGGTGGTGCACGGGAAGAGCTCGCTGCTCGGGAAGATGCCGGGCGACGAGTGGCAGAAGTTCGCCAACCTGCGCACGCTGTACGCCTACCAGTACGCGCAGCCGGGAAAGAAGCTGCTGTTCATGGGCAGCGAGGTCGGGTCGTGGCGCGAGTGGAACCACGACGCGTCCGTGGAGTGGGATCTGCTGCAGTTCCCGAGACACGCCGGCCTGATGCGCTGGGTCCAGGACCTCAACCGCGTGTACCGCGAGCAGCCGGCGCTCTTCGAGCAGGACTTCTCGCCCTACGGCTTCCTGTGGGTCGACTGCCACGACGCCGACCAGAGCGTGTTGTCGATGCTGCGCACCGGGAAGCACGCGGACGACATCGTGCTGGTGGTCTGCAACTTCACGCCGGTCCCCCGCCGCGACTACCGGATCGGCGTGCCGCGCGCGGGGCGCTGGACCGAGCTCCTGAACAGCGACGCCGAGGTCTACGGTGGGAGCGGCCTGGGCAATCTCGGCGGCGTCGACGCCGTCGACTGGGGCTCGCACGGCCAGCCCTGCTCGATGCAGCTCACCGTCCCGCCGCTCGGCGCCGTGTTCTTCAAGGCGCCCCCGGCCCCGGTCGTCGTCGAGGTGCCGGCGTCGGCCCGGCCGGAGAGGACGGCGGAGGCGGAGGCCGACGCGGAGGCCGGGACGCCCTCCCGATGACCATCTTCTGCAACCGGACGCTCAACCTGCGCGCCATCGGCGCCGTGGGCTACGACCTGGACTACACGCTGGTGCACTACCACGTCGAGCACTGGGAGTGCCGTGCGTACGAGCACCTGCGCGAGGCGCTGGCCGGGCTCGGCTGGCCGGTGTCCGGGCTGGAGTTCGACCCCCGGCGCATGATCCGCGGCCTGGTGCTCGACCTGGACCTGGGCAACGTGGTCAAGGCCGACCGTTTCGGTTTCGTCAAGCGCGCCTGCCACGGCACCCGGTTCCTCGAGTTCGAGGAACAGCGGCGGGTCTACGCCCGGACGCTGGTCGACCTCGGCGAGCCGCGCTGGGTGTTCCTCAACACGCTGTTCTCGCTCTCCGAGGGGTGCATGTTCGCCCAGCTCGTGGACGTGCTCGACCGCGGTGCGCTGCCGGGCGTGCTGGGCTATGCCGACCTGTACCGCAGGATCAAGGCGGAGCTGGACGAGGCGCACATGGCCGGGCGGCTCAAGGGCGAGATCGTCGCCGACCCCGACCGCTTCGTCGAGCTCGACCCCGACCTGCCCCTGGCGCTGCTCGACCAGCGCGAATCCGGCAAGAAGCTGCTGCTCGTCACCAACTCCGAGTGGCCCTACACGGCGGCGATGATGGACTACGCATTCGGGCGCTTCCTGCCGCGCGGGATGCACTGGCGGGAGCTGTTCGAGCTGACCATCGTCGCGGCGCGCAAGCCCGACTTCTTCTCGCGCAGCCTGCCGCTGTTCGAGGTCGTCGAGCCGGACGGTCTGTTGCGCCCGGCTCCCGGCGGCATCACCCGCCCGGGGCTGTGGCACGGCGGGCATGCCGGGCAGGTCGAGCAGTACCTCAAGCTGTCCGGCGAGCAGATCCTCTACGTCGGCGACCACGTCTGGGGCGACGTCAAGGTCTCCAAGACCGTTCTCCGCTGGCGGACGGGCCTCGTGCTGCGCGAGCTGGAGGGCGAGCTGGCGGCCGTCGCCGGCGCCCGCTCGCTCGAGGAGCAGCTCGCGGCGATGATGCGGGAGAAGGAGCAGCGCGAGCGGGAGCTCTCGCAGGTCCGGCTGCGGCTCCAGCGGCGGCGCCGCCGCTACGGCGGGGCCGAGCGCGAAGCGATCCCCGAGCTGGAGCGGGAGCTCGGGCGGCTGCGGGCCGAGCTGGTGGCGTTCGACGACCGGATCGCGCCGCTGGCCCAGGCCACCACCGCGCTGGCCAACGAGCACTGGGGCCTGCTGCTGCGCGCCGGGAACGACAAGAGCCACCTGGCGCGGCAGCTCGAGCGCGCGGCCGATATCTACACCTCCCGCGTGTCCAACTTCCTGCGCCACACGCCGTTCGCCTACCTGCGGGCGCCGCGCGGCAGCATGCCGCACGACCCGGTCGTCGGGCCCGCGACGTCCGGGCCGCCGGCCCCCGCCCCCGCGCCGGAGCGCGCTACGCCCCGATCAGCGGCAGGAACAGGGTCGCCAGGCCGAGGAAGGCGAGGAAGCCGAAGCTGTCGGTGACCGCGGTCACCAGCACGCCGGAGCCCAGCGCGGGGTCGAAGCGCAGCGCGCGCAACAACAGCGGGATCGCGGCGCCGGCCAGCGCGCCGAGCGCCATGTTGGCCAGCATCGCCAGGAACACCGCCACGCCGATCCACGGATTGCCGCGCCACAGCCAGACCAGGAGGGCGGTCACCAGGCCGGCCGCCGCCCCGAGCAGCGCGCCGATCACGAACTGGCGGCCGACGGCCCTGATCGTCGAGCCGAACTCCAGCTCGCCCAGCGCCAGGCCGCGCACCATCACCGTCAGCGACTGCGTGCCCGAATTGCCGCCGAGGCCGGCCACGATCGGCATGAACACCGCGAGCACCACCAGCCGGTCCAGCGTCGACTCGAACAGCGCGACGATCGAGGCGGCGCCGAAGGCGGTCAGCAGGTTGATCAGGACCCACGAGAACCGGTTGCGCACCGAGCGCAGCACCGGGGCGAACACGTGCTCGCCCTCGTCGACGCCGGCCACCTTGTAGAAATCCTCCGTCGCCTCCTCGTGGATCACGTCGATCAGGTCATCGACCGTGACCACCCCGACCAGCCGGCCGCCGTTCTCCGTGACCGGCACCGCCAGCAGGTTGTAGCGCGAGGCGATCGCCGCGGCGCGCTCCTGGTCCTCGCCGACGTCCACCCGCACCGGCTCGCCCACCATCAGCTCGTACAGCGGCCGGTCCGGCGGGGCGAGGATCAACTGCCGCAGCGAGACGACGCCGGCCAGCAGGCCGTCGGCATCCACCACGTAGAGGTAGAAGATCGCCTCGAGCGTCTCGCCGCGTTGCTGCAGCTCCGCGATCGCCTCCCCGGCCGTGCGCTCGCGGGGCAGCGCCAGGAAGCGCGGGGTCATGATCGCCCCGGCGCTCCCCTCGGGGTAACGCCGCAGCCGCTGCAGCTCGTCGGCCAGCGGGGCCGGCAGCCGCGTCAGCACCGTCGGCTGCCGCGCCTCGGACAGCAGGCCGAGGAACCACAGCGCTTCGTCCGGTGGCCGCCGGCCGATCATCGTCGCCAGCTTGTCGTCCGCGATCCGCTCGAGCACGTCGCGCAGCAGCGTCTCGGGCAGGGCCCGCAGCGCGTCGCCCGCCTGCTTCGTCTCGAGCAGGGCGTCGAACAGCAGCCGGCTCTCGGCCGGGGTCAGGTCCGTGAACAGGGCCGCGGCGTCCGCCGGGTGGTGCCGCGCCAGCACGCGCCCCACCCGCGCCGTGGCCCCGGTCCGCAGCAGCTTCCGAATCGCCTGGGTCTGTGCGCTGCTCAGCGCCATCGCCCGCCTCCTGTGCTCCGGAGGCGGGCCGCGAGTCCCGACCTACCGGAGGAGCATCCTGCGTGTCCGTTTCGGACCTGGCACGCCGTCGTCCATCGCCCGGTTCGTCTCCTCGCCTCGCCTGCCGCGCGTCCGGGGTCCTCCCCGGCGTCGGCGCGACGGACTATGGCGCCGGGCCGCAGGCGATTCAAGAGGAAAGGAGACCGGAGATCGAGATTCGGAGCGCGCCGCCGTGGTCCCCGGACGCAGGTTCGCCCGGGGCTCGCGTCTCGTGGAGGCGGTCGGACGGGCAGGCGCGCAGGCCGCGTTGCCGGCGAGGAAGTGCACGTGCCGCTACCCGTGGAAAGCCGCGCCTGGATGCGATACACTGCGAGCGCAAAGACACCCCGACGTGGTTGAAGAAGGGTCGCCCGGCGGCGGGCGGGAGGTGATCGACATGGCGAACGTACCCGACAAGATCCAGTGCTGGCAGATGAAGCGGCCGTGGTCCAAGGACAAGCAGACGGGCGAGAAGATCCCGGGTGTGATCGAGAAGGCCGAGGTGCCCGTGCCCGCGCTCGCCCCCGGCGACGTGCTCGTCGAGGTGGCCGGCTGCGGCGTGTGTCACACCGATCTCTCCTACTTCTACTTCGGCGTGCCCACGGTCAACCAGCCGCCGCTGACGCTCGGCCACGAGATCAGCGGCCGCGTGGTGGCCGGCGAGGCGGGTTGGATCGGCAAGGAGGTCATCATCCCCGCGGTGATGCCGTGCAACAACTGCCCGATCTGCGCCGCGGGGCGCGGCAACCGCTGCCTGGCCCAGAAGATGCCCGGCAATTCGTTGGGGATCTACGGCGGCTTCGCCAGCCACATCCCGGTGCCGGCGCGCGATCTGTGCCTCGTCGAGGGGCGCGGCAACCTGCCCCTCGAGCGGCTGGCCATCGTCGCCGACGCCGTGACCACGCCCTACCAGGCCGCCACCCGCGGACAGATCGGTGCGGGCGACCTCGTCATCGTCACCGGTGCCGCCGGCGGCGTGGGCACCTACATGACCCAGACGGCCAAGGCCCTGGGCGCCAAGGTCGTGATCGGCATCGACGTCGATGACGCCAAGCTCGAGCGCATCAGGCGGTACGGTGCGGATTTCACGATCAACGCCAAGGGCAAGAGCCCGCAGGACGTCAAGGGCGAGTTCAAGGCGATCTGCAAGGAGAACGGCCTGCCCGCGAACTACGGCTGGAAGATCTTCGAGGTTTCCGGCACCGGCGCCGGCCAGGAGCTCGGACTGGCGCTGCTGTCGTTCGTCGGCAAGATGGTCGTCGTCGGCTTCTCGACGGCCACCTTGCAGTACAACATCTCCAAGCTGATGGCCTTCGACGCCGAGCTCGTCGGCACCTGGGGCTGCCTGCCCTCGCACTACCCCAAGGTGCTCGAGATGGTGCTGGCGAAGAAGATCCAGGTCGAGCCCTTCGTCGAGGTGCGGCCCCTGTCCACCATCGAGGCCACTTTCGACGATGCCCACCACGGCAGGCTCGACAAGCGCGTCGTCCTCGTCCCGGACTTCTGATCGGCCCTCCGACGAGCGTTGTTCCTCTCCTGTCCCCGACCCGCCAACCGTGAGGCCCCCAGGTCGTCCATCACCGTGCCGACATCCTGCAACCTACGGCATCACGTCGCTCGCCACCCGAATTCCGCACCAAGGCCGCGAGTCGGGCCGACAGCTCCAACGGCGTCTTCATGCGCTTCGCCGGTGCGCGCGGGGCTCGCGGCTCGTGGAGGAGGTCGAACGGATCGGCGTGTGGGCCGCGTAGCGGGCCCGGCTACGGACTGGGGAGGGAGACCGCGCCGCCCGGCTCGAAGGTCAGCTCGACCGTGCGGCCGCCCTGGAGCACCAGGCCCTCCAGGTGCACGAGGTCGTGGACCAGGGTGTTGTCCACGCGCGTGATCGTCGCGCCGGCGGCGATGCCGGCCTGCGCGGCGGGCGAGTTCAGCCGCACCGAGCCGACGCGGACCTTGCCGCTCTGCGACATCTGGACCGTCACCCCCCAGCCCGGCACCTCGAACGCCTCGCCCACCGGCTGCTCGCCGAAGATCCCCTCGTACGAGACCCCCTCCGGCAGCTCGACCGGCTGCACGACGCGCAGCGGGCGGCCGTCGCCGACGACGCGCGAGTCGTCCACGGCCACGAAGGCGGTGAACTGGCTGACCAGGCGGAACTCGACGGCCAGGTCGGTGATCTGCTTCTTCAACTCGCCGCGCTTGGCGTCGGTGTCGGCCATCACCAGGTCCTCGGACAGGTCGGAGATGCGCCAGCGGGCCCAGATCGGGGCCAGCGCCGCGTTGCCCGCTTCGGCCTCCGGCAGCCGCACGGCGACGGGGAGCCGCACCTGCCGGGCGCCCACGCGCGCCTCGACGTAGGCCGTGCCCTCGGCGGCCCGCGTGTAGCGTGCCACGAGGTTGATCGTCTGGCCGGCGAACAGGTCGGGGAGCTTGCGCGGGTAGACGTCCTGGACCGGCAGGCCGTTCCAGTCGACCTTGACGTCGACCAGCACCGGCGAGTCGATCATGTCGAACAGGCGCTGCACCGCCTTGCCGGCGTGGTCCTCGTCGCGCGGGAGCACGGCATGCCAGGCGCCGCCGCCCGCCTCGGCCACCCCTTCGCAGAGGTGCCGGTTGACGCTCGAGCCGACGCCGAAGACGAAGAACCGCGCCTCGCCCCGCTCCTGCTTGACGATGCGGAAGATCTCGTCCTCGTTGCCGATGTAACCGTCGGTGAGGAACACGTACATCTGGAGGAACTTCGGATCGTGCTCGCCCTGCAAGGCCCGCCGGATGCCGGCCAGCATCTCGGTGCCGCCGCCGCCGCACAGGTTGGAGACGAAGCGCTTGGCCTCCTCGACGTTCTCCGGCGTGCGCGGCCGGGGCCGCTCCCAGAGCTGCCCGTTGCCGCTCTCGAAGAAGAAGATGTTGAAGGTGTCCTCGCCGCGCAGCTCGTCGAGCGTCCTGCGGACGATGTCCTTGGAGATTCCGATCGGCAGGCCCATCTGCGAGCCGGAGATGTCGATCAGGAAGGTGATCTCGCGCGGCGTCACCTGCTCGTCGGTGGGGGCCGCGGGCGGCTGGACCATCAGCGTCAGGAAGCCGCCCTGGTCGCCCTTGTGCGCCAGCACGCCGAACTGGGTCTCGACCCCTGCGACCTTCCAGCGCAGCACGAAGTCGCGGTTCGGGATCGAGTCGGCGCTCGAGAGCACCACCTTCTTGCGCGAGCCGGAGACGTCCTCGACGTCGACGCAGTGGGTGATCGGCGCCAGCTCCTGGACCTCGAGGCCGGCGTCGAGCAACACGGTGACGCCGATGTCGTGGCCGGAGCGCTCGCCGGGCCGCAGCACCGGCGGGGTGATGCGGTCGGCGTCGGGCACGCGGTCCGTGGGGGCGGCGGTGCCGCCGCCGCCGGGCGGCGTCGCCGCGGCCGCGGCACCCGGGGCCGCCGCGTCGTCCGCCGCGGCCTGGACCTGGCCCGGGATGTAGCGGGGCCCGACGACCATCGGGAACATGTATTCGTACTGCTTGTTCTCGTAGGCCAGTTTCTCGAAGTAGGTGATCTGGATCTTCACCGCGCCGCCCGGCTCGATGTTGGCGACGCTCTGGGTGAAGATGTTGGGCCGCTCCTGGGTGAGCAGCGAGGCGGTATAGCCCTGCGCGCGCGCCTGCGCGTAGATCCGCTCGGCCTCCTCGCGCGGCCGCACGATGCCGACGATCTTGCGCGCGCCGATCTGCATCACGAAGTCGTTGACCGCCGCCATCGTCGGCAGCGGGAAGGTGTAGACCGCCTCGATCACTTCCGCGAACGGGTTGGTGTACTGCTGCTCGACCAGCGTCTTGGCGATGTACCCGGAAACCTCCGCCGTCACCTCGGTGTGCTTGAGCGGGAACTCGCCGGCCTCGCTGCCGTCGCTCTTGTGCGCCACGAGCGTCCCCTGGCCGGGGCGCTCCGGCGCGGCGCCCGCCTCCCCGCCGTACGCGTCGTCGCCGTCCGCACGGTCCGCCGGAGGCTCCAGTTCGGCCTCCTCCAGCACGTAGACCTCGTCCGCCCCGGCCAGCAGCTCGCCGACCGCCTGCTCCTCGGCCATCAACCGCGCCGGACTCCGCGTCCGCGCGCTCGACGCCCCCGAAGGGACGGACACCGGGCTCGGGGGCGGCGGCGCCATCACCATCGGCTGCGACGGCATCGGGCCGCCGTACGAGCGGGTCATGGCCGCCCCGCCGTACCGGCCGTCGTTGCTGCAGCTGTTGCTCATGTACTCCTGGGGGATGCGGTACGGCTCCGGTTCCACCGGTGCCGCCGCCCCCGCCTCGCAGCCGCGGATCGATTCGCCTTCCGGTGCCTGCCGCGACGAGCACAACGCGTGTGGGCACGCCATGTACTTCGTCCCGGCCGTCCATTGCGCCGTCCGGTACGGCGATGAGCCGGAATCGCCCGCACGGGTCGTTCCCGACGACCAGTCCGCCGTGTCCGACGCCCCCGGCCCGTTGTCGCCCTGCGGCGGCGTCGCGTCCGTCGTCCGGGTGGTCCGGCAGTGCGCCGCCAGCGCCGTCACCGCCACCAGCACCAGCAGCTTCATCGATCGATTCATGGCCTCCTCCTTGTCGTCCCTCGGTCGTGTCGCGTTCCGCATCCCCTTCGGCCCCGCGGTCCGCCGACCGATGGAGACACCTTACGGCCCACTCCTTGGGCCGATCTGTCGGGCGCATGTGGGACGCTGTGCTCCACGGACCTTCCCGCCCGGATCCTTGGCGGGGAAAGCGACCTTTCGCCGGGAACATCGACGCAGTCCCTGCAATCACGGGCGTTCGCTCCGGGCGCTCTTGCCACCCGGGCGATTGCGGGGCAAGGTTGCGGGAGTCCGCAGGGCACGGTCGGGCCGCTGCGCCCGACCGCCCGGGCGGTTCGAAGGGAGAGAGACCGCGTGCTGACGAGGAGTGCGGCGGCCGGTGCGTTGCTGGTCCTGTGGGCGGCCTCGGCGGCCGCGCAGCCGCACCACTCGTGGGACAAGATGACCACCACCAACGGGTACGGCGCCGCGACGTACGACCTCGCCGCCCGCCGGCTCGACTCGTTCGTCGAGCACCTCTACAAGTACCCGACGCCCGACGTCGCGGGGACGCAGACCCGCGACTTCCTCTACGACAGCTACTTCGGCGTCCGCGTCGGCACCGAAGCGACGTGGCTGACCGAGGTGCCGATCGATGAGGCCGACTACGTGAGCGGCACGAACGTGATGCGCGTCGTGCAGCGCTGGCGTGGCCTGGTGTTCGAGCAGCACTTCTTCGCCCCCTGGGGCCATCCGGGCCCGGCGCTGGCGATGACGATCCGCGCCGTCAACGAGGGGACGGCGGCCTCGGGCGCCGTGTCGCTGTTCGCGATCCACAACGTGCACGCCGGCAGCGGCCGGCCGGAGGCCGGGACGGACGGCGAGCGGATCGTCTGGGACGCGACCGACGGCTCGTACGCCGAGACCGGCCCGAGCGGTGCGGCGTTCGTCTACCGGCCGCTCGGCACGCCCTCGCGCCACGCCTGCTCGCCGAACAACCCGTGGTCGGCGGTGAACTCCGGCGCCGACCTCGTGGACACCGCCGACTCGGGCGTGCGCGACGACGCGGTGGCCGGATTCCAGCTCGACCTGGGGCCGCTGTCGGCCGGCGCCGCGGCCGAGTGGGGGGCCGCGATCGGCTTCGAGGCGGGCGGGAACGCCGCGGCGGCGCGGATGCGGCTCGCCGACTGGGTCGGGGGCCGCGCCGCGGGGGCCGTGCTGGCCGACGAGCTGTCGGCCTGGACGACGTGGCACGCGGCCCCGCCGCCCGGGCTCTCGGCGGACGAAACGGCGGTCTGGCGGCAGTCGGTCGCCGTGCTGCGGATGGCGCAGGTGCGCGAGCCGGCGCCGTCCGGCGGGCAGCTCCTCGCCTCGCTGCCGCCCGGGCAGTGGAACATCACCTGGCTGCGCGACATGTCCTACGCGCTGGTCGGCCTGGTGCGTGCGGGACACCTCGACGAGGCCCGCGCCGGCTTCGTCTTCCTGCTCGAGGGCGACACGGGGGAGTACGAGTCGTACGTCGGGCGGCCGCACCGCCTGAGCGTCACGCGCTACTTCGGCAACGGGGTCGAGGAGAGCGACTGGAACGCGGACGGGCCGAACATCGAGTTCGACGGGTTCGGGCTGTTCCTGTGGGCCCTGGGCGAGTACGTCGCGGCGGGCGGCGACGGGTTCTGGGAGGCGTACTGGGACGCCATCCGCGACGAGATCGCCGAGGTGCTGCTGGCGCTGCGCGACCCGCCCACCGGCTTGATCGCCGCCGACTCGTCGATCTGGGAAGTCCACTGGAACGGCCGCCAGAAGCGCTACGCCTACACCTCGCTGGCGGCGGCCCGCGGCCTGTGCGACGCCGCGAAGCTCGCCCGCCGCCGCGGCGAGACGGCGCTCGCCGACGTCTGGGAATCGGCGGCGCTCGGCATCCGCGACGCGGTCGTGGAACACCTCGTCGCGCCCGACTCGGCCCTCGCCCAGAGCTACGAGGAGCTGCTTTCCGGCTTCGGCTACCGGGACGCCGCCGTCGTCGAGGCGCTGAACTGGGGCCTCGTGCGCCCCGACGGCACCGTCGGCCGGGCGACGCTCGACAGCTTCGGCGCCCACCTCACGCCGCCCTCGGGTCGCGGCTTCTTCCGCAACGACGACGGTGGCTGGTACGACTCGCAGGAGTGGGTCGTGATCGACCTGCGGTCCGCGCTCGCCTTCCGCCAGGCCGGGCGCACCGCCGAGGCGTCCGAGCTGCTGGCCTGGATCACCGGGCAGGCCGTCCTCAACCAGCATCTGATCGCCGAGCTGCACGAGGCGACTTCTTCGGACTACGAAGGGGCGGTGCCGATGGTCGGCTTCGGCGCCGGTGCGTACGTCACCGCGCTGGCCGAGCGGGCCGCGGCCGCCCCGGCGGAACCGTGCTGCGGCGACTGGCCGCTCGAGCCCGGAGCCGATGCGGATGCGGACGGCGACGCGGATGCGGAGGCCGACACGGACGCGGACGCGGAAGACGACGCGGCGGACGCGGACGCGGACGGCGATGCGGCTGCGGAGGCCGACGCGGACGCGGCGCCGGACGGCGGCGGGGACGACGACGGCGGCGGCTGCGGGTGCGCCGCGCCGGGCCGCCCGAATTCGGGGCTTGCTTCCGCCCTCGCCCTGGGGATGATCGCGGCGTGCGCGCGACGACGCAGGAGGACTCGATGAGACGGAGGTTGCTGGTCGGCCTGCCGGTGCTCGTGCTGGCGGGCTGCGTGAACCCCGAGGCCGTGCGCGACCGCTCGTTCATCACGCCGGTCCAGGTCGCGGACTGGCGCGACGAGGTGATCTACCAGATCCTCGTCGACCGCTTCGCCAACGGCGACCCGAACAACGACTTCGGCGTCAACCGCAACGCGATGGGCAGCTACCACGGCGGCGACTGGCAGGGGATCATCGACCGCCTGGACTACCTCGAGGAGCTCGGCGTCACCACGCTGTGGATCAGCCCGGTGGTCAAGAACATCGAGACCGACGCCGGATTCGACTCGTACCACGGCTACTGGACGCAGGACTTCCTCCACGTCAACCCGCACTTCGGCGACCTGGCCAAGCTGCGCGAGCTGGTCGATGCCTGCCACCGGCGCGGCCTGAAGGTGATCCTGGACATCGTCACCAACCACATCGGCCAGCTGTTCTTCTACGACATCAACGGCAACGGGCTGGCGGACGACTTCCTGATCGGCGGCGGCGGCACCGCCTACGGCTCGGCCAACACCGACTTCTACGCCGGCGGCATCACCCGCACGTCCGAGTGGGACCCCGACTACGACAGCCGCGGGATCCAGGCCTTCACCTCGCTCGGCGAGTCGGGGCCGGCCCCCGTCGTCTGGGTCTACGACGCGGCGATCAACCGCGTGCCGCCCGAGCCGCCGGAGTTCCGCAACCCGGCCTGGTACAACCGCCGCGGCCGGGTGACCGTCTGGCGCTACGAGCGGGAGGCGTGCTGCCACGTGCTGGGGCTCGACGCCGCCGCCTGCGCGAGCTGGTCCGGCGACTGGTGGGGCACCCCCGCCTGCCGCGACTACCTGCGCCAGCAGGAGATGCGCGGCGACTTCCCCGGCGGCCTCAAGGACCTCGACACCACCCGCCAGGACGTCCGCGACGCCCTGTTCGCCGCCTTCGCCCACTGGATCACCGCCGCCGACTTCGACGGCTTCCGCATCGACACGCTCAAGCACGTCGAGCGCGAGTTCTGGCAGGACTTCTGCCCGCGGATCCGCCGCCACGCCGCGTCGCTCGGCAAGCGCAACTTCCTGCAGTTCGGCGAGGCGTTCGACGGCCACGACGACCTCCTGGCGAGCTACGTCGGCGACGGCCAGGTCGATTCGGTGTTCTACTTCTCGCAGAAGTACCGCGTCTTCGAAGGGGTGTTCCTCAACGGGCAGCCGACCACCGAGATCGAGCGGCTGTTCCGCGATCGGCTCGGCGATCCGGCCGACCCGGCCCACGTGCCGCTGTACACCGACGCGCCGAACGAGGGCGGCCCGGTGGACGAGGCCGGCAGCCCGGTCAGCCCGCGCCGCCTGCTCGTCAACTTCCTCGACAACCACGACGTCGGCCGCTTCCGCTACCTGTCGAACGACGCCCGCGTCCACCACAACGCGCTGTTCTTCCTGCTGACCGAGGACGGCATCCCCTGCATCTACTACGGCACCGAGCAGGGATTCCGCGGCGGCAACGACCCGGCCAACCGCGAGGACCTCTGGCTCTCCGGCTACGACCGGACCCACCCGACCTACCGCACGATCCGCACCCTCAACACGCTGCGCCGCCGGCTCGCCCCGCTGCGCCGCGGCGACCTGCGCATCGTCTGGGCCTCCACGACCCCGGCCGACGGCGGCACCGACGACGCCGGGATCTTCGCCTTCGAGCGGACCCACGGCGGCGAGACGGTGCTGGTCGTCGTCAACACCTCGAACGAGGCCACCTCCCGCCCGTTCGGCGGCGCCGCCGGCATGCGCACCTCGTTCCCCGCCGGCACCGCGCTGGTCAACCTCTACTGCCAGGAGGACGCCGGCGGCGGCTGGGGGGCCCACGAGTGCTCGGGGGCCGAGCGGCAGCGCTTCGTCGTCGGTACCGACGGCGAGCTGGGCGCCGAGCTGCGCGTCCCGCCCCGCACCGGCATGGTCCTTGTCCGCGAGTAGCGCGTCGTTCTCAGCGGCACCGCCCGCGCGGCATGCAGACCGGGTGCCGGCCGGGAGCGCCCCGGCGACAGCTCGCGCCCGCGCCCGTGCAGTCGGACGACCGGCGGCACTCCTTGAGGCCGCGTTCTGCCCGCCCGCCCGTCATCGCCCGCGTCATGCGCCGCATCTCCGGGCGCCGACTGTCGAGGAGAGAGCCGGGGCGTCCCGGCGAGACGCACGGACGGGACATCCGGCAAGCATGCGTTCGGATCCGAAGGGACGGACCGATCTGCGGCACGAGCCGCGTGCGAGTCAAGTGCGCGGCTGGGCGGCGCCCGGACGGCGCCGACGCGCGAGAAGCAGCGCGGCCAGGGCGGCGAGGCCGGCCGGCTCTGTCCCGCGTCCTGCCGCCACGCCGCAGGCGCAACCGATCGGCGTCTCGTCGGCCGGAACAACGGCGGGAGCGATGTCGCGGACGGCGTCGCCGCCGTCGGCGACGCCACCGTTGTCCGGGGGAGCGGCGGCGTCGCCGTCGGGAAGCAGGGAGACGTCTTCCCCCCCTGCGTCGAGGCCTGGCTCACCGGCGTCCTCCCCGGAGTCGGGCGCCGTCGTGACCGTCAAGTACGGCTGCTGGCAGGTGGCCGCTCCCCCTTCCTTGGACAGGTAGTGGCCGCCGTTCGCGTCGTCGGAGAGCACGGCGAAGCTGTAGGTGCCGGCACCGGACACGGCCGCCGAGACGTCGAACTCGTACCAGAGTCCGGGGTCGATGTGTCCCTGCATGTCGAGCGGCTCCCCGGAGGGCAACGGGCGGTTGTTCCAAGTGATCGCGGCCTCGCTCCAGTCGTTGTCGGGGACGAAGTAGATGGCTCCTCCGCCTCCTTCCGCGCCGGCGGGTCCCCCCGGGCAGCCGCAGAGCAGGTGAACGATGGCCGAGACGACCCGGTGACCGGGCGGCGGCTCGACCACGAACTTCAGGTAGGACGCCTCCAGGGGCGACCCGGGCGTCTCCCCCTGCACGTCGAGCGAACGGGCATCCGCGCCGTGCGTGTCGGGCTCGGCGCTGTACACCGAGTGGTCCTCGGCAACGACGATGCCCTCCGGGTCGGGCGCCGTGCAGGGTCGGATCCCGCACTCCCCGTCGGGCACCGTGCAGTCCGGGTCGCAGGTGATCATCACGTTGCGGTAGGTCGTCCCGGGAAGGAGGGTGAAGGGGCTGACGGGGCCCTTGGGGATGAAGGCACGGCTGTAGTGCGGGGCGAACGAGCTGCCGTCGATGGTCAGGATGTCCTCTCCGTCGCGTGAGTAGCTGAACACACCGCCGCGACTGACGACGCGGATCCTGTACCAGCGGTCCACCTGCCAGCGCAGTGCCTCACGGGTCTGGTGCTCCGCGACGCACGTCGGGCAACCGTCGAGGCCGCACCAGGCCTTGAGCTTCATCCGGCCCGGCCAGTCTTCCGCGATGCAGTCGTCGTAGTCCCACGCCGTAGGGTCGCTTCCGTCGTCCGGGTTGCAGCCGTAGATGCGCAGGCCCAGGCCGCAGTGGTCGTGCCAGTCGAGGTCGCCTTCTTCGAGCACCTCGAGGATGTGGTTGTCTCCCCCGCAGCCGACGCAATCGAGCTTGGCGCGTTCCACGCCCCGCATCTCGTACTCGATGCAGAAGTCCGCGAGTTGCACGCCCCAATCGTAGAGCAGGTAGTCCCGTCGCCCGTCGACCACCAGCCCCTCGGCGGTCAGCGTCCCGCTGTGCTCCGTGGACACGGTCGTTCCATCCAGCGGATCGCAGATGTAGACCGTTCCAGGCGGTGCCGGAACCTCGTCGCAGGCCCGCGCCTCGCGCGGGTCCGGGCCGAGCGACGCCCAGACGAGGGCCACGCCCCAGGCAATCGTCGGAATCGTGCGCGTTCGGGTATCCATCATCCACCTCCCATTCCTCTACGGTCGGGCCTCGATGAACGCCGCGTCGAGTCGGCGAAGGTAGACCTGCCACCGGCCGTTCCGATCGTCCTGGTAGGCGACCCACAAGCCTTCCTCGCCCGGGACGCCGGCGCCGACGCTGGCGTAGCGGTCCAGATGGTCGCCCGTGTGCTGGACCCCGCCGGGCTCCGCGAAGGGCACGGGGCCGGTGACCGAGCCATCGGGACCGACGCTCGCAGTCCGCCCAGGACGGAGCGCGCTCGGGGCAAGACGGCCGTCCGGGAGAGGGTCGACCGATCACGGAGGCGAGAGGGCGTCCTGGCTGTCCGGTTCCGCATGGCGCACGTCCGATGCAAGCGCCGGGCCGCCCACGAACACCGAGTTCCAGGCCGGATCAGAGCGGATTCGTCGAACGTCGGCGGAGCGGGCTGTACGTGTTCCGCACGCTTCCGTTCGGTTCGCGTACGGCGACCGCGCGGGACCACGCCC
>JAFGHH010000016.1 GCA_016930215.1 Deltaproteobacteria bacterium
CGCCCCGAGGGCTGCCAGCGTCTCGGGCGTCCCGCGCCGCTCGAAGCCGAAGGCGGCGTCCGGCGTCATCAGCAGCCCGGCGAGCCCGGCATGCGCCCGGATGCGCTCCACGAAGACGTCGTACGTCGTCCGCCGGACCGCGTCGTCGAAGTGCTGCACGACGGTCACGTCCACGCCGGCCGCCGCGAGGCGCTCGAGGCGCTCCTGCGGATCCATGAGCAGCGGCGGCGCCGTACCGGTGATGACCTCGTCGGGATGGTGATCGAAGGTGATGACGGTGGCACGCGCCCCGCGAGCGGCGGCCTCTCGCTCCAGATGATCGAGCAGGTACAGGTGTCCCCGGTGGAGCCCGTCGAACACGCCGACCACGGCGAACACGGGTCCGTGCTCGGCGCGCAGGCCGTCGACACCGGCGACGACATCCATCAGGCGACGGTCTCGGCCGAGACGAGGACCTTGTCGGGCGCGAGTCGTCCCGTGCCCGCGTCCGTCGCGATGGCCGCCAGCGCGCCCGATGGCGCCACGAGCCGGTAGCGCTCGGCACCGACCGGGAAGCCGGCGGCGGGCCGCACGAACTGGCCGCGGGCCACGGCGGCGACCTCGGCTGTCGTCAGCGCGACCGACGGGAACCGACCCAGGCCCTCGTCGAGCGGCCGAAGCAGCGGAACCAGGCCTTCGGGGCCGTCCGCGCTTGCGGCCCGGACGTCCTCGAGCGGGATGGCGTCCGGCTCGCCGAAGGGCCCGGCCGCCGTTCGGCGCAGGGCTCCCAGGTACGCCGCGCTCCTGACGCGCTCCCCGAGATCCCGCGCGAGGGCGCGGATGTAGGTCCCGGCCGAGCAGCGGACATCGAGGATCGCGATCGGACGGGCGGGATCCGCGTCGTCCCACGAGACGATCTCGAGCGCGTGGATGGTGACGGCCCGCTCCGCCAGCTCCACCGTCTCGCCGGCCCGGGCCATCGCGTAGGCACGCCGGCCCGCCACCTTGATGGCGGAATACGCCGGCGGACGCTGGAGGATGGGTCCCAGGAAGCCGGCGAGGGCGTCCTCGACGGCCGATCGGTCCGGCGCCGGACCCTCCGACGGCGTCATCTCCCCTTCGAGGTCGTCGGTGGTCGTGGACGCCCCGAAGCACACCGTGGCCCGATAGCCCTTGTCGTCCGCGAGGTGGAACTCGACGACGCGCGTCGCCTTGCCAAGGAAGACGGGCAGCACGCCCGAGGCGAACGGGTCCAGGGTCCCGCCGTGCCCGACGCGCTTCGTCGCCGCCAGCCGCCGCACGAGGGCCACGATGTCATGCGATGTCGGCCCGATCGGCTTGTCGATGACCAGGATCCCGTCGAGCCCCGGCCCGAGCGACGCATGCGCCACGTCAGGACACCCCGCCGCGGGCGACCTCGCCCGCGAGCCGCCGGGCTTCGGCGAGGACGAGGGGCTGCGCCTCCCCGATCGGACGTTCGACGGTCGCCCCGGCGGCCCGGGCATGGCCGCCGCCGCCGAACCGTCCCGTCAGGACCGTGGCGTCGACCCCGCCGGGCTTCGTCCGGACGCTGATCCGGGTGCCGGCACCGGCCTCCTTGAACAGGATGGAGACCTCGGCGTCGTCCGCCTGGGCGAGCAGGTCGATGATCCCCTCGGAATGGGCCGCGGCCGTCCCCGTGGCAGCCAGGTCGGCGTCGAGCAGCGTGGACCACACGACGCGCCCGTCGTCCGCGCTCTCGAGGCGATCCAGGACGCGACCGAACAGCCGCAGTTGGGCCTCAGGCTTCGAGCGATAGAGCCGGCGCGAGATGTCCGACAGCGGCGCGCCCGCGTGGACCAGGGCAGCGGACACGGCGAGCGTCCGCGGTGTCGCATTGGGGTGCGCGAACGTCGCGGTGTCCATCACGATCCCGGCCATCAGGGCCGTCGCGAGGTCTCTCCCCCGCTCCCCGTCCCAGCCCACGTCGAGCCGGCGGGCGAGCAGCGCGACCATCTCGCAGGTCGCTGCCGCTCCCGGATCGATCCAGTCGGCCTCGCCGGCGGAGCCGTTCGAGGCATGGTGATCGATGATCACGCGCGGCAATCGTGCGAACAGATCCGCATGCAGCTGCCCGACCGCGCCCACGCGATCGAGGCTCCCGCAATCGGAGATCACGAGCAGGTCGTAGTCCGCCGCGGGGTCGGGGTCCGTCCGGAACCGCTCCACGCCCGGCAGGAACCCGTAGAGGGGCGGCACCGGGTCGGTGCAGACCGGATCGGCAGTGCCGCCGAGCGCCTCGGTGATGGCGACGACGCCCAGCGTGGCCCCGAGCGTATCGGCGTCGGGGTTCTCGTGGCCCACGGCCAGCACGCGGCGGGCGCCACGCACCCGCGCCACGACGTCGTCGGGCACGGCGGACAGGAACGGCGCGAGATCGATGGTCATCCGTGCTTGCGCTTCTCGACGCGTCGCCGTCGCGTCCGCGGCTTGGGCGGGATGACGGCCGACGGCGGCTCGGCCGTCGAATCGCCCTCATGGTGGAGGCGTGGGACCGGGGTCGGGAGGGTCTCCCCGAGCGGCAGATCCTCGCTCACGGGCACCCCGGCCTCCAGCTCGTTGAGGAGCTGGAGCACGCGCGTCCCCCGCTCGGCGGTGTCGTCGAGGATCACGTGCAGGTCAGGGATGCGCCGGATGCGCAGGGACTTGCCGAGCTCATGGCGGACGAACGGCATGGCCCGGCCCAGGGCCGCGATGGTCGCGGTCCGCTCCGCCGGCTGGCCGATCACGCTGACCCAGACCTTGGCATGGCGCAGGTCCGACGTCGTCTCGACCCGGGTGATCGTGGCGAACCCGATGCGCGGATCCGCCACCTCCCTGGCCACGATCGC
>JAFGHH010000123.1 GCA_016930215.1 Deltaproteobacteria bacterium
CCAGCAGGCCCGAACCGTCGGCGGGACCGGCGGCACGGCAGCCGCAACCGCCCGAATCGTCCGCACCGCCGTCCGCCGCGACCTCGATCGTCACGGAGGTCGAACTGGTCATCGCGCCGAAATCGTCCGTCGCGCGCGCGACGAGCACGTGCTCGCCCACGGCCGCATCGCCCCAGCTCCACTCGAACGGCTCCGCCGTCGCCGTGAAGAGCAGCGCGCCGTCGGCGATGAACTCCAACGCGACGACCCGGCCGTCGGGGTCCGAGGCGTCGGCGGCGAGCGGAATCGCGCTGCCGGCGGCGAAGCGGGCCCCGTCCGTCGGCGAGGTCAGCGCGACGACCGGGTCCAGGTTCACCGGGTCGCGGAACTCGAACCAGTCGAAGTTGCCGACGCCCCACTCGCCGACGAACGCGACGTACACGTCGTGCACGCCGGCGACGGCGGTCGCGGTCGTGCCCTGCTCCTCGAAGTCGTTCCAGTCGCCCGTGCCGGTGGGGCTGAGCGACGCGACGACGGTGCCGGTCGTAAGGTCGTCGAGCCGGACCTCGAAACGCCCGGCGGTCGTCGCCGGCTTGCCGACACGGGCGAACAGGGCGCGGTAGCCGGCGCCGAGGTCGACGTCGTCGAAGCGGATCCAGTCGCCGTCGTCGCAGCTCTCGATCATCGTCCCGCTGTCGGTCACGCCGGACATCTCGTCGTACTCCTCGGCCTCGAGGTGCACCGTGTGGGCGGGACCGGCGACAACCTCGAAGGACACCGTCGCCTCGGCCGTCTCGCCGGCGCCGTTGGTGACGCGGCCGCGGATCACGTGGGCGCCGGCGGGCGCGCCGGTCCACGTCGCCTCGTAGGGGCCGGCCGTGAACTCGGCGAGCAGCGTGGCATCGATGTACAGCGCGACCGAGGCGACCGGGGTCTCGCCGCCCGAGGCTTCGGCACGGACCGGGATCGTGGCGCCGACCGGGAACGTCGCGCCGGGAAGCGGGGCGGTGATGCGGATCGAAGGTCCGCCGCGGACGACGCGGTCGAAGAACGCGAGGTCGTAGACCTTGAGGTTGCGGAAGCGGGCGACGGCGCCGGCGGGCCACTCCTCGGCGCCCTCGTGGACCTGCAGGCCGATGCGCCCGCGCGCCTCGTGCCGCAGCTCGGTCTCGATCCGGTCGGTCACCTTCCGGTCGTTGATCCAGACCTCCAGGTGCGGCGGATTGCCCTCGACGCGCGCGCGGAACCGGTTCCAGGCGCCGGGCCGCCAGATCTCGGCCCAGTCCGCCAGCTCGAACAGCGCAGGGTCGCCCTGGACGTGCGACTCGTCCAGCACCGTGTAGTCCCAGGTCGCCGACCACTCGTCCCACGTGCCGAAGCCGGCGCCGTAGATCCCGCCCAGCGGGTTGTCGGGCTGGTAGTCGATGCACAACTGGTAGGCGTGCTCGTCGGCGGTCGTGCGGAGGTAGACGCCCGTGTCGACGCCCCAGTCCGGCCACGCCTCGAACTCGAGGCCGAAATCGCCGTACTCGCGGTCGCTGAGCAGCAGGCCGCCGGTGTTTCCGGTGCCCTGGCGGCACTCGATCGCGCCGGCGACGACCGTGAACTCCCCGCCGGTGGGCGGGAGCCAGCCGTCGAGGCCGCGGCCGTCGTCGAGCCGGTCGATCAGGCGGCTCTCCAGGAAGTCGGCGTGCTCGCGGCCGCCGTTCGCGTTGCCGTCGTAGCCGAGCCAGACCTTGGAGGCGAGGTCGAGATCGCCGTCGCCGTCGACGTCCCCGGCCACCGCTTCGTGACCGCCGAGGTTGCCGTCGAAGATCACGTGCTCGGTCCAGCCGCCGGCACCGTCGTTCTCCCAGATGAACCAGCGCGGCGCCGGCAGCACCTCGCCCGCCGCCTCGGCCACGTCGCGCATGTCCTCCTGCTCGACGGTGAAGATGTCGAGGTCGCCGTCGATGTCGAAGTCGGCGACCTGCAGGCTGTGCAGCGAGTTGCGCAGCCCCGGGTCGGTGAGCGGCAGGTCGACGCGACGCCAGACCGAACCGTCGCCGGCGTCGTTGTACAGCACCGCGGCGTGCGTGAAGACCATGTCGCACTCGGTGGCGACGACGTCGTTGTCGCCGTCCCCGTCGAGATCGACGACCACGCTGCGGGCCCCGCGGCCCCACGGCCCGACGCGGTCGCCGAACGGGACGGGGTGCTCGGCCCAGCGCAGGCCGTCGCCGTCGAGGTTCTCGAGCCAGATGTCGGCGCGGAAGACGTCGTTGTCGCCGTCGCCGTCGAGGTCGCCGATCCCCTGCGGGCCGAAGCCCGCGTGGATGCCCTCGGCCCAGATCAGGTGCGGGGTCCAGGGCGCCGTGGGGTCCGCTGGCCGCTCGTACCAGTGGAACAGCGAGCTGGCGTCGTACATCTGGACGATGTCCGGCACCGTGTCGCCGCTCAGGTCGGCCAGCACCACGTCGTGACCCTCGACGTCCTCCGCGCTGTACTGGTGGCGCGTCCAGGCCGTCGTCGCCGGGGTCTGCGGGTTGCGGAACCAGAA
>JAFGHH010000124.1 GCA_016930215.1 Deltaproteobacteria bacterium
CCGGAATCCCTCGTCGTCGCACACCTCCGAGCCGTTCCGGCAGCCCTGGATGCAGGTGTAGGTCCGGCCGACGTCGACGTCCGCGTCCGCCTCCGCGTCGGCGTCCGCATCCGCGTCGGCGTCCGCATCCGCGTCGGCATCGGCATCCGCATCGGCATCCGCATCCGCACCGCCGAAGCAGACGCAGGCGCCTTCGCGGCAATTGCCGCCGAGCGCCCCGGTCGCCTGGCAGTTCTCATCGCAGGCCGCCGGGGAGCAGGTCGAGACCGCGTCGTCGCCGGCGGCCGCGTCGTCCCGCGGCACGTCGGCCACGACGTCGTCGTTCTCCGCCGAACAGGCCGGGCCGGCGAGGAGTGCGAGCAGCGCGAGACCGGTACGGGCGTGCGTCGGCGTCCTCATGGCGGTTTCCTCCGTCGACGTCATCCTAGCGCCGTGGGCGCCGCCCCGCCAGCCCGTGGGCGCCGCGGTGGGCGCGTTCGTCCTACAGCAGCAGCCCGCAGGAGACGTCGGGCAGCTCGGCGACGTTGTTGTCCTCGTCGCACTCGTGGTGCAGCCCGGAGCCGTCGCCGGCGTCGTCGACCCGCACGAAGAAGTCCCACGGACCGGTCTCGCCCGCCGGCACCGCGAAGCGGTGCTCGACCCAGGTGCTCGCCCCCGGCAGCAGCGGCACCGTGGTGGTCACCGTGCCGAGCCACCCCAGCGGGTCCGCCGGCGTGCCGAGGTAGAAGCTGACCGGCAGGCCGGCCGGGATGCCCGCGCTCCCCGCGTTGGTCACCCGCGCCTGCAGGATCAAGGCCGCCGGGCACTCGGCGAACGAGGCGCGGAGGTCGAGCGGCACGAGGTCGGGGGCGTGGCTCGCGCCGTCCTGCGCGTTCTGGCGGTACGAGTTGAACGAGGTCCAGCTGTCGCGCTCGTGCGCCGGGATCCCGCCGTCCTCGGTGACGTTCGTGATGTGGTACGCATGCTGGTTCCAGATCCGCCGCGTCGGCACCCAGTTGTCCAGCCGGTCGCCCCACACCCGCAACCCGTTCGTGTACCCGGTGAACTCCGTCGGGTAGAGCGACTCGCACGAGCCGCGCGGGTCGACGTAACGCGAGGAGACGAGGACGATCTCGGCGTGGCGGTCGTTGTCGAGGTCGGCGATGACGGGGTTCTCCGAGTGGGTGCCGGAGGTCGAGGAGCGCTGGAACAGCACGGTGCCGGTGGTGCCGTCGTAGACGCGCAGGAAGCACTCGTCGGCGTAGACCACCTCGGCGTGCCCGTCGTTCTCGAAGTCGAACACCGACGAGCCGGTGATCGAGGCGGCGTTCTCGTAGGTGGGCGCGGACCACAGCACGCCGTCGGTCTCCGCCGGGTCGAACACGGTGTAGAGCGTCAGGCCGGCGACGCCGATCTCCGGCGCGCCGTCGCCGTCGAAGTCGGCCACCGTGGGGGGCCCGCCGTTGCCGCCGCCCGGCACGTCCACGGGCCCCCACAGCAGCGTGCCGTCCTCGCCGGCGACGATCCGCACGGTGGCGTACGAGACCACGACGATCTCCGGCCGGCCGGCCTCGAGGATCGCCGCCACCGCGGGGAAGCCGTCGCGCCGCGCCGCGTCGGACCACAGCGGCGTCCCGTCGGCCTCGTAGACCGCGTTGCCGCCCACGATCTCGGGCGCGCCGTCGCCGTCCACGTCGGCCACGGCGACCATCGTCGTGCCGTCCGAGTAGTTCGTCGCCAGGTTGAGGTTCCCGGCCCAGCGCAGCAGGCCGTCGGCCTCCACGACCGACGCCCCGACCACCACCTCGGCCCGCCCGTCGCCGTCGAGATCCGCGAGCGCCGGGGTGCCGCCGAGGTCGATGTCGAACAGCGCCGGCGCGCCGCCGGAATCCCGGCTGCCCCACTCCAGCGTCCCCTCGTGCGAGAACGCCAGCAGCTGCTGCAGCGAGCCGTCGTGCCGGCAACCGCCGGTGGCGCCCTCACGGCCGGCGATGATCTCCACCGTGCCGTCGCCGTCGAGGTCGCCGGCGGCGAGTCCCGAGTAGCCGCAGATCGTCTCGGCCGCGGTCCACAGCTCGCGCCCGTCGTCGCCGCTCACCGCCCGCAGCCGCCCGGCGCCGTTTCCGGCCGCCGGGTAGGTCGAGAACACCACGTCCGGCACGTCGTGACGGTCGATCGCCCCGTCGCCGTCGTCGTCGGTGAGCTGCACGACGAGCGGCGTGACGACGCTCTGGTCGCTCTCCGGCGCGACGGTCGAGGCCTCCCAGAGCCACTCCAGCTCCGGGTCGAGTGCCCCCACCGGCGGGTGGTACTCGCAGGTCACCGCGGCCTCGGGCAGGCAGCGCCCCAGCGTCGCCTCGCAACGCCAGCCGTCCGGACACTCGAAGCCGAAGTCGCACGGGTCGCCCGGCGCGACGCAGCTCCCGGCGCAGACCTGGCCGGCGTCGCAGCACTCCGCGAACTCGGCGCCGCAGCGGACGCCCGAGGCGCACGCCGGCAGGCAGGCCCCGCGCACGCACTCGGAACCCGCGGCGCAGCAGCCGCCGCCGCAGACCCGTTCCGGCGCACAGCAGCCGTCGTCCGGCGTGCACAGCTCGCCCGCGGCGCAGCAGGTCCCGCGGCACAGGCGCCCGGGACAGTCCGCGGCGCCGTCGTCGGGGCCGTCGCCGGTGTCCGCGTCGCCGTCGGCACCCACGTCGGCGTCGGCGTCGGCCCCGCCGACGCAGCGTCCCTCGACGCAGAGCTGTCCGGCCGGACAGTCGCTGTTCACCCGGCACTCCCCGGTCGAGGTATCGTCGCCGCAGCCGCCGGACAGCAGGCCGGCCAGCGCGATCGGAACGATCGACGCGAATCCCCGCATCTCACCCTCCCCTCCCGGCGCCGCTACGGCGCCCATTCCGAGCCGACGGCGAGCGCGGCGACGAACAGCACCGGCTCGCCGGTCGCCTCGCGCAGCGCGGGGTCGAGCAGCGCGGTGGTCTCGAGCCGCGCGCGCAGGTACAGCACCTCGAGCGGCCACCACTCGACGACGACGCCCCCGCTCGCCGTGTTCATCGCGTCGGTCGCCGGGCCGATGTAGGCCTCGTTGAAC
>JAFGHH010000125.1 GCA_016930215.1 Deltaproteobacteria bacterium
CTGTGGCGGGGGCTGGTCTTCGAGGTCGCGGCGGCTCGGCTCGGTGCGTGGTGGGCGGTCGTGGTGACGGCGGTGCCGTTCACCGCGGTGCACTGGTTCTCCCGCGAGGAACACCCGTGGGCGCTCGGCGTCGTCGCGGTCCTCGCCGCGGCGCTCGGCCTGCTTCGCGCCCGCACCGGGTCGCTGGTGCCGGGCATTGCGCTGCACGCGTCCTACAACCTGGCACTGGTGACGCTGGGGTACCTCGCCGCGACCTGAGCGTGGACCACGGCCGGTCCGGCCCGCGCCGGAACGCAACCGGTCGACGCTACCAGAGGTATCCGAACGACGCGCTGGGGATGAAGATCATGTACTGGCCGACGGGGTGGTCCCACCACAGGTCGGACATCGGGAAGTGCAGGCCGATGTCGGCCACGAACCGCTCGCCGTGCAGCCGGATGCCGAGCAGCAGCGCGGGAACGTTGATGTCGTCGGCGGACCCCTGCTCGAGGTCGATCACCCGCCTCGTCGAATCGCGGCAGACGCCGGCCGGGTCGACGGTGTTGCCCTCCGGACAGGAATACGAGTCGAGGGCCGTGACGGCGAAGTGCTCGAAGCCGAACAGCAGCCGGGCGAAGCCGGCCAGCGCGATCGAACCGTAGACGTACGGCATGACGACGAAGTCGGTGTCGAACGCGTTTGTCCGGCAGACACGGTCGGTCGTGTCGCCCGGTGTCGATCGATCGTCGAAGCACTCCTCCGCGGGCCACTGCATCGCGGGGATCATCAGCAGGCCGACGTCCAGCTCCGCCAGGTCGTTCCACAGGCTGAACAGCGGTCCGAGGCCGATGAACATCATGTATTCCAGGCCGGCGGCGCTCATCGGCCAGAAGCTCTTGTAGAACGGGAAAGCGATCTCGGCGATCGCCGAGATCGCCATGTAGTCGTTGTGGTAGAAGGAGTACTTGGCCGTCAGCTCGAGCGTGAAGAACGTGAGGCCGCCGCCGACGTCGGCGTCGCCGTTGATGCCGTACTGGATGCTGAACAGGCCGCCGTAGCCGGGGAACTGCGCGTAGACGTCGCCTTCCCGCAGCGTTCGCGCGACAGGCACGGGGCCGGCGTGGGTCCAGCCCGGGTCCGCCACGCCCTCGGTCGCCGCCGGGTCGGGCAGCGGCGCGGGCTCCACGCCGGGGTCCGTCGCCGGCGGCGGCAGGTCCGGGGGCTCGTCGCCGGTCCCGGCGGCCGGCGGCGGCAACGGTTGCGGCCCCGTCGTCGGCCCGCTCGCCGGCTGCGTGGCGGGCGTCAAGGGGGCCGTGCCGCCCGTCGCCGGGTCCGTCGGCGGCGGAGGCGTGGGGGCCGTGACCGGCGGCGTGACGACGCCCGGGTCCGTCGGGGTCGTGCCGGGGTCCTCCGGCCCGACCGGCGTGACCGTCACGACCGGGGGCAACGTCGGATCGGTCGTCTCCGTCTGTGCCGTCGCCGGAGCCGCCGCGAGCACGACCGCTGCGGCCGACAACCACCACGACCCTCCGCGTCTGCGAGGCATCGGTTCACCTCCACTCCGCCGCGGGATGACGGTGCCCGCGTCGTCCCGAAGCCGCTGCTTGGTACCATAGGATGCCCCGTGGGGCGGAGCAAGAGCCGGGGCGGGCGTCACTCCCACCGGAACACGAGCCGGTAGCGGTGGCCGGGGTCCCAGTCGGGCACGCTGCCTCCGTACGGCTCGTCGTTCTCGGTCCCCTGGTACTCACAGTCCCCGTTGACGTCGATCCAGGTCTCCAGCTTCAACCGGTCGGTGTAGTGCGGGCTGCACGAGGCGGCGTTCCACTTCTCGAGCATCACCTCGGCGCAGTCGCCGACGATCCGCACGAAGCCCCACTTCTCCTCGCAGTTGCCGTGGTCGTCGGCGAAGCCGACCAGGTCGACCTCCAGCAGCCCCGCGGCCGGGTCGCTGCTCACGACATCGATCGCGGCGCCCGCCGGGCCGGTGCCGTAGAAGTCGCCGGGGCGGAACTCGAGGCCCAGGCAGCGCAGCGAGCGGGGGAGGTCGTCGCGGTCGAAGATCCGCTCGCCGTCGAGGTCGACGGTGACGCGGCCGGAGCCGTCGACGGGGCAGCCGCAGCCGTTGTCCGGCCCCTCGACGCAGTCCTCGTCCAGGCCGTTGCCGCAGATCTCGGTCGTCGGGTAGACGGCGCCCTCGCAGTCGCCCCAGACCCCGTCGTCGCAGACCTGGGTGCCGGGACGGCACTCGCCGACCGCCTCCGGGCCGCAGGCGCGGGTGCCGCCGTGCGGCACGCCGTCGCAGGACGCGTGCGCTTCGCCGGCCTCGTCCGCCGCGCCGTCGGCCTCGAACAGGTCCTCCGTCCCGCCGTCGTCGCCCGGCGCCGCGTCCGGAGCCGTCTCGGCCTCGGCGTCCCTCACGTCCACGTCGCCGTCGTCGGAGGTCGAGTACTCGCCGGCACAGGCGAAGGGCAGGGCGGCGCAGGCGGCCAGCAGGAGAGACGCGAACCGCAGGACGAGCGTTCGGAGTCTCGTGGAGCTCATCACATCCTCCGGCGTCACGGTCAGAACGGGTAGTTCGGCACGCAGCCGGCCCAGGACGCGCTGCTGTAGTGGACCGACATCACCGGGTCGATGTTCTCGTAGTTGAAGTGGCAGCTCGCGGCCGTCGGCGAGACGACGATCGGCGTGACGCTGACGATCGACCGGTGGCACGAGTTCGGGATCGACATTCCGTGGGCGTTGAGGAAGCCGTTGCCGTAGATCGCCAGCCCGCGGGCGGCGATGTACAGCGCGTTCATCGCGTTGACCACCGTGTTGCCCGTGATCAGGCCGCTGGTCGTCCCGTCGACCAGCGTGCCGTACGGCGTCTCCGGATACCAACCCTCGGAGGCGATGTAGAGCCCCGAGCCGCAGGCGCGCAGCGGGCCGCAATCGACGGCGTTGCCCGAGACATCGACGTCCTCGTAGCACCCCGAGGTCGTCGGCCACTTGTGGATCATGATCGCCGCGAACGACCCGCCCGCCGCGTCGGCCGTGTGCGTCACCGTGTTGTTGCGGATCGTGCAGGACCGGCAGCCGCCGAAGATCAGGTCGATGTCGGTGTTGTCGATGAAGGCATTGTGTGAGAAGTCCGAATCGCTCGCGTCGTGGACGGTCAGCCCGTCGGCCCACATGTTCCGCGTCGTGTGCAGGCCGTTGTAGGCGAACGTGCTGCGCTGGATCGCGACCCCCGTCGCCGAACCGGTGACCAGGAACCCCGTGCCGCACAGCGCGTACATCGAAACGCCGTCCCGGAAGGTGCAGCCCGAGCACTGGAACGTCCCGTTGAAGCCGTAGGCGTTGTCGGTCAGCGTCGAACACTGGTCGTGGGCGTGGGTCCCGCCCCGGTTCTGGCGGTTGCCGTGGAGCACGAGGTGGTCGATCGTCACCGCCGCGGTGGCGAAGAAGGCGCCGAAACGGGCGTCGAACGCCGGCAGCAGGAACAGCTCGGCGCAGCCGTGCGCCGCGTCGGCGGTGCACGCCGCGGTGCCGGCCCGGCCGCGCGTGCCGAGCGTGATCGCGCGGTCGAGCCGCAGCTGGGCGGCCAGCGAGTAGCGCCCCGGCTCGAGCTCGAGCGTTCCGCCCTCCGGCGTGCGGTCGATGCACGCCTGCAGCGCAGCGCTCGAGTCGCTCGGCGTGTCGCGCAGCGCCGCGAGTTCGGGACAGCCCGCCGGGACGTCGGGAACGGTGTCGGCCGCGTCGGCGTCGACGCCCGCCTCCGCCTCGGCCTCGGCGAAGACGTCGGCGTCGGGAAGCACCGCGTCGGGGACGTCGGCGTCGGGAAGGACGGAGTCGGACCCGTCGGCGGCCTCGGGGAGCGGAGCGTCCGGCGCGTCGGCGTCGGGCCCGCCGCCGTCCGGAGTCGCGTCGGGCGTGCCGCCCGTGCCCTCGGCGCAGGCCGCGAGCCCCAGGAGCAGCAGAGCGAGCGGTGCCCGGGTCGGCCGGCCGGCGTCTCTGCGCGGTCGTCGTGGCTCTCTCGCGCGCACGGGTCCCAGGTTGCTCCACGCGCCGGTCCCGGTCAAGCGGCGGCTCACGGCAGCACGGGGAAATCGAAGTAGAACACGCGGCCGTCGTCGTCGGGCAGGACGAGTTCCTGGCGGAAACAGACGTAGTCGCCCGTGACCCCCGCGTTCCAGACGATGCCGTTCTCGTCCGGGACGCAACTCCCCTCGTGGCAGATCATCTCCGTGTAGGCGCAGATGGTGAAGACGTAGTTGCCGGGGCCGGCGAGGAATCGCTCGCTGCAGCCGCACTCGCAAGGCTCCATCGTGACCCGGAACAGCGTGCCGTCCCAGTGGTGGGACCAGGACCTGCCCGGCGGGAGGACCAACAGGCTCTCGGCCCACGGCGGAACGCAATCGATGCAACAGTCCATCGGCTCGACCACGTCGTCGCAGTCCACCGTGCACCAGGGGTGGTACAGATGCAGGATCTCCGCCATCGCGCCCGTGACGCGCAGCACCTCGTAGGGGTACTCGACGTCGTCTCCGCCCCAGGGCCAGGCCATGAGGTAGAACGTCTGCCCGTCCTCCGGGTCCGACACGTTCCGCAGAATCAGGTCGATCCCCGCCGGCGGGGCATCGGGTCGGACGTCGGGGACGACCTCGGGCGGGGAGTCCGGCCGGACGTCGGGAACCAGATCGCCGGAGCGGTCCTCGACGGCGGCGTCCCCCGTGCCCGGAAAGGACGAGTAGCAGGCGGTGGATGCGCCGGGCGCGGCCAGAAGCACAAGGGCGAGGGGCGGAGTCTTCATCGGGGAACCCTCTCCGGGGCCGATCATGCCGCGAAGGGCACGACGACGCAACCGAGCGTCGGCAGGGGCCGTTCGCGGTGCGGGGGCGCCGCTTCCGGAGAGGAGCCGGCCCTACGGCCCCTCGTGCGCGATCCGGTAGGCTTCCTTATGGGGCAGGCCGAGCAGGTCCTCGAGCACCCGGGAGATGCGGCTGGGCGCCAACCCTTCCTCGCGCAGCCGGGCGGCCAGGACCCGCGGGGCGATGGAGGGGCGGTCGGCCTCCCGGAACACCGCTTCGCCCGCCTCGAGCTCCGCCGGGAAGACCACGAACGTGACCTCGCCGAGGACCTCGCCGGAGAACCGGGAAGCTAACGATTCCAGAGTGCCCGCCACGATCTCTTCGTGCAGTTTCGTGAGCTCGCGGCAGACCACGGCCCCTCGTTCGGCGCCCAGCTCGCCAGCCAGCTCCGTCAGCGTCTCGCCGAGGCGCCGGGGCGACTCGAACAGCACCACCGGGACCGTCTCGGCCCGGAGCGCCGCCAGCTCGCGCCGCCGCGCGGCCCCCTTGCGGGTCAGGAAGCCGCCGAACCGGAAGGGGCCTTCGACGCCCGCCGCCGCCGCCGCGCAGGCCACCGCGGAGGCGCCGGGGATCGGCGAGACCCGCAGGCCGGCGGCGAGGGCGAGGCGGACGAGGCGCGCGCCGGGGTCCGACACGCCGGGCGTCCCCGCGTCCGAGACCAGCGCGACGGCCGCGCCGCCCGCCAGCCGCTCGACGATTCGTTCGGCCGCGCGGCGTTCCTTGTGGGCGTCGAACGACTCGAGCGGCCGATGGATGTCGAAGCGGGACAGGAGGGTGCGCGTGCGCCGCGTGTCCTCGGCGAGGATCAGGTCGGCGCGGCGCAGCGCCTCGACGGCGCGGTCGGTCAGGTCGGCGAGGTTGCCGATCGGGGTGGCGACGAGCCACAGGACGCCGCGCTCAGGTGTGGAACTCAAGATACTCGCCCATCTCCTCTTCGAGGTACTTCCGCAGGCGCACGAGGATCCGCTTCTCGATCTGCCGCACGCCCTCGCGGGTCAGGCCGTAGCGGTCGCCGATCTCCTGGAGCGTCTCGGGGGCGTCGGCCCACAGGCGGTTGCGGAACACGTCGGCCTCGCGGCCGGCCAGCGTCTCGGCGAACGCGGAGACCTTGGCGTGCAGCTCGTCGTTGAACTGCGACAGGGCCAGCGCCTCGTCGGTGGGGACGTCCTCGTTGGAGAGCAGGTCGAGGCGCGAGGCGCCGCGGTCGCCCTCGGCGGAGCCGGCGGAGCGGGCGGGAGCGTCCAGCGAGGCTTCGGGAGCCGCCAGCCGCCGGTCCATCTCGATCACCTCGTCCGTGGTGACCTGCAGCCCCTCGGCGATCTTCTCGGGGGTGGCATCGACCCCGAGCGCCTCGAGGCGGCGCTTCTCCTTGGACAGATTGAAGAACAGGCGGCGCTGGGCCTGGGTCGTGCCGATCTTCACGAGGCGCCAGTTGTTGAGCAGGTAGCGGAGGATGTAGGCGCGGATCCACCACGAGGCGTAGGTCGAGAGCTTGACGCCGCGGTAGGGGTCGAACTTCTTCACGGCCTGCATCAGGCCGATGTTCCCCTCCTGGATCAGGTCCATCACGTTGCGGTACGCCCGGCGGTACTCGAAGGCGATCTTGACCACCAGCCGCAGGTTGGCCGTCACCAGCCGGGCCGCGGCGTCGACGTCCTGCTGCTCCCAGTAGCGCTGGGCCAGCTCCTTCTCCTCGTCCTGGCTCAGCAGCGCGTAGCGGTGGATCTCGCGGAGATAGGCCCCGAGCGCGTCGTAGGGTGCGATCGGCCCGGCGGAGCCCTCGTCCTCGTCGGCGCTCCCGGCGGAGCCCAGCTCGTCGAGCGAGGCGGGGTCGGAGACGCGGCTGGAGCGGCTGCGGGGCTTCCCGGAGGGCTCGGGGTCCGGCACCGACTCGTCGTCGTCCGAAGGCTCCGCGGGCGCCTCGGGCTCCCCCTCGCCGGGCACCACCAGCTCCTGCTCAGGCCGCGGCGCGGTCGGCGCGGCCGACTTCTTCCGGCGGTGTGTGGTCGTCTTCCTCGCCATCGCTCCCGCGCGCCCGTCGCGCCGGGAGATCCGGCGTTCCGGGAGTTTGCGAGCATAGGCGGGGGGCGTGCTATGGTCAATCTCCTCGCCGAGTCCGGGGCAAGGCGCCGGGGGGCGGGGCAAGCGGGAGCGCGGGACGACGGATGCTGTTCGGGATCTTCCGCACGCTGCGGCCGCACCAGTGGGTGAAGAACGTCTTCGTCCTGGCGCCGCTGGTGTTCTCGCGGCACCTGGGCGAGCACGGGATCACGCTGCGCGCGGTGGCGGCGATGCTGGTGTTCTGCCTGCTCTCCGGCTCGGTCTATGCGATCAACGACGTGCTCGACGCGGAGAAGGACCGCGCCCATCCGACCAAGCGCAACCGGCCGGTGGCCTCGGGCAAGGTCCCGCCGCGGGTCGCCTCGGCGGTGGCCGTGGGGCTGATCGCCGTCTCGATCGGCGGCGCCGCGGTGCTCGGCGTCGGCTTCTCGATCGTCGCCTCGGCCTACCTGCTGCTCAACCTGGCCTACTCGGCGTACCTCAAGGAGGTGGTGTTCGTCGATGTGCTGATCATCGCCTCCGGCTTCGTCCTGCGCGTGCTCGGCGGCTCGCTGGCCTCCGACGTCCGGGCGTCGTCCTGGCTGCTGGCCTGCACGTTCCTGCTGGCACTGTTCCTGGCGCTCGGGAAGCGGGCGCACGAGCTGCGGACGGCCGGGGAGAAGGCGGGCGAGCGGCGGCCGGTGCTGCTGCGCTACAGCGCGGGCGCGATCCGCGCGCTGATGGCCGCGACGGGGCTGGCGACGCTGGGCGCCTACGCGGCCTACACCCTGGCGCCGCACACGCGCGAGTTCTTCGGCACGTCCCTGCTGGTGCTGACGACGCCGTTCCCGGCGCTGGGCCTGGCCCGCTTCTGGTGGCTGGTCCGGCGGCCGCACGGGGGCGAGTCGCCGACCGACGCGATGCTGCGCGACCCGCTGGTCCTGGTGAGCGGCGTGCTGTACGGCGCGGCGATCCTCGGGATCCTCTACCTGGCGTGAGCGGCGGCGTTCCGGTGCTCTCGATTCCGGGCGGCGCGCCGCCCCGTTTCTAAATACACGATTTTACACGATTGACGGGAAGCGGGCACGGGCGTATCGTACTGAGTCGTGCTTTTCCGCGAGATCTACCGCCGGTTGTCGCGCGCACTTCTGCTGCTCGGCGCGGTGCTCCTGGTCGGAACGTTCGGGTACCACTGGATCGGGAGCGGGGCGGGTCACGACTGGAACTACTGGGACTGCCTGTACATGACGGTGATCACCGTGGCCTCGGTGGGCTACACCGAGGTCTTCCCGGTGCGGAACATCCCCGGAGCCGAGGGCTTCACGATGGCGGTCATCCTGCTGGGGGCGGGCGCCATGGTCTACGCCAGCTCGGTCTTGATCGCGTTGTTCGTCGAGGAAGACCTGCGGCACGTCCTCCGGCGGGCGCGGATGCGAAAGGCGATCCGAAAGATGAAAGATCACATCATCGTGTGCGGAACCGGGTCGACGGGAATCACCGTCGTTCGCGAGTTGGTCGCGACCAAGCGCACGTTCGTGGTGATCGAGCGGGATGCCGAGCGTCTGGGACGTCTCGACACCGAGTTCGGCAAGGACAAGGTGCGGCACGTCCAGGGCGATGCCACCGACGACGACGTGCTCCACCAGGCCGGCATCGCCCACGCGATGGGGTTGGTGACGGCGCTGCCGACGGACAAGGACAACCTGTTCGTCACCGTCTCGGCGCGCCAGATCAATCCCAAGCTGCGGATCGTGGCGCGGGCCATCGAGGTGGCCACGGCGCCCAAGCTGCTCAAGGCCGGCGCCCATCGCGTGGTTTCGCCCAACGCCATCGGCGGGATGCGGATGGTCTCCGAGCTGATCCGGCCGACCGTGGTGGAGTTCCTCGACAAGATGCTGCGCGACCGCGAGCGGAACCTGCGCATCGAGGAGGTCCCGGTGCCGCCGAGCTCGCCGCTCGTCGGCCAGCCGCTCCGCCACGCCCCGATCCGCCGCATCACCCAGCTGCTGGTGATTGCCGCCTGGGAGCCGGAGCCCGACCGCTACACCTACAACCCGGGTCCCGACTACGTCCTCACTGCCGGCGTCGTGCTGATCGTGCTCGGGGAGGTCGACGACGTGATCAAGCTGCGCGCCTTCTTCGAGACCGGCGAGCGGGCCTCGGTGGTGGCCGTCCCGCCGCAGCGGCCGTGACGGTGGTGTCGCCCCGGGCCTAGCGGTTCGGCTCCGGGTCGCCGGGGTCGCGGCGGTGTGCGGGGGGCCAGGCGCCGAGCTGCCGGAGCCGCTCGACGGCGCGTTGCTCCCAGGCGTTCTCCCCCGGTTCGTAGAACGTCGGCGCCCCCGCACCGTCCGGCAGGTACCGTTCGGCGCGCGCCACGTGTCCCGGCTCGTCGTGCGGATAGCGGTAGCCGGAGCCGTACCCGAGCCCCTTCATCAGGCCGGTGGGGGCGTTGCGGAGTTTGAGCGGGATCTCGACGGGGCCGCTGCGAGCGACCTCCTCGCGCGCGCCGTTCATCGCGCCGAGGACCGAGTTCGACTTGGGGCAGAGCGCGAGGTACAGCGCGGCCTGGGTCAGGGTGAGGAGCCCCTCGGGAAGGCCGACGCGCTGGAAGGCCTGGTCGAGCGCGGCGACGCGCTGAATCGCGGCGGGGTCGGCGAGGCCGACGTCCTCCGAGGCGAAGATCAGCATTCTCCGCAGGAGGAACAGCGGGTCGTCCCCGGCCTCGACCATCCGCACCAGGTAGTAGACGGCGGCGTCGGGATCGGAGCCGCGCAGGCTCTTGATGAATGCGGAGGACAGGTCGTAGTGCGCGTCCTGCGACTTGTCGTGCCGGAAGGTCGGCGCCTCCTCGGCGGCCCGCAGGTCCTCGAGGCCCACGCGGTCGCCGCCGCGGGCGCGGACGAAGGCGGAGACGGTCTCGAGGGTGTTGAGGGCGCGGCGGGCGTCGCCGAAAGCCCGGTCGGCGATCGTCTCGAGGGCGTCCTCGGCGACGGCCAGGCCGTCGGCGCGCAGCCCGCGCCGCTCGTCCTCGACCGCCCGCCGGAGCAGCCGCAGGACGGCCGCGCGCGGCAGCGGCTCGAGCCGGAACACGTGCAGGCGGGAGAGCAGGGCGGCGTTGACGGCGAACGACGGGTTCTCGGTGGTGGCGCCGATCAGCGTGATCGTCCCCGCCTCGACGTGCGGCAGCAACGCGTCCTGCTGGGCCCGGTTGAAGCGGTGGATCTCGTCGATGAACACGATCGTCCGGCGGCGGTGCAGCGCGCGCTGCTCCTCGGCGGTCCGGACGACCTCGCGCAGGTCCGCCACGCCGGCCAGCACGGCGGACAGCGGCTCGAACCGCGCTCGCGTCGCCTCGGCGACGATGCGCGCCAGGGTGGTCTTGCCGGAGCCCGGGGGGCCCCACAGGACCATCGACGGCACCCGGTCGCGGGCGATCGCCTCGCGCAGCGCCTTGCCCGGCGCCAGCAGCTCGTCCTGCCCCTCGACCTCGTCGAGGGTCAGGGGGCGCATGCGGGCGGCGAGCGGCTGGAGGGACGGGTCGTCGTCGGCGGCGGCCTTGAACAGCGCGAGGTCGTCGCGTTCGCGGGTGCGGCTGCCGGCCTTGCGGGAGGTCACGGGGGCAGGGGAGGGCGCCGCCGCCGGCTAGTGGACCGGCTGCTGGCCGCAGACGAGCTTGCGGCGGACGTCGGGAAACAGCACCTCGACCTTGGTCGGCGACAGCACGTTGACCACGACGCCGACCCCGAACTGCGGGTGCTCGATCACCTCGCCCTTGTCGTACGACTTGTCCATCTCGTACGGTTGCTTGGCCGCCGCCTGGACCATCGCCTCGACCTGGCGCCACGCCTCCTCCGCCGGGATCTCCCCGGGACCCCGGGACTTCGACGGACGCCGCGGCCGGGCCGGCTTGACCGCCTTGCTCTTCGGCCGGGCGGCCGCGGTCTTCGGCCGCCGGAACGGGTGTTCGTCGCGGCACTTGTCGCAGCGGACCTTGCCGATCCGCTTGCCGCCCTCGATCACCTCGAGCACCGTGTGCGGGGTGTCGGCATCGCACTTCTTGCAGTTGGCGTTGATCGTGCTTCCCGGAATCTCGGGCATCCTTGCCGCACCTCCTGGCGGGGCGAGGACTACCACCGATCGCGCCGCCTGACAAGCGAACTCCGTGCCGAGTCGGGGGTGTCGTACCGGCACGGCTTCGTTCCGACCGTCGCCGTGGGCGGCCGTCGCGGTCCGCTTGCGTCCACCGCCCGGCTTCGCTACAAGCCGCCGTCATGGGACGCGCCGCACCGCCCGAAGACCTGCCGCCCGTGGAGCGCTTCGTCGCCGTCATGCGCCGGCTGCTCGAGCCCGACGGCTGCCCGTGGGACCGCGCACAGTCCCACCGCTCCCTCAAACCCTACCTCGTCGAGGAGGCCTACGAGCTGCTCGACGCCATCGACCGCGAGGACGACGCGGCGATCCGCGAGGAGCTGGGCGACGTGCTGCTGCAGGTGGTGTTCCACGCCGAGCTGGCCCGCGCCGCCGGCCGCTGGGATCTCGACGACGTCGCCCGCGGCATCGCCGACAAGGTCGTGCGCCGGCACCCCCACGTCTTCGGCGAGGGGGCCGCGGCGCGGACGCCGGCGGAGGTCGAGCGGCGGTGGGACGAGGTGAAGCGGACCGAGAAGAAGCGCGCCTCGCTGCTCGACGGAATTCCCACGGGGATGCCGATGCTCCGCCAGTCCGCCAAGCTCGGCGAGCGCGCCGCGCGGATCGGCTTCGACTGGGCCGACGCGGCCGGCGTCCGGGAGAAACTCGACGAGGAGCTGGCCGAGCTGGATGCGGCGACGGCGTCCGGCGACTGCGAGGCGGTCCGCAAGGAGTTGGGCGACGTGCTGTTCACCGTCGCGCAAATGGGCCGCCACCTGGGCCACGACCCCGAGGAGGCGCTGCGCGAGGGGGCGGGACGGTTCCGCGCCCGCTTCGAGGCGATGGAGGCGCAGGGCGAGGCGGAGGGGAGGCCGCTGGCCCCCGACGGCGACGCCCGCCGGACGCTCGACCAACTCGAAGAGATGTGGCGGCGCGCGAAGGGTAGCCCGCGCTCCGGATTGTGATAGAGTCCGGGACGATGGTGCCTCGGGTGCCGGTGGAGTTCGGCGGCGCGGGACGGGCCGGTTCGGCGACCCTGGCCGCCTTGCTCCTGGGGTCGCTCGTCGTCGCGCCCGCGTCCGCCCAGGAAGCCGTCCGGGAACGGGGCGAGGGCGACGCGCCCGACGTCGGCCTGATCGGCGGGGCGCCCGAGGCCGACCGCAAGCACGCCTCCGGCTCGTTCGCCGTCGGAGCCGTGGGAACCGACGGTTTCGGCGCCGGGTTCGCCGGCGGCTTCGCCTGGGACCTCACCCGCCGCTACGGCATCGAGCTCGGCCTCGGCCTCGGCGGAATGCAGGAACGCGGCGGCGGCGCCGTCGGCGGCTTCTACGCGCACTTCGACGTGCTCGTCCCGATCACGTTCAACATCTGCGCCTCCGTTCCCCGCGTCTGCCCGGCGCTCGATTTCGAAATCTCGATCCTTCCCGGGCTCGGCTACGCCTACCTCGACGGCGACCACGCCGGGAACGTGATTCTCGGCTTCGCCGTCTCCTCGTTGCGCAAGACCCAGTTCCTCGACGTCGGCGTGCGCGCCGCGGTGCTCGGCTACCTGGACGTGGTCGGCGCCGCCGTCGAGGCTTCCGCCGATCGCCTGCTCGGGCTCCTCCAGCTGCAGCTCGGCTGCGTCGTCCGATGGGGCGTCACGCAGCCGGGGTCGTAGCAGGCTCGAGGCGCTCGACCGTCGTACCCTAGTGCACCAGGATCGCCGTCGTGCCCAGGCTCAGCTCGGTGAACTGCAGCATGTAGTAGCAGTAGACGTAGTCACCCGCCTCGGCCGGCAGTTGCAGCTCGAACCCGCCGGTCACCCGTCGCGCCTCGACCACGCCGTGCTGGGTGGAGTCGTTGAGCGCCAGCGCGTGTGTGACCCGTTCGGGGATCGAGTCCTCGATGACGATGGTGACCAGGCCGGTGGCCGGATCGGCCACCAGCGGCTGCTGGACGATCGGGGGCGGGATCGGCAGGGTCGGGGTGTTGCAGCCTCCGCCCGGGACGGTCAGCACGGCGACGGCGATTGACAGGACGACGGCGCGGACCTTCCGCATCACGGGGATCGTGTAGCACCCTCCATGCCGCTGTCCAGCAGGGAACGTCGGATGGCCGGACGGTTCCGGTTGCGTACATGATAACAAATGGTTGAGGCATGGGACCTCGGCGGTCTTCGAAGTCGGGTCGGGGGATCGGGGGTGCCAACCTGGTTGTCGGTCGGGATCCCGGGTTGGCGGGCAGCGGGCGAGGGGGCCTGGGGGAGCCCGAGGGCGGCCCCGACGCGCCTCGGACCACGCCTCCGTGTCATGCCTCCGGCCCGCGGGTCGAGCGGGTTCGCGGGTCTTCGTCCGGGGTTGGTGATGGTCGGGAGCGATTGACGCTTCGTTTGTTCAGCGAGTAGACTCGGCGGTCGGATTCGGGGGTGGAGCGAGCGCGGGGATGGAAGGAAACGGGTCCAACACGGTGCCGCCGGAGGCGGGCAAGATGTCGGTGCCTCCGCCTCCGCCGCCGGACGATCTGACGACCGTGGCGATCGACCGGGAGATGCGCAGCGCGTACCTGGACTACGCGATGAGCGTGATCGTAGGGCGTGCGATCCCGGACGTGCGGGACGGCTTGAAGCCGGTACATCGCCGGATCCTCTACGCGATGTACGAGATGAAGAACTTCTGGAACCAGGCCTACAAGAAGTCGGCGCGGGTGGTCGGCGACGTGATCGGCAAGTACCACCCGCACGGCGACACGGCGGTCTACGACGCGCTGGTGCGGATGGCGCAGGACTTCTCGATGCGCCACATGCTGGTCGACGGGCAGGGGAATTTCGGCTCGGTCGACGGCGACCCGCCGGCCGCGATGCGGTACACGGAGGTCCGGCTGCACCGGCTGGCCTCGGAGCTGCTGGCGGACCTGGAGAAGGAGACCGTCGAGTGGGGGACGAACTACGACGATTCGCTGGAGGAGCCGCTGGTCCTGCCGGCGAAGTTCCCCAACCTGCTGGTCAACGGGTCGAACGGGATCGCGGTCGGCATGGCGACGAACATCCCGCCGCACAACCTGGGGGAGGTGGTGGCGGCGACGGTGCGGCTGGTCCGGGACCCCGAGGTTCCGGACGACGAGCTGTTCCAGATCCTGCCGGGGCCGGACTTCCCGACCGGCGGGTTGATCTGCGGCACCGCCGGCGTGCTCCAGGCGATGCGTACCGGGCGCGGCTCGATCGTGACCCGGGGCCGGGCGCGCATCGAGGAGCATCCGAAGACCGGGCGCGAGACGATCATCGTCACGGAGATCCCGTACCAGGTGAACAAGGCCCGGCTGATCGAGAAGATCGCCGAGCTGGTGCGGGAGAAGCGCGTGCAGGGGATCTCCGACCTGCGGGACGAGTCGGACCGCGACGGGATCCGCGTGGTGGTCGAGCTGAAGCGCGAGGCGGTCGGCCAGGTCGTGCTGAACCAGCTGTTCAAGCTGACCCCGCTGCAGACCAGCTTCGGCGTGATCAACCTCTCGATCGTCGACGGCCGCCCGCTGGTGCTGTCGGCGCGCGAGGCGCTCCTGCGCTTCATCGACCACCGCCGCGTGGTGGTGACGCGCCGCTGCCGCTGGGAGCTGGCGCAGGCCGAGGCCCAGGCCCACATCCTCGAGGGGCTGCTCAAGGCGATCGACCACATCGATGAAGTGATCCAGGTCATCCGTGCGTCGGCGACGACGCCCGAGGCGCGGACGAACCTGATGGAGCGGTTCGAGCTCTCCGAGAAGCAGGCGCAGGCGATCCTCGACATGCGCCTCGCCCGGCTCACCGGCCTCGAGCGCGAGAAGATCGTGGCCGAGCTGGACGCGCTGCACCAGGAGATCGCCCGGCTCAAGGCGATCCTCGCCGACGACAAGCTCCTCGACGCGATGATCGTCGAGGAGCTCGAGGCGGTGGCCAAGGCCCACGCCGGCGCCCGGCGTACGGAGATCGTCGCCGACGTCGGCGATATCGACCTCGAGGACATCATCCAGCGCGAGGACATGGTGGTGACGATCTCCCACCAGGGCTACATCAAGCGCAACGCGGCCCACCAGTACCGCGCGCAGCGTCGCGGCGGACGCGGGGTCACCGGGATGGACGTTCGAGAGGAGGACTTCGTCCGCGACCTGTTCGTCGCCTCGACCCACGACCACGTGCTGTTCTTCTCCGACCGCGGCCGCGTCTACGCCAAGAAGGTCTACGACGTCCCCGAGGGCGGCCGCGCGGCCAAGGGGCGCGCGATCGTCAACTTCGTCGGCATGGAGCCCGACGAGAAGGTTGCGGCGATCCTGCCGGTCGGCACGTTCGCCGAGGGCCGCTTCGTCGTCACCGCCACCCGCAAGGGCTACGTCAAGAAGACGTCGCTGCTCGAGTACGCCTCCGCCGCCCGCCAGAAGGGCATCGTCGGCCTCGTCCTCGACGAGGACGACCAGCTCGTCGGCGCCACCCTGACCCAAGGCCACGGCGACATCCTGCTCGGCACCAGCGGCGGCCTGGCGATCCGCTTCCCCGAGGCGCAGGCGCGGCCGATGGGCCGCGCCAGCCGCGGCGTCCGCGGGATCTCGCTCGGCGAGGGCGACGTCGTCGTCTCGATGGAAGCGCTGCCCCGCGGCGCGACGGCGATCATGTCGGAACCGCCGCCGCCGGACCCCGACGAGGCGCCGGCGGAGGCCGAGGAGCCGGCGGCAGAGGAGGGCGAGGCGCCGGTCGAGGCGCCGGTCGAGTGTGCGCCGCCGGGCGAGGTCGACCCCGACGCCGCGATCCTCACCGTCTGCGCCCACGGCTACGGCAAACGCACGCGGGTCACCGAGTACCGTCCGCAGAACCGCGGCGGCAAGGGGCTGATCGACATCAAGACCACCGAGCGCAACGGCCCGGTGGTCGGCCAGCTCACCGTCGGCGAGGCCGACCACATCATGCTGATCAGCGATGCCGGCACGGTGTTGCGCTGCCGGGTCCGCGAGATCTCCTGCATCGGCCGCAACACCCAGGGCGTCCGCATCATCCGTCTCGGGGAGCACGAGCGGATCGTGGCGGTGGAGAAGTGGGCCGAGGCCGAGGAGAACGGCGAGGCGGCCGGCGAGGGCGTCGCGGCGACGGCCGAACCGGCGGCGGAGCCGCAGTCCGACGACGGCGCGGCCGCGACCGGCGACGCGGGGGCCGCCGACGGCGGCGGCGGTCCGACCGACGACGAGACCTGACCGGCCCAAGACCGCGAGCCCGCCGATCGCCCGTCGACGGCCGGCCGCCGACGACCCGCCCGCGGACGGCGACCGACGGCCGTGACTTGGAATCGGGACCGATCTGCTGCTAGGCTTCCGCTCGTGTCCAAGGGGCTTGCCGTCGGGATCGACCTGGGGACGACCACGAGCCTGGCTTCCGTCGGCATGCCCGACGGGCAGCCGCGGCTGCTGCGGGACACCCAGGGCCACGGGATCATCCCGTCGGTGGTCTCGATCCTGCCCGACGGGCGGATCCTGGTGGGGCAGCGGGCCAAGGAACGCCTGGTGCTCGATCCGGAGAACACGTTCTTCTCCACCAAGCGGTTCATCGGCCGAGACATGCGGCGGGAGGAGAACTCCTGGGCCGCGGCGGCCTATCCGTTCCGCATCCACGCCGGGGAGAACGGCGTCCCGACGATTCGGGCGCACGGCCGCGACTACACCTTGACCGACGTCGGGGGGATGATCCTGGCGTACCTCAAGAAGGTGGCCGAGCAGGCGACGGGGCTGCCGGTGCCGCAGGCGGTGATCACGGTCCCGGCGAACTTCAACGACGTCCAGCGGACGACGACGCGCCAGGCGGGGGAGCGGGCCGGGTTCGAGGTGTTGCGGGTCGTCAACGAGCCGACGGCGGCGGCGCTGGCGTACGGTCTGGAGCGGAGCGGCGAGAACGAGCGGATCGCGGTCTACGATTTCGGCGGCGGCACCTTCGACATGACGATCCTCGAGCTGCGGGGGCAGGTCTACGAGGTGCTGGCCACGGCCGGGAACACGCTGCTCGGCGGCGACGACTTCGACAAGCGGATCTTCGACCGCATGGCCAAGGCGTTCCAGGCCCAGACCGGGTTGCACCCGCGGGAGAACGGCGAGTTCCATCAGCGGATGTTCCTGGCGGCCGAGCGGATCAAGTGCCAGTTGTCGGACTGGCTGGTGGCGGGCTTCACCGAGCGCGGCGTGGAGATCGCGGGACGCCGTGTCGATTTCCAGTTCGAGATGAGCCGCGAGCAGTTCAACGAGGCGTGCGGGGACCTGGTCGACATGAGCTTCGACGTCTGCGACGAGGCGTTGCGGCTTGCCGACTGCACGCTGACCTCGATCGACCAGATCATCCTGGTCGGCGGCACGACCCGCGTCCCGCTGCTGCGCGAGCGGGTGACCAAGTACTTCCTCCGCCCGCCGCTCGACAAGCTCCAGCCCGACACCGTCGTGTCGCTGGGGGCGGCGATCCAGGCCTTCTCGCTGGTCGGCGGGCCGACGATGTGGCCGGTCCCGGCGCAGGTCGCGGCCGGCATCCGCGCCGAGACCCCAACGCCGGCACTCGGTGTGCCCGCGGCCGTCCCGGAGACCTCGCTGCCCGTGGAGGAACCGGCGCGCGAGGGTCCGCTGCAGGCGGTACCGTTGCAGGCCCCGGCGCCGCCGCGAGGCACCCGCGACCTCCGCATGACGCTCGAACCGCCCCGGGGCCTCGGGTTGCCCGCCCCCCACCCCGGGTCCCCGGCCGGCGGCGCCCGGATGCCGCTCCCGCCGTCGCTCTCGGTCGGCTCGATGCCCGCCCTGCAGGCCGAGGCGATGCAGTCGATCCTCTCCGGCCGGGCGGCGGCCCCGCGCCCCGCCCCCGTGCTGATCGACGTCACGCCGATGACGCTCGGGATCCAGACCGTCGGCGGCAACGTCGAGGCGATCATCCGGCGCAACTCGCAGGTGCCGGTGGAGAAAAGCCGGCTGTTCGCCACCACATCCGACGACCAGACCACGGTGTTGATCCGGGTCTGCCAGGGGGAGGGGAAGAAGGTCGACGAGAACGTCGTGCTCGGCGAGATGACGCTCGAGGACCTTCCGCACGGACCTCGCGGCTCCGTTTCGGTCAAGGTCACCTTCGAGCTCGACACCGACGGCATCTTCAGCGCCACCGCGGTCGATATCAACACCGGCCGCGCGCAACGCATCCGGCTTACGCTGTTCGGAGGCTGACGGGGAGCATGGACGACTCCGACTTCCAGCGCTGGGCCGGAGCGGTGCTGCGCGCCTTCGAAGCGCTCGACACGAGCTCGTACTACCAGGTCCTCGCGGTCAACCCGGACGACCCGCAGGAGGTGATCCGCAAGGCGTTCCACCGCCGCTCGATCCAACTCCATCCCGACCGCCACCGCGAGACGCCGGAGCCGGTGCGCGGCCGGGTCTACGCGATCTACAAGCGGATGACCGAGGCCTACGGCGTGCTGATCGACCCCGACCTCCGGCGCGCGTACGACGCCGGGCTGAAGGAGGGTCGCCTGCGCTACGACGAGGAGTGGGCGGTGGCGCGCCCGCAGACCGCCCGCGAGTCGCTGCGCAACCCCGCCGCCCAGCGCTACTACCAGGCCACGCTCGACGCCGTGGCCAACGGGGACTTCAAGGGCGCCGAGCTGAACCTCCGGCTGGCGATCAGCCATGAGGGCGAGACCCCGCAGCTCCTGGAGATGCTCCAGGCGCTCCGTGCGCGCAGCGGGCCGGCCGGAGGCACGATCCCGCCGGCCGGCGGGTAGCCGCCGCGGCGGGACCGGACGGTCGGTTCGGCGGGACTTCGCGCCCGCGACGTGCTAGTTTCTCCCTTGTCTTGCGCCCCCGAGCGAGGTGCACGCGAACGAAGGATGGAGGCCCTCGCGGCGCGGCGAGGACGTCGCACGGCGGGGCGCCGGTGAGAGGACCCAGCGATGGCAGCACGAACGAGCGATTCCCGCAGGGGGCGCGCGGGTAGAATGGAGGACGGCTGATGGCTCAGCGCGGTCGACCTTCGATCACCAAGCGCCAGAAGGAGTTGTCGCGGCAGGAGAAGCGCCGGGACAAGGAGGAGCGCCGCGCCCGGCGCAAGGAGGAACGGGGCCAGGGCCCGCCGAGCGACGAGTCTCCCGAGCCGGAAGAGACGGTGCCGACCCGGTAGCGACCCGCTCGCCGGATCCGATCCGCGCCTTGCGGGACGCGGCCGGCGGCGGATCCCTGCCCGACACGACTAGAGCACCGACCGGTCTTCCGGGAACCGCCCGTCGGCGTAGAACCGCTCGAGCAACTCGTCCTTCTCGTAGAACCGGTCGATCAGCCACCGCGCCAGGCCCGGCTCGTCCTCGGGCAGCCCGGAAATCGGGTAGCGCCGCACGTGGAAGTGTGCACGGTCGGCAAACCCCTGCATGTACTGCCACAGCGTCGGCACGCCGTCCGGGTAGCCGATCGTGACGTCGTAGACCGCGTCGAGCTGTTCGCGCAGGCCAATCACCGACCCCGCGAACCCCTTGGTCCGCGGGAACAGCAGGTGCCGCAGCGGCGGGCGCCCCTGCTTCCGCGCGTGCTCCCGGCTGCGGGGCAGCTTCGCCTCCGTGACCCGCGTCCCCTCCACGAACAGCACCAGCCACAGCGGCACGCCGTCGCGGCGGAACGACGCGAACGTCCGCTCGATGCCCGCCCGGTCCGCCGCCCAGTCACGCTTCACGAAGAACGTCCCGAGCAGGTACAGGCCCCAGCCGACGCCGGGAACCCACTTGAGGACGTCCTTGACGAACCACCGCAGGTCGCCCAGCCGCCCCTTGCTGCGGGCGAACTGCATCAGGAACGTGATGTCGGCCATCTGCTGGTGGTTCGTCACCACCAGCGCGCTCTCCCGCGGCGGCACCGGGTCGCCCGTCAGCACCAGGCGCGTCCCGTGCAGCCGCTCCGCCAGCGTCACCGACCAGCCCCACCACGTGTCGGCGCCCCAGCGGCCGAACCCCCGGAACAGCTTCCGCGAGAACGGCCGCAGCGCCACCGTGGCGAGCTGCGCCGTGTTGAAGGCCAGCAGGGTCGAGCCGAGGAACCCCGCGGCGGGCAGCGCCTTCGCCAGCGCCGCCAGGCGGCGCGCAGGATCGGTCGGGTCGGGCAGCGGACGTTGCGGCATCGGGCCTCTACTCCGTCGGTCGCGGACTCTACCGCACCCGCCCGATGCGCCGCCACATCCAACGCGCCCCACCGCCGACGCGGACGCGGATGACCTCCGACGACGTCGGCGCTTGCGTCCCCCGCCGTCGCGTGCTGGACTGCGATCCGACAGGCCGCCGTCCACGCTCGACTCCGATCACGGCGGACCACATGGGAGCGGATGCCATGCACGAGAACCGGTTGAGGCTCGCGGCAGCCCTGATGACGGGGACGTTCGCCGCCTGTGCCGCGGTCGAAGGTCCCACTCTCCTGTCGGATGCGGACGCCGAGACCGGCACGGACGGGACCGCCGAGACGGCCGACGGCGACGCGGACGTCGACGCGCCCCCGGACGAATCCGACGACGGCTTCGCCGACGCGGACGCGGATGCCGACGTTCTTCCGGACTTCGGACCGGACGCGGACGCCGACGCGGATGCGGACGCCGATGCGGATGCCGACGCCGATGCGGATGCCGACGCCGATGCGGATGCCGACGCGGACGCCGATGCCGACGCGGACGCCGATGCCGACGCCGATGTCGGGCCGGGGTCGGTGGTCTTCGAGTACTCGGGGGCGCCGCAGTCGTTCGTGGTGCCACCCGGCGTGACCTCGCTCCAGATCACGGCGCTCGGGGCGGCCGGTGCCGACAGCGGGTCCTGGACCGGCGGGCGGGGGGCGAGCGTGGTGACGACGGTTCCGGTGACGCCGGGCGAGACGCTGACGGTGGTCGTCGGCCAGCAGCCGCCGTTCGTGGCCGCCGGGATGGACGGCTGCGGCGGGGGCGGCGGGGGCGGGTCGTTCGTGATGCGGCCGCCGAGCACGCCGCTGGTGGTGGCGGGGGGCGGCGGGGGCGCCAGCGCCTTCGGCTCCCGGGCCTCGAACGGGGGCGAC
>JAFGHH010000126.1 GCA_016930215.1 Deltaproteobacteria bacterium
CTCGGAGCGGAGCCGCTCGTTCTCGGCACGAAGGCGGACCCGCTCGAGCGGACTGTTGATGCACCAGCCGCGGACGTGGGTGATGACGAAGTGGGCCAGGGCGAGCGCGTGGAGGATCGCGGACTTCGCGAACCGGGGCCACCCCTTCGGGAACGGCACCGGCGGCTCCGAGACGTTGGCTCTTCGCATTCCGACCGGCCTCCCAACGGCGAAACGGCAGGGCCCTGCGACCACGGTCGCGCGTCGCGGCTTGTTTCCACTCCTCCGGGCATGACCGGAAGGTCAACGATCACAGCGGCGACGAGGCGGTGGCGGACGAGCGCCCCTCAGCGCCTGCGATACACCTCGCGCCGGTGCCCCACCTTCACCACGAACACGACCAACACGTCGCCGCGAATCTGGTACAGCAGGCGATAGTCCCCGACGCGGATCCGCCAGACGTCGGAAGCCCTGCCGTGCATCCGTTTCGCCCCCGGAGGGCGCGGGTTCTGGGCCAGCCCGTCGACGGCCGCAGCGAGCCGCCGCTGGATCACACCGTCAAGAACCTGGAACTCCCGCCAAGCCTGTGGCGACCACTCGACCCGATACGGCACGCGCTACCCCAACCCCAACTCGTGCTTGACCTGTTCCCACGCGACGGCTTTCTCGCCGCTCGCTTCGAACTCCCGGATCGCACGGTCGGCGTCCGCCGCGTCCTCGAGATCCTCGAGGCGCTCCAGCATCCGCCGGTACCGAGCCGCCGACAGCAGAACGTAGGCGTTCCGGCCCTTCCGCCGAATGAACACCGGGCGACCGCGGGCCAGCCGTTTCAACGCTCCACTCAGGTCGGCCGGTTCCTGACTGCTCGCACGGGCCATCGTCGCACCTCCACCACCGAGGATGGGCTGGAATCCGTTCATCGTCAACCGCATCCGCGTCGCCGACGTGAACGGCTCGACGAGCACCGACGTGCTGTGGGGCAGGGTGTGGGCGGCCAGCGATCTTTCGGTGGGGAATCCCTCACGGAATCGAGAGGTTGTCTCAACCGCGCGACGGCATTCGAATGCTACGACAAAGCTGGGGATCCACCAACGGCGAAGCCGGTCAGCGTCCGCGATCGCCCCTCCGACCCGGCCAGCAGCGGCTCGGGACGATCCCGTTCGGGCTGCTGCGGTCCGCCACCGGCGATGGTAGTATCCGAGCCGCCCGGAGGGTGACGATGGACTTGGCCGAACTCCAGAAGCTCGCCGAGCAGGGCGAAGGCCCCATCCTCGAGTTCAAGAAGTCGACGGGCGAGCTGCGCGAGGCGATGGAGTCCCTCTGCGGAATGCTGAACGCGGAGGGCCGCGGCACCGTTCTGTTCGGCGTCACGAACGCCGGCGAGATCCTCGGCCAGGACGTCGCCGACCGCACGCTGAACGAGATCGCGAACGAGTCGCGGAAGCTGGAGCCGAAGGCCGAGTTGACCACGACGCGGCTGGGCCTTCCGTCGGGCCGAACGGTCGTGGTGCTCGAGGTGCGCGCCGCCGAGCCCGGGCGGTTCACGTTCGACGGGCGGCCGTGCCTGCGGGTCGGGCGCACGACGCAGCGCATGAGCCGGGACGAATTCGATCAGCGCGTGGCCGACCGGCTGCATGCCCGCAAGCCCTGGGACGGCTGGCCGGTGCACGGCTGGACCATCGAAGAACTGGACGCGGCCGAGATCCGCAGCGCCGTGCGGGATGCCGTCGCCACGAAGCGGCTCTTCGCGACGCCGGACGAGCATCCTGAGCAGGTGCTGCGGCGTCTCGACCTGTTGGGCGGAGACGGTCTCACGCGCGCGGCGGTGATCCTGTTCGGCGAGAACGACCGGGTCACGTACCCGATCGGCCAGCTGCGGTTGGCACGATTCGCCGGAACGACGAAGAGCGAGTTCCTGGACAACCGCCAGTACGACGGCAACGCCTTCCACCTGCTCGACCTTGCCGAGCGGTTTCTGCGCGAAACCGTCCCGGTCGCGAGCCGCTTCGTGCCGGGCCAGATGGCCAGGATCGACATTCCGCGGTACCCACCGCTCGCGGTGAGGGAGGCGCTCGTCAACGGCTTCATCCACCGGGACTACTCCGTCGGCGGCGGCGCCGTGAGCCTGGGGATCTACGACGACCGCCTGGAGGTGACGAGCACGGGCCCGCTGCCGCCCGGCGTGACGGTCGAGAAATTGAAGGGGACCCACGACTCCGTGCCCCGCAACCCTCTGGTGGCCACGACGTTCCATCGGCGGGGCCTGATCGAGCGATGGGGTCGCGGAACGAACAAGATCATCGAGGAGTGCGAGCGCGCCGGGTGTTCCGCGCCCGAGTTCGAGGACACCGGCGTCTCCGTCGTCGTACGGTTCTGGCCCGTGGCGAGTCAACACGCCGAGAGGACACCGGCGCGGATGCCCGTCCCTGGGCCACGGGCAGCGAAGATCGTGCAGATCCTGAGCCGCCTTGGGCCCCTGAGCGCCCCGGCCCTGCTGCAGAAACTCGCCGAAGACGTCACTCTGCGATCGTTGCAGACCGACCTGCGCTCCCTGCGCGATGCAGGGCGCGTCGTCGCGATCGGCCGGGGGCGCGCGACCGTCTACCAGCTGCGGTCCGCGGATGAGGTGGTTCGCAACGGAGGCGAATCGCGAAGAATCGCGAAGAATCGCGAAGAGCCGCGAAGGGACGCGAAACGACCGGGGCCAGATGCAGGCAAGGAAGAAGAGGGTGGTGTCCGTCGACCGTCCCGCCCCCGGCCGAAGCCGGGGACGAGGCGGGGCAAGGGTCGTGGATCAGGCGGACGGCGATAGCCAACGGATAGCCAACTTTTCGTGACGCTGCGTGACGCTCCGTGACGCTGTGTGGAGACGCTCGCGGCAAGGCGCGGCCTTCGATCGCGCGGCGCGCGACCGTCGTTCCGTTCCGCGAGTGGGAAGGACCGCACAGCAGTGGGAGAAGGCAGCGTCGGCTGCCCGCGCTCCCGATGCGCGCGAAGTCGCGCTTCTCGACGATTGTCTCCAGCTTGACCGCCCGAGGCCGATCGCGAGGCCCAGAGGACCTTGCCGGCGGTGTCATCGATCTCGACGTGCGCGGGAGTCGCCGCGCGGTCGTCCATCGCCGCTGCTCGACCGGTCGACGAAGCCGGCGACACACGTCCCAGTGGCGGTGGTCGTGCGGGTCGCCGGCCGTTGACGCGCTCCATGACGGGCCGTTCGGGTTTCTGGTAGGGACAGGAGGATTTCGGGCATTGACTCGGTCGTGGGGACCTCCTAGTTTCCGGGGTGACCGGCAGGGTGGCAGGTGAGCCCGGGTCGAACGGCCCGAGGGAAGCCGGTGGGAATCCGGCGCGGCCCCCGCCACTGTGAACGCCGACGAAGGGTGGACGAGACGCCACTGGCGGAACCCGATTGCGAGAGCGGTCGGCCCGCTGGGAAGGCCCGCCCGGAGGACGACGCGTCAGCCAGGAGACCTGCCTTGTCGGTCGTTCTTTTTCCGGCTCCGGCGCCGGGGCGGCGCCGCGGGATGGTGCCCGCACGTGTTCCGCCCAGGTCGTCGGCAGCCACGTCGCCTCGGGATGCAGGCGGCGGGAGGAAGCGGCGATGCGGAACGCGAATGGTTGGTGGAAGAGCGGAGCGGCGTGTCTGTTGGCGGCGAGCTGGTCGCTGGGGATCGGCGTCGGCTGCGGCGACGACGACGGCGATCCGGACGCGGACGCGCCGGTGGACGGCGACGTGGGAGCGGACGCGGACGCGGACGCGGACGCGGACGTTCCCGGGGAAGCGGAAGCGGACGAGGGGGTGGAGTCGGACATCGACGCGGCGGACGACGGGGGAGTGGACGTGGAGGACGTGGAGGCGGACGGGGACGTTCCGGACGTTCCTGCGGCGATGAACGCGCTGGTGGTGTTGACGAGCGACTATTCGGCGGGCGGGCTGGCGTTGATCGACCTGGACACGCTGGGTGGGACGCCGGTGGTGGTGACGGACGCGTTGGCGGTGCACGGCGATGCGATGTTGTCGTGTGTTCCGGCGGCCGACGGGACGCCGGGCGGGACGTTCCACGTGGTGGAGCGGCTCGGGTCGGACCGGGTGCGGCTGTTGCGGCTGACGGCGTCGGGGGTGGAGGTTCTGGGGGCGTTGGAGTTGGAGGACGGGACGAACCCGCAGGACGCGGTGTCGTTGTCGGTGGGGCAGGTTGCGGTGCCGCAGTACGAGCGGAACGGGCTGGTCTTCGCGGCGGGGGACCTATCGGGGGTGGAGCAGACGGTGGACCTCGAGCCGCTGGCGGACGGGGTGGACGGGATTTGCGAGATGCACCGGGCGGTGGAGGACGGCGGCCGGCTGTACGTGTCGTTGCAGTTGTTGGACCGGGGCGGAGCGTCCTGGGTGC
>JAFGHH010000017.1 GCA_016930215.1 Deltaproteobacteria bacterium
CGGCAGGTCCCAGACCGCCCGCCGACCGCCCGAGAGCCGGAGCACGACCCGGGACACCGGTCGCGGCCGCTCGTCGTCCATCCAGCGGAACCCGCGTCGCCGGGCCGTCGCGCAGACCCGACGCAGATGGTCGACGACGTCCAGCGTCACCGCGTCCCGCCACGCCGCCCGGTCCTCCTCCGGCTCCCCGGCCGCGACCCGCTCCGCCAGCCGTTCGAGACGGCGCAGCATCCGCACCGGACTCCGGGACTGCAACGCGGCCGCCCACTCCGCCAGGTCGTCCGAATCCACTCCGCGAAGGTCGTCGAACAACGTCGAGCCGAGGCGTTGGCGGGCCCGCAGCCGCCGGGCCCGCACCAGCGGCGCCGCGACCTGCAAGGCATGGATCGAACGCCCGACCTCGGCCTGGCAGGACGGCGGGAACCCCGGCGACGACACGACCTGGCCCGTCGAGGTCGACCGGATCGATCCGGCGCCCAGATGGGCCGGCGGATCGTCCGCGAGCGGCGTTCCCGGGAAGATCTGCAGCCGGAACAGATTCACCGCCGAAGCGCCCAGGTCGAGAACGTCGCGGAAGGTCTGCTCGAGCCCCGCCGGGTCGTCCCCCGGAAGACCCACGATCAGATCCACCGGCGTTCCCGGGAAGCGTCCGAGCAGCGCCCCGACCATCTCGCGGTGACGGTCGACCCCCGGACGTCGGATGGCCGCCAGCGACCGCGCGTTGGTGGTCTCGACGCCGATCGATGTCACTTCCGCACGGGCGTCCCGCAACAGCCCGAGATACTCGTCGTCCAGATGCTCCAGGTCGGGGTAGATCTTGACGCTCGTCCGGCGGTTGACCCGCGCCAGGTGCCGCAGCAGCCGCTTCGCCCGGGGCGCCGAGCCGCCGAAGTGCGAGTCGGCCATGCGAAGGTGGGGAAGCTCGAACGCGCACAGCCACTCCAACTCGCGACAGACCAGCGCCTCGTCGAGCAGGGAGACCCCCTGCGGGGAAGGGTACAGGCAGTACAGGCAGCTTCGCCGGCAGCCGCGCAGCGTCTCGTAGGACACCTCGGTCACCCCGTCCAGCCGCTCGGCCAACTCGGTGTTCGCGGACTCGAAGATCGGCCCGCGCGTCCACCCGCGCCCTCCGGCCGGCTCGTTGTGCCGCAGCCCTTCGTCCCCGCGGTACGACAGACCCGGCACCTCCTCCAGCGACTCCGCCCCCGCGAACCACGCCAGCAGCCGGCACAGCGCGACCTCCCCCGGTCCGCGCACCACGAAGTCGACCGCCTCGCTCCGGTCCAGGATCCTCGCGGCCGCCTGCACCGATCCGACCTGCGGACCGCCGAACACGATGTACGCCTCGGGACACAGATGCCGCACCACCGACGCGGCCTCGAGGAACGCATGGATCGTCCACGAATGGCAGGAGAAGCCCACGACGCCGGGGGACAGCACCCCGACCGCCCGCGCCAGAAGGTCGGTGCCCGGAATCCCGTGCATCGGCATGTCCAGCGCGTGCATCCGGACGTCGTGCGGGCAGGACGACCGGAGCGCCGCACGGAAATACCACTCCGCCAGGCTGAATCCACCCCAGCCGTGCACGAAGAGGAACTTCACCGATGCCACGAAGGAGATTGCGAATCGCCCCGCCGCCGACTACCAGGAATTGTCGAAGTTTCCGTAATCGTTGTAGTACTCGTAGTAGTACTCATAGTAGTGGTCGTTGTAGTACTCGTAGTACGAGTTCGAGTAGCTGTTGGAGTAGGCGTTGGAGTAGGCGTTGGAGTAGCCGTTGGAGTAGCCGTTGGAGTAGCCCGAGCGGGGGCCGCAATCGGCGCAGTCGGTTCCGTAGTCGCACACCTCGTACAACGAACCTACGCCGCCGTCGTCACATTCACCGTCGTTGGCGTATCGGCAGGTGTTGTAGCAGCCCGCATAGCCCGCGGGCTCGTCCTCGACGCACCCTTGCAGCGCACGACCCCCGAAGACGGCGGCGACGACGGCGAACGAGTACTTGCCGGCCTTCTCGATCATCTCGCGGCGGGAAAGATCCTCCGAGCGACGTTCCTCGTCCGTTTTCGGCTCGGGCTTCGTGTCCTTCGGGTGGTCCATCCGAATACCTCCCTCCGCCTGACGACTGCGTCGGTCTCGAGACGCCAACGACCGGCCGCGCAGCTACGATAGACAGCGCGCGAGAGGCCTGTCAAGGGTCGATTCCCGGAACGGTCGCGCGCGTGTCGCGGCGTGTCGCGCCGTCGCCCCGAACCGGCCCGGATGCTACGGTTCCGACCGTGAAGCCAGGACGCGCCGACGCTTCGGCGGAGACCGAACCGGCGTCGGATTCCCTGCGCTCGACAGCAGGAGAGATGGCGAAATGGGGGTGACGGGCGCTTTGTGTTGGTTGCCGATCCTGGTCGCCGTCTCGGCCGGCGGATGCCGGCGCTCCAATCTGAGCGCGGCGAACGAGGCGAACTCGACCGCGGCCGCGGCCGCGGTACGGGGCGTCGAGCGGTTGACCGACGCCGTGATCGCGGCCGGCGGGCCGGACGGCGGCACTGGAGGGCCGGCGACGCCGGCGCGGACCGACGCGTCGTCCGGTCGGAACGATCGATCGCGGGAAGGTGACGCCGCCCAAGGAGACGACGCCCGCGGAGAGGATGGGGCCCCGGACGATGTCTCCGTGGAGGACGGGTTCGACGTCGAGGCGCACCTGGACCGGATCCGGGCGCTGCTCGAGGGCCACTACGAGGTCGAAGCGCCCGTGGCCGCGGGGAACCTGGGCGACAAGCAGGTCGCATCGGCGCTGGCGGGCCCCGGCGAAGTGGTGATCGCCGCTGTCTACGCGGTCGATCGGTTCGCGCTCTGGCGGGCGCGTCTGCAGGCACGGGGCGCATGGCAGGCGGCGCAGGCGCAGGCAGACGAGGCATTGGAGCGGTGCATGCGGGTCCGGGAGGCCGACTGTCTGGCCGAGGTTCCCGAGGGGGATCCGGAGGGGCTCTGCAGCAGCGGGATCGACCCGGCAGAGGCGGAGCGGGAGTGTCACATCTGGAAGAGCATCAGCCCCGGCGTCGAGCCGGAATGCTGCGCGGCGGACGCCCTCGATGTGGCCGTCTTCTCCGGCCGTCTCGACGCGGCCGGATGCTTGGACCCGGAGACCCTCCGGCTCGACGGGGTGAAGACTGTCGGGATCGACGGCTGCAACCCGGGTGCACGGCGAGTCGCGATCGACGATTTCGACCGCGACGGGAGTCTGGAGGTCCTGGCGCAGTACATGTCGGACGAGCATGCGCTCTACGAGTGCACGAACCGGCCGTTCGATGTCCTCGTCCTGGGTCTCGACCTCGCCGTCGGGCATCGCCACAGCCTGGGGTGCGTCTGGCAAGGCGAGGACGAAGGCTCCGCGCCGCGGGAGCAGTGGTTCTGGTTCGAGGACCGTTCGGGGGACGACCACCCGGACGTCGTCGTCGAGGAGTTCGAGTGGGACGAGGACTGTGTTTCGCCGTCCGAGGAGTCGTGGCGCCGGGAGGTCCCCTCGCCGGAGGGGGGTTCGGGCGAGGACGAGGGGCTGGCGGACGAGACGGACTGCGAGCGCCGGAACCGCGAGACGAAGGTGTACGTGTACGATACCGGCAAAGACGTGTGGGCTGAGGAGGATCCGGGTTGAGGTGCGTTGGGCCGACCGACGCCTCGGTCGAGCCGTCCGGTTCGCCGAGCTCGCCGGCCCCTCGACCACGCGCTGCACCGCCGCCGGCCGAGCCTCGCAACCCGACGAAGCAGGAGGACCGGCAGAGGCTGCGGATCGTGGACGCGGAACGGAGCTGGGATGGTCCCACGAGGGCACCCCCAGACCATCGTGTCGTCTACGGCCGGGACGCCTCGAAGATCCCGCCCGTGGCCCGGGCGAGCCGCCGGAGCAGGTCGTCCCGCATCGTCGACTCGTCGAACCAAGGCCCGCTGGGCGGGAGGTGGAACAGCACCTCCTCCCGGCCCAGGTCGGTGAACCAGGCTTCGGCGGCGTACCGGTCGTCCAGCGTCTTGCCGGCGTTGTAGACGACGACCCATCGAAGGTCGGCGCCGGCGGCGAGTTCGCGGGTCAGGAACTCGTCGAGTTCCCAGTGGCTGCGGTCCCAGCGTCCGGCGAGGGCGACGCGGCTGCGCGCGGTGCGCAGAACGCCCCATGGGAACAGATCGACCGTGGGGTGCGCGTCGTTGTCGGCGAGCTGGGCGAGGTGGATCACGTCGGTGTTCCCCTCGGGGCTGCCCGGGCGATACACCGGGGGATCGTCGAACGCCGGCGCGGTGCCCGGGAACGGCCCGCCCGCCGCAATCGCCGCATCGATCCCGGCCAGCCGTCGCTCCTGCTCGACGATGGCGGGGCGGTACCGTTCGATCCAGTCGGCGTTGGTAGGCCCGCCCTGGTGCCACAGTCCGAGGCCGCCGCCGAGGGCCAGGCCGACGACGCCGAGGATCCAGCCCTTGGTCCGACCGAACTCCTCGCGCAGCTTCGCCTTGGGCATCGCGACCAGGACGATCGCGCCGAGAACGAGCAGCGCGATTCCCGGGCCGAGGTAGTACAGGTGCGTCTCGGATGTCGGTCCGAGCGGCCCGTACTCGTGGACGACCGGTCGGATGAACGGCTTGGCGACGAGCAGCCCGCCGACGGCGGCGGCGAACCCGGCCGCCGCGGGTCGCCGGCCGCTCGACGCGAGCACGATCATCGTCACGCCGTACGCAAGCAGCCACGGAATCATCCCCTCGTGGAACGGACGCAGGAACAGGAAGACGGCCAGAACGACCAGGTACCCGGCGGCGAAGCCGAGGATCCCGGCCGTCGGGAGCGATCGAAGCAAGTCGCTGCCGACGGTGGGCACGGGGGGCGCCGCGGGCCGCGCGGGCACGGCAGCCGGCCGGGGGGCCGCGGCCGGAGCCGGGGTCCGGACGGCGACGGTAGCGGCCCGGATCGACACCTCCTTGCCGCAGTACTCGCAGGTGACGACCCCCCCGGTGGTCACGTCGCCGAGCCTCAGGGCCGCGTGGCAGTTCGGGCAACGGTGAATCTCGGTCTTCCGGCGTTCGTTCTCCATCGTCGTCTCGACCTCCGAAACCGCGGACCCGGCGATCACGCAATCCGCGCACGGGTCGGCCGAGGCGACCCGGCCGATCCGTTCCGGGCCGGTACCGTCTTCGATCTCCAAGTTGATCCGGTCCCGCTCGAACAGCATGCCGCTCGGCGACGGAGGAATCGGGACGGCGCCATCGACCCGGCCCAGGCGTCGCCGGCCGGATCTCCGGAGGCACAGCCGGCAAGCCGGACGACCGCACCGAGCGACAGGGGACCGAGTCGGGATTCCGTTCGAGCACGACGCGTGGCCACGATGCCCATGGCGACCTTCCTTCGAACCCACCCCGGCACCCACAAGCATAGGCCGAGCACGGCCATGCGCAACACCCTCGTCCGTCGAGACCGCGGGTCGTCCCCGGGAGCGGACGCCCCGCTCGGCCCGGCCGCCGACTCGCGGCATGCAGCAGCCGTTGCACGCCGGCCTCTTCTCGACGTATCCTCCGTACCGGTCATCGCGGGCAGGGCAGCCCGCGGATGCACCACCGCCTGCGGGCGAAGGAGGTGTCGGGACAATGAAGCGTCTGGGGTTGAGTCTGTTCACGATCGGCATCGGTTTGTGCCTCGCGCTCGGCGCGTGCAAGAAGAAGGAGGACGAGGCCGCCACCGGGGGCGGCGGGGGCGGTGGTGGAACCGCCACGCCGGCCGCCGATCAGCCGCTGACCGTCACGCCGGAGAACATCGAGAAGATCCTCGCCAAGGCCGACGAGTTGATCACCGAGGAGCTGGGTTCCAAGGCGATGAACGGGACGGCGACGCCGGAGGAGGGGATGAAGCTGCGTGAGTTCCAGGAGCAGGCGATCCAGGCCGGCGGCCTCAATCCCGACCAACTGATGGCGTGGGTCGAGTTCCTGATGAAGGAAGAGAACGCGGCCTTCCAGATGCGCTGGGCCACGGTCATCATGGGCCAGCCCGACCAGAAGCCGTAGCCCCCCCGCCCGGCCGGTTCCCGCTTCCCGCCTGCCGCGCCGGCGGACGATCCGGGCTGCACGCATGGTGCCATCGTCCTGTCCGGGATGTGCCGCCTGGCGCCGCGTCCGGAGCGGTGTTGGCTTGGCGTCACGGGTCCGCCGGGATCTGACGGTCAGCCGCTCGACCCGATTCCTGCTCCGAAACGCATCGATGCGTCGTCGCAACCTGCGCGTGTCCGCGCCACGCCTGGATGGTCGGCACGTCAACTCCCGACCGGAGCAGCTTCATCGCAGGTTCTGGGGAAGACTTCCGGGGAAGACTCACGACTTGACTGGGCAGGAGGACCGGGTAGGCTTCGGATCGTGAAATCGGAACGGAGCCATGATGAGACGGCGTTGTCGGACGAAGGGCGGGATGAACCGTTGTCGCGAACCGTTTCGCATCGGATGTCTGGTGCTCGTGGGACTCCTCCTCGCCCTGGTGTCCTGCTCGAAGAAGCGCTCCGAAGGCGAGGACCCCGTCGCGCCCGCCTCGGGTGATGCCGCACCGTCTTCGGAGCAGGCTGCAGCGCCGGCGCCGGCCGTTGCCCAGCCCCAGGTCATCGATCTTCCGTTCTGGGACCAATCGTCGAGGCGGGACCTCGTGGTGCGCGTCGAAGTCGCGATTCCGCCGGGCTGGAAGCGGGTTCCAGACCGCTACAAGCGCAAGGACCGGGCGACCTTCGTCTCACCGAGGAACGACGAGAGCGACTACTTGTGGGCCCAAGCTTCCCTCCTCGAGCTTGCGGTGCGAGGCATGACGGGCCGGCACGACGGGTCCTTGACCTCCTGGGCGGACGAGCACGTTGGGAAGTACCAGGAGGCGCTGGGCGACGGCGCACGGACGTCCAAGAACGAGGAGGTCCGAGAGGGCGTGCATGCGTTCGCGATCGAGAGCCCGACCTACCGCTTCCGCCGCTTCGTCGGGGCGGCGCACCTTCTGCCGAGGCCTTCGAGCTACCTGGTGACGTGTGAGGCGACTCTGCTGGAGCCCGAGGAACCCCTGTGGGAGGAGGCGCTCGATGTCTGCGCCTCCATGCGCGTGACCGTCCACGACCCGCTCGTCCCCGACGAGCGAGCGAGGCAGGAGGAGGCTGCGCTCGCCGGGTGCCCGTCCGAGAACTCCGTTCGCTATCTCCCGGCCGAATCCGTCACGGATGCGCCCCGCTTCGACGAGGTTCGGGGCGTGTATGCGCGGGCGTGGTCCAAGGGCCGCGTCGATGTCCGACTCGCGAACGTCCCGTTCGAGACGACCGCATCGCGACGGCAACCCACGGTCCCGTCGGGAGGCGGCTTCATCGAGATCCAGCTGTCGGGCGGCGAGGACGGCGTCGAAGTCCTCGGCGGACGCTACGAGGTGGAAGCCGGCAATCCGCCGCGCGCCCGGATCGAGCTGGGCGTTCAGGACGCCCAGACGTCCCGGGGGTGGCGCATCCAACCGACGGGCTCGTCATACGTCGAGGTGATCGCCAGGACGTCGCAGCGAATCTGCGGACGATTCGAGGTGGAGGACACGGACGGCTCGAAGCTGACCGTCGAGTTCGTCGCCGACATTCTCCGCAACACCCTCCTGTGAGTCGAGGCACCCTGGTCGTCCGTGCCATCGTCCCGGCTCTGGTTCGCCGGAAGGCAGGGTCCCCGATGGCATTCTCGAGCAGGACAAGGACAGGTTGATGAAGGAGTTCATGTGGTGCTTGGCGGGCAGCCGCGGCAGCTCCTCGGCCATCGGCGCGTCGGGCGGCTCGCAGCGCCGCACGGGTCGCGGGGCGAACCACTCTTCGTAGGTCCAGGATCTCGAGGATCGCGGGGAGGAAGTCGAGGCCCAGCTCGCGGGCGACCAGCTCGACCTCGGCCTGGATCTCGCGCAGGCAGCGGGGGAACGACGTGGCCTTGGTGGGCATGTCAGCGCCCCTTTCCGAGGAAGTCCTTGATCGAGCCGACGATCCCGTCGCGGTCCTCGATCTCGGACGCCGCCACGCGCTCCTCGTCGAAGAACGCCTTGCGCAGGTCCTTGATGGCGCGGCAACCGGCAGACCGCGATGGTGCCGGGCGCCCGGGGCATCGAACCTCTTGCGCCGTCGGCATGCCCGGGCTAGCCTGCGCTCCAACGGCAAGGTGATGGGCGTTGCGGCCGGGACCGATGCAGGGCGCAGTCGCCGAGGGTGCGGGAGCAGCGGTGTTCCCGGCCGGAGCGGCGATGGAGTGATGAACACATGACAGACGACAATCGACGGGTACACCACGGCGATCTTCGGGGCGACGACGCGGGGCGACCGCGGTGGTCGGCCCTGCGAGCGGCGTTGGCGATCGGCCTCCTCGCCCTCCTCGCGCCGGCCTGCGACGATTCCTCCAACCCGATCGACGACGCGGCGGACGAGGCGGACGGACCGCCGGACGCGGAGGACGGCACGGACGCCGACGCGGAGGCGGAAACGGCTCCGCGTTGCGGGGACGGCGCGCTGGATGACGGGGAGGAGTGCGACGACGGGAACGACGTGTCCGGGGACGGGTGCGAGCCGTCGACCTGCGTCTTCTCCTGCCACGCGGACGCGGACTGCCGCGAATCGCCCGACGACCCGTGCACGACCGACACCTGCGACGAGGTGGACGGCGGCCGGATGTGCGGGCGCGCGCCGAACCCCGGGGCGGCGTGCGACGACGGCGACGCATGCACCGAGGACGATCGGTGCGACGCCGACGGGCTGTGCCGGCCGGGCACGAGCATCTGCGACTGTCCGGGCGGAACGACGGCCGAGTGCGCCGCGTTCGAGGACGGGGACCTGTGCAACGGGACGCTGGTGTGCAACGCCGGGACGCGAACGTGCGAGGTGGACCCCGCGACGGTCGTCACGTGCCCTCCGGCCGAGGCGTGCCGGACGTTCGCCTGCGTCCCGGCGACGGGCGAATGCCCGCCGACGAACCGCGATGCCGGCACGTCGTGCGACGACGGGCTGTTCTGCACGGGTCCCGACGCGTGCGACGACTCGGGGACGTGCGCTTCGGCCGGGGATCCGTGTCCGGAGTCGTGCCGGACGTGCAACGAGGACACCGACGCGTGCGACGTCTCGGCGGACTGGTGCTGGATCGATGGAGCGTGCCACGCGACCGACGCCGTCGACCCGTCGGACCCGTGCCGACGGTGCCGTCCGGCGGTGGCCGTGACCGAGTGGGCGGCGGGGCCGGACTTCACTCCGTGCTCCGTGGTCACCACGCCGACCGACTACTCCTACGACATCTGCGTGCGCGGCGCGTGCGTCTCGCCCGGTTCGTGCGGGGACGCCTCCTGCAACGCCCCCGGCCCGAACTGGACGATCCCGGACACGAACCAGCGGAGCTGTTACGACGCCACCGGCACGCCGCTCGCTTCGTGCCCGGGGACGGCCGGCTCGGCGACCTGCTCGACGACCGCCTTCTGCGGCCAGGACGCGCAGTACGGCTGGGACACTACCCATCCCGCGAGCGCCCGGTTCATGCGGACGGACACGACGGAGCCGATCGTCCGCGACAACGTGACGGGGCTGGTCTGGCAGGGATGCGCGGCCGGCCAGGTCGATACGGCCTGTGTCGGGACCGCCACGTCGCACACCTGGGCGGAGGCTCTCGCCTTCTGCGACGGCCTTGCCTGGGACGGCCCGTCGGACTGGCGGCTCCCCGACGCCTTCGAGCTGCAGACGCTGCTCGACTACGGCCGGTCGGCGGCGCCGTACATCGATCCCACGGCCTTCCCGGCCGCGCCGAACGACCGGTTCTGGTCGTCGTCCGCCTACGCCGGCGCCCCCTCCTTCGCGTGGGTCGTCCTCTTCGACATGGGCCTCGTGGCCTACGGAGGGACGTCCGACACCGCCCTGATCCGCTGCGTTCGTTGCGCTGCTCCCGTGCCGGCCCCGCCGGCGCCGCGTCTCACGCGGACCGAGCCGGTCGCGGGGCAGCCCGTCGTCGAGGACACCGGCACCGGGTACTTCTGGCAGGGATGCCCGGCCGGCCTCTCCGGCGCCGCGTGCACGGACGGGAGCGTCTCGACGATGAGCTGGCAGGCCGCGCTGGCGTACTGCGAGGGGCTGGACTGGGGCGGCCGGTCCGACTGGCGCCTCCCGAACGTCACGGAGTTGAGGCCGATCGTGGACGACACGCACGAATCGCCGGCCATCGACACGACCGTCTTCCCGGCGACGCCCGCCGACCGGTTCTGGTCGTCGTCCTCCGTCGCACGCTCGTCTTCCGACGCATGGTTCGTCCACTTCGGCAGCGGCAGCGCGGTCAACGGCGACAAGACCGACGACAGCGGCGTCCGCTGCGCCTGCGTCGGGCCCTGACCACCGGTCTCTCCACCGGGAAACGCTCCGCACGCCGATCCGGCCTCGACGCGACCACGGTTTCCGGCGAGGCGGCGGCGGTCCGGGACCGCTCACCGGCCGTGGCGAGTGAGAGCGTGAGCAACAATCGCCCCGGGCGGCCTTGCAGGCTGCAGTCCGGTACCGAACCGCCCTTCAGGGCGCGGAACCTGTGGTTCCCGA
>JAFGHH010000127.1 GCA_016930215.1 Deltaproteobacteria bacterium
CTGCGCACGTGCAGGTGCTGTCCGAGCGCGCACGAGCATCCCTCGCGACGCTCGGTCACGGGGCTGTCCGGGATCGCGGCAATGCGCTCGCCGGCCTCGAACGCCACGCGGTCGAGCGCCCGTTCCAGCTCGGCGCGCGAGCGGAACATGTGTTCGCCGGTCTCGCGGCCCGAGAGGTACAGCACGCCGAGGGCAATGCGGGTCCCGGGCGGGAGCTGCTTGCGCAACTCGGGCAAGTGCCCGGCCACCTCGTCCACGTGCTGCGGCAGCAGCATCAGGTCGAGGATCGCCTCGCCGCCGGCCCGCGCGACGGCGTGAACCCCGGCCAGCGCCCCTTCGAACCGGTCGGCGCCCGAGACCGCGTCGCAGATCTCCTTCGTCGGCCCGGCCAGGCTGATGCGAAGCTGCGCCCCGCGCCGGGTCAGCGCCCCGGCCCGCGCGGCCAGCGCCGGGTCGGTCCCGAGCGGCATGCCGTTGGTGAAGATCGTGAGCTGGAGATCGAGATCCACGGTGCGCTCGCAGAGGTCGATCGCCCAGGGGAGCAGGAACGGCTCGCCCCCCAGCACCGCGACGCGCGCCCGGGGCCCCAGGTCGCGCCGGACGGCCTCGACGATCGCCGTGTAGCGCTCGAGCGGCAGCTCCGGCGCACGGGCGTGACCCGAGTTGGTGCAGCAGTAGCGGCAGGCGATGTTGCAGGCGTTGGTCAGCTGCAGCTGGACCGACGGCGACTCGGGCGGCGCCGCGCGCGGCGGGCCGAAGAACCCGTGACGCTCCAGCGCCTCGAGCAGCGGCGGCGCGAGCGTCGAGAGGGGCGTCTCGCCGGCCAGCACGCTCCGCACGGCGGCCACGTGGGCCGCGGGCACCCGGCAGAACACCGCGTGCCCGCGCGAAACCAGCAGCTCGCCCTCGCCCAGCGGCAGCCAGGCGCAGTCCGCGGGCAACGCGCGCGGCCGGACGTCCTTCCCCGATCCGTCGATCTTCGTCTCGACCCGCCTCGTCGTCTCCGGAACCGCTGCCACGGCATCCTCCCGTCCGGCCCGCGACGATACACGGACCGCGGACCGCTGTCAGCCCCGTGGGACCCCGCTCGACCCGGCGGCCTTGGCCGCACCCCGCCCCGTCGGCCGCTCGTCCTCCTAGGGGACCACGCCGGCGCCCGGCGAGATCAGCTCGAACAGGTGGTGGTCCAGGTCCTCGCCGCCGCCGCCCGGCTCGAGGTCGATGCGGCCGTCGGCGTTCACGCGCCGGCGCTCGAGGACGACGTGCACCTGCGCGCGGGTGGCGGGGCGCCGGAGGGCGGCGAAGCAGGCACCGAGCGGCTTGTCGATCACGGCGGTGCCGCGGTCGGGCGGCTCGAGCGGTACGACGCAGTGGAGGCCGCGGCAGGCGGTCTCCGGGAAGCCGGGGATGCCCACGGCGATCCGCACGACGGGCGCGGTGCCGGGGAGCGGCAGGACGCGGTGGGCCAGCTCCAGGTGCAGCACCGGGCCCTCGCACCCCGCCGTGGCGGCGGCTGCCTCGACCGTCAGCTCGCCCTCGGCCCGCGGCTTCTCCCGACCGGCCTCGCGCAGCCGCAGCGGGACACGGGCGAGCCGGGCACAGGCCTCGGCCAGCGACTTCTCGGTGCTGGCCTGCACGAGCCGCGGCGCGCCCGCCGGCAGGAGCTCCCGGACCTCGAAACGCACCGTCGGCGGCCAATGGATCGGCGCGGTCTCGACGAGCTGGTCCATCGGGTAGCGCAGCTCGACCGGATACAGCTCGACGCTGGTGTCCACCGGCGTGCTGCACGCCTCGTCCAGGCACAGCCAGTCGAGGCCGCCGGCGTCGTGGCCGAGGGCCGGCGCGGCGAACGCGGGGCCCAACTCGTAGCGGTTCCCGCCGAGCGCCCCGATCACCTCGACGCGCAGGTCGGCGACCAGCATCGGCCGGAGGCCGTCGAAATAGACGTCGACCGCGCGGGCCTTGATCGTCCCGTGGGCGGGCGGGCGCCGCATGCGCTGGCAGCCGGCGGCGGCGAGCAGCGCCGGCGCGAGCAGGGCCCAGGCCGGGAGCCGCGCTCCCGGCGTCCGGGCGTCTTGTGCACGGGCAGCCATCTGTGTTCATCATCGGGCCGCAGGAGCGACCCGATGCAGCGCCACCCTACCATTCTCCCCGCCGCAATGCTTGCCCTGGCCGCCGCCTCCGCCGTGCCCGCCGCGGCCCGGGCCGCGCGGGCCTCGTGGATCGTGGAGGAGGACCAGCGCCACGACGACTTCGGCCTGACGGCCGTGGGCGGCTGGTACCTGACGGGCTTCGGCGCCGAGGCGCGGGTGACGTTCCCGATCGTGCCGGACGGGGCGATCGAGTACCTCAACGAGTCGTTCGCGCTGGAGCTGGGCGTCGGCTACCAGTTCTACCTGGACGACTCGGGCAACTTCCACCGCGTCGGCTTCCCGGTGCTCGTGCGCTGGGACTTCCACCTCACCACGCTGTGGACCGTCTACGGGGCGCTGGGCGTCGCCGCGGGCCTGCCGCTCGGCCGCGCCAACCCGTCGGTGTTCTGGTACCACGGCTACGTCTGGCCGATCGCCGCGGTCGGCGCGTTCCTGCACCTGGGGGACGTGTTCTCGCTGCGGTTCGAGGCGGGGTCGCTGGGCGTGCTGGCCGGGGTCCACTTCTCGTTCGGCGGGTCGGACCCGGCACCGGCGGCGGAGCCCGCCGGCCCGGCGTGAGCCGCCGGAAGGGAGGAGCAGGATGCCGCACGCACGCCGCACCGCGAAGCCGCCGAGCCTCGCCGCCTGGATCCGCCGCGCCCGCGAGCTGGGCGCCCTGGGCGCCCGGATCGTCCGGCCGCGCTCCGTCGTCTGCGCGGAGTGGGTGCGGATGAAGTGCGAGTACGGCTGCGACGGCTTCGGGTCCTGCCGCACCTGCCCACCCCACTCGCCGACCCCGGAGCGGACCCGTCGGGTTCTCGACGGCTACCGCCGCCTGCTGCTGGTCCACGTGCGCCACGGCAAGGCCGTCACGCCGCTGGTCGTGCGGCTCGAGCGGGAGCTGTTCCTGGCCGGGTTCCACCAGGCGTTCGGCTGGGGCGCCGGGCCCTGCCGGCTCTGCCGGACCTGCGATTTCGACGCGCCGTGCCGCCATGCCGAGCAGGCGCGGCCGGCGATGGAAGCCTGCGGGATCGACGTCTACTCCACGGCCCGGAACGCGGGCTTCCCGATCGCCGTCGTGCGCACGCAGGCCGACCCGCGGAACTACTACGGCCTGCTCGGCATCGATTGAGGGCCGCGGCGCGGCCCGCACGTCACCCCGCCAGCAGCCACAGGTCGTACAGGAGCTGGAAGTTGCAGCCGGTACAGTACCAGGTCGCCCGGGCGTCGTTCTCCCAGTGGTGCCACGCCATCCCGTGCCAGTACAGGTGCGACTCGACGAACGAGAGGATCGCCCGGGCCTCCTCGAGGTAGCGCGGGTCGCCGGTCTCCTCGTCGAGGAAGCGCAGCGCGAGCACCAGGTAGTTCTGCGACGACAGCGAGACGTAGTCGGGGACGCTCGAGGAATACAGCGAGTGGTACGCGGCGTCGTCGGTGAACGCCAGCCGCAGCGGCTGGATCGCGTCGAACAGCGCCTCCGCGCGCGCCAGGTGCGCCGCGTCGCCGGTCAGCCGGTGGGCCAGCGTCCAGACGATCATCAGCGCCACGTTCGGGTACAGGTCCAGCTCGGGCTCCTCGGGCGCCGCGCGGTAGTACCCGCCGGTCGCGTCCCAGGCCACGCGGTCGATGGCCGCCGCGATCTCCAGCGCCCGCGCCAGCCGCACCTCGTCCGTGGGGTCGACGACCTCGACGTAGCGCAGCGCCTCGGCCGCCACGATCCCGGTCACCGCCGTCGGCCCGTAGGGCTCGACGTCGAGCATCGGGGCGTAGAGGTAGTCGCCGAACAGGGCGGCGGTGTCGAGCAGGTATCGCAGGAGGTCGTCGGTCGCCGCCGCCCAGCGCGCGTCCCCGCCCAGCCGGAACGCCTCGATCAGCCCGATCCCGCCGATCAGCACCTCGGCCGCCCCGGGACCCTCCATCACCTCCAGGAAGTGGCGCACCAGGAACTCCTGGTGCTCGAGCGTCTCCACCGCCAGGCCGATCAGCCGCTCGTCGCAGGTGGCGAGCCCGAGCGACAACAGGGCCGGCGGGGCGAAGGCCGTGGCGTCGCCGAAGTCCTCGGCCCAGTCCCCCTCGTTCACCGGGACCTCCGTCGTCAGCCGCTCGAGGATCGCCGCGTACATCTCGGGGAACGACGGCGAAGCGTCGGACGGCTCGCAGGGGGCGACGTCGGCCTCGTCCGGGGCCGCGACGTCGTCCGGAGGCCCGCCGTCGTCCGGGAGCGCGGCATCGTCGACCGGCACGTCGCACGTGCACGGCGCGCAGTCGGCGGCCGGCGAGCACCCGACGAGCCAGGAGACGAAGGCGAACGGAACGTATGCAGCGGCGGCTCGGGACATGACGGTCACCCCCTGTTCCACGCACCACGCCAGCAGGCCGAGGGGCCCGCGCTCAACGTCGCAGGTCGGGACCGATGCGGTCGAGGAACTCCCGCAGCCATCCGTTGAGCCGCGCGGGCTGCTCGATCAGCGCGAAGTGCGTCCCACCCGCCAGCTCGCGGTACTCCGCGCCGGGGATCGCCGCGGCCATCCGCCGCCCTACCGACGGCGGCGTCAGATGGTCGCGCGTCCCGCAGACGATCAACGACGGGCACCGCACCGTTCCGAGCACGTCGCGCGCGTCGTGCTCCGCCAACGCCAGCATCGTCCGCAGGTAGACCCTCCGGTCGGTCTCCGCCACCCAGCGCACGTTGCCGTCGAAGACGCTCCGGTCCGCGTCGCGCCCCACGAAGACGCCGGCGGTCAGCACGCGGAAGGCGACCTCGGGCACCGTGACCGCCAGATCGAGCAGCCCCTGGGCCAGGTACGGATGGCGCAGCGCGAACGCGAACAGCCCCTCGACCGTCCCCGCCACCGCGTCGGGGAACGCCCCTCGGAACGGTCGGCCGTCGGCCCCGAGGATCGCGACGAAGCCGGAAACCCGCTCGGGCCGTGCGCGCAACACCTCGAGCGACACCTGAACTCCCATGCTCCAACCCATGAAAACAGCACGCTCGACATCCATGTAGTCCAGCAACGCGAGTACATCGCACGCCTGACGGGCCATCGAGACGTCGGCGTCCGGATGTCCGAGGATCGAGGGCCCCATGCCGCGGTAGTCCCAGCAGAGGACGGAGGCGCGGTCGGCGAGCGCGGCGAGTTGGTGAGCCAGGCCCGGCCAGCGGACGCCGATGCCGTTGGCGAGCACGACGACCTGCGAGCCACGGCCGAAGCGCTGGAAAGGGATCCGGGTGCCGTCGTCGACGGTCAGCTCGCCCTGCTCCACGGGTTCGACGCCGGGCACGGCCGAGAACGCGATGGTCGCCACGGAGGTCCTCCTTCTCCGCCCGCTCAGTACGACAGGTTGAACGCGAAGTACACGCCGACCGGGAGGTCCGGGTCGGCGCTGGCGGCGTCGGGCGACCAGGCCACCTCGAGCCGGAAGATGGCGGCGGCGCCCCACAGGTAGAGCACGCCGGCGCCGAAGCCGTACTTGAAGCCGGGGCCCTTGCCGTCGAGGTCCTGCGAGACGTCCTCCCCGGCCCAGACGCGGCCGCCGTCGAAGAACAGGTCGGCGCCGAGCTGCATCGGCTTGCCGAACAGGGTGAAGCTCCAGAACATCGAGCGCAGCTCGAACGAGCCGATCAGCTTGTAGCGGCCGGCGTAGCGTCCGGCGGGGACGCCGCGGATGCCGTCCTCGCCGCCGGGCAGCTCGGTGGGGAAGAACGCGCCGCCGCGGGACAGCTCGTAGAACGGCGCGTCGAGGAACAAGAGGTCGGCCAGGACGCGGACGGCAAGCACGAGTTGGCGGCCGGCGAACGGGAGGTAGTTGCGGGTGTGGGCGTGCAGGCCCAGGTAGCCGAACTCGAACGCGTCGGAGAAGCCGAGCCCGCCGCGCAGCGAGACCTCGTGATAGAAACCCCGGGTGGGGAAGCACTCGTCGTCGCGGGTGTCCCACAGCAGGCCGGCGGCCGCCAGGACCAGCCCGTGGTCGGTCGTCCCGCGCAGCAGCGGGTCGCCCCGGGTGGAGCGCAGCTCCATGTCGCTCTGCAGACGGCTGCCGTCGTACGCCTCGGGCATCACGTACCGTCCGTGCACGCCGGTCATCAGCGACAGGCTCTCGGCGAGGAGGATCCGGGAATTCATGCGCGCCTCGGGGACGTCCAGCAGGTACTGGAACCGGCGGCCGGGGCGGTCGAGTCCGGGAGGCAGGTCGGCGCGGCTGGCGTTCCCCAGGCCGAACCAGCCGGCGTTGACGGCGCGGCGGTAGACCAGTTGCGGCACCAGCCGCAGTCGCCCGTCGGCCACGCCCGGGAAGTCCCAGCGCAGGTTGTGGAACTGCTGGGCCACCTCGGGCACACCGTCCTCGCCGCCCTCCGGTACGATGCTGAGGCTCGTGGTCCCGTCGCCGCGCCAGACGAACGGCCGGACCCCGGGGGCGTTCTGCGCCACGACGCCCGAGGCGCCGAACCAGATGCCGATGTCGGTGTTCCCGGCGACGAACGGGAACACGCCCCATTCCAGTCCGTCGTCGGCCTCTTCGCCCATCGCCGGCGCGTCCTGCGGCACCTCCGCATCCGGGTCCGGGGGCAGCGGGGGAAGCGGCAGCGTCAGCCCGTCCGCATCGCGAGCCACCTCGGCGGCGACGGTCGCCGCCTGCTCCTGGCTCGGCTGGGCCGCGACCGACGGTGCGCCGAGGCTCCCGAGGAGCGCAGCGGTCCCTGCGGCGAGGAGGCGTCGCACGCGCCGATCGTAGCGCAGCGCGCCGCACGAACCCTCATTCCAGGAGGCGACGGCCGGAAGGCGGGTCTTCAACGCACGACGCCCGTCAGCCGTCGCGCCTCGGCCAGGCTCGCGTGCGCCAGCGCGTGCTCCCGCGCGGCGACGCGGGGCGACCCGAGGTCCAGGCGGGCGAACGACCCGAGTCCGCGGCGTAGTCCGGCCAGCCGCTCGCGCAGCGCCGTCGCCGGCGCGAACGGCACTTCCGCAAGAGGCGTCCACGGCTTGGGGACCAGGGGTGCCGCCGAGACCGCCAGACGCACGTGGCGCGCCGCCCGTCGCGCCAGCTCGACGAACTCCGCGACGTCCTCGGCCGTCTCGTCGGGCACGCCGACCATCACGTACAGCTTGAGCGCCTCGAGTCCCGCCGCCCGCGCCGCCTCGGCCAGCGCCTCCACGCGTCGGACCGGCAGCGGCTTCCCCAGGGCGTCGCGGAGCCGCTCCGAAAGGCCGTCCACGCCCACGGTCAGCTGGCGCGCGCCGCCCCGCACCAGGAGCCGCAGGTGCGCCTCGGTCAGCGACGCGACCCGCAGGCTCGAGGTCGAGACGGCGATCCCGCGGTCGACCAGCCGCTCGAGCAGCCGCTCCAGCGCCGGGTGGTCCGAGATCCCCGCGCCGACCAGCCCGGCCCGGGGCGCACCCGCGGGCACCGCCTCCACCACGGTCTCTGCCGCGAACGGCGCGAACGGCCCGCAGCGGTCCCGCCGCAGCACGCAGAAGCGGCAGCCGCGCGGACACCCGCGGCACGCCTCGACCAGGAACGACTCGCCGAACGCGCTCGCCTCGGTCACGACCGGCGAGGCCAACGGTCCCGGTGCCACGGTGTAACGCGACACGGCCGCCGCGTGCCGCTCGGCGAGTACCGCGTCGTCGGGTTGTCCGGCCAGCGCCGTGTTGGGCAGCGCGCCCAGCGAGTCGAGCAGCTCGCGACGGCCGGCGCCGCGCAGCACGCCGCGGGCCAGCGCGGTCGCCGCCGTCAGCCCCTCGCCAAACACCACGGCATCGGCAAAGGCGAGCAGCGGGCGCGGGTTGACGAGCGTCAGGGCCCCGCCGGCCACGACGAGCGGGTCGTCGGGGCCGCGCCGGGCGGGGTCCGGCTCCAGCCCGGCGCGACGCAGCGCCGCCACCGCCTCGACCGCCTCGAGCTCCCAGGCCGCCGACAGGGCGACCAGGCGGTACGAGCGGAGCGGGCGACCCTCCTCGAGCGACTCAGGCGGGGCGCTGCCGGCAAGCGGCAGGCGGTGCGTCGGCAGTCCCTGCGCCAGCAGCTCGCGCAGCACCGACAGGTAGCCGAGGGAGGCCATCGCGGCGGGATACGCGCCGGGGAAGGCAAGCGCGGCCGGCGCCTCCGGCTGCGCCGGCGAGACACCGAGCCACCGTTCGCCGGGCGGCAGCCACGGCTGGCCGCGCCGGCGGGAGGCCGGAGGCTTCGGCGGGCCGGCGAGCAGGCGCCGGCTCAACCGGCGGCCCCGCGCCGCGGGAACGGGCCGCCGGCCGGCCGCGCGGACGGCGGCGTCCGCCGTGCCTCCTCCCCGGCCTCCAGCTCGGTCTGCACGGCCCACGCCAGGGCGTGCTCGACGGCGCCGAGGTCCACGTCCCGGCCCAGCTCCTCGCGCAGCGAGGTCGTGCCGAGCTCCTGCAGTCCGCAGGGCACGATCGCGGAGTACAGCGACAGGTCGTTGTTCACGTTGAGCGCAATGCCGTGCATCGAGACGCCGGAGGAGATCCGCAGGCCGATCGCGCCGAGCTTGCGCGCGGGCCGACCGTCCCGGGCGGCGACCCACACGCCGGGGTGCGGCGGCAGCCGCGCGGCCGCCACGCCGAACGTCCGGCAGGTGTCGATCATCGCCGCCTCGAGCAGCTCGACCAGTCGCGCCGGCCCGAGCCGCCGGCGAAGGAGGTGCAGGATCGGATAGACCACGACCTGGCCGGGTGCGTGCACCGTCGCCTGCCCGCCCCGCTCGGTCCGCACCACATCGATCCCGCGACGGACCAGCGTGGCGTCGTCGACCAGCACGTCCTCGCGGCCGGCGTGGCGCCCGAGCGTGATGACCGGCGGGTGCTGGAGCACGAACAGCATCTCGTGGGCCTGCGGCCGCTCGCGGAGCCCCCGGGCGGCCTGCTCCTGCAGCTCCAGCCCCCTGCGGTAGGGGACGAGCCCGAGCCACCGCACCTGGATCGCCGTCACGGCACCGCCCTCCCCTCCGCCGCGGCGACCCGCGCCCGCCGCGCCGCCTCCGCCTCCCGCGCGTGGTAGCTCGTCCGCGCCAGCGGCTCGGCCACGACCTCGGCGAACCCCAGCGCCAGCGCGCGGGCCCGCAACTCGGCGAATTCCTCGGGCGGCACGTAGCGCTCCACCGGCACGTTCTCGCGCGTCGGGCGCAGGTACTGGCCGAGGACCACGGTATCGACCCCGACGCGGCGCAAATCGCCCAGCGCCGCGAGCAGCTCGTCGGGCGTCTCGCCCAGGCCCAGCAGCAGCGACGACTTGAGCGCCAGGCGCGGGTCGAGTTCCCGGGCCTCCTCCAGCACGGCCAGCGAACGGTCGTAGTCGCAGCGCGGGTGCCGCACCCGCGGCGTGAGCCGCCGCACCACCTCCAGATTGTGCGCGAGGACGTCGGGCCGGGCCGCCACCACGGTCGCCAGCGCCGCGCCCCGCAGGTCGGGGATCAACACCTCGACGCGCGGACGACGGGGCAGCGCGCGGACGGCGGCGATCGTCGCCGCGAAGACCGCGGCGCCGCCGTCCGGCAGGTCGTCGCGCGTGACGCTGGTCAGCACGACGTAGTCCAGCGCCAGCACCTCGGCGCAGCGGGCCGCGCGCGCCGGCTCGTCCGGCGCAAGCGGAGGCGGGGTGCCGCGGGCCACGGAGCAGAACCGGCAGCCGCGGGTGCAGACGTCGCCGAGCAGCAGCAGCGTGGCGGTGCCCGCCCCCCAGCACTCGGCGCGGTTCGGGCAGCGGGCCTCCTCGCAGACGGTGTGCAGTCCGCCGGCCGCCAGCGCGCGGCGCACGGCACCCCAGGACCCGTGCCCCGGGCGTCGGACCTTGAGCCACGCCGGCTTCGGCTCGCTCACGGGGTGCAAAGGTACCGCATGCCCGCCAGGTCAACAACGCCCGCGTGTCGGCCGAGCATGGTAGGATCCGCCGCGATGTACTCCCCGCTGCTCGAGCTGTGCCCGCGCCTCGGACGCGCCCTGCGGCCGCTGCCGCTGGTCGAGGGTCCGACGGCGGTGGAGCCGCTGGCGCGGCTTTCGGCGCGGCTGGGGCGCGGCGCGCTGTGGATCAAGCGCGACGACCGGACGAGCCCGGAGTACGGCGGCAACAAGCCGCGCAAACTGGCTTGGCTGCTCGCGCAGGCGCTGGCCCGCGGCCGCCGGTCGCTCGTCACCGCCGGGGCCATCGGCTCGCACCACGCCGTGGCCACCTCGCTGTTCGGTCGCCGCGCGGGGCTGCGGGTCTGCGCGCTGCTGACGCCGCAGCCGGTGTCGCCGGGCGTCCAGGAGAACCTGGTGTCGCACGTCGCGCTGGGCACCGAGGTCCGGCTCGTGCAAGGCACGGCGGACCTGCCGACCGCGCTGGCCCGCGAACTGGTGCGCAAGGCGCTGGGCGGGGAGCGGCCGATGCTCGTGCTGCCCGGCGGCTCGTCGCCCCTGGGCACGCTCGGTTTCGTCGAGGCCGGCCTGGAACTGGCGGAGCAGGTGCGCGCGGGGGCCTGCCCGCGACCGGGCGCGGTGGTGGTCGCGCTGGGGAGCGGCGGCACCGCCGCCGGACTGGCGCTCGGCCTCGCCCTGGCCGGGCTCGACGTGCCGATCGTCGGCGTGCGCGTCGTCCCCCGCTCGTGGCTGCCGCCCGTCCTGCCCCGGCTGCTCGCGCAGGCCGCGGCGGCATTGCTGGCCCGTCACGGCCTGCCGTCCGCGCTGCGCGCGGCGATGCGCCTGCGACTCGAGCTCGACGACTCGCAGCTCGGCCCGGGCTACGGCCACGCCACGACGGCGGCGCTCGCCGCGATCGAACGGCTGCAGGAAGACGAGCGGGTGGAGCTCGAGCCGACCTACACCGGCAAGGCCGCGGCGGCGTTCCTGGCCCGCGCCGCGCACGCCGGGCCGCACGACGGTCCGCTGCTGCTGTGGCACACCTTCTCGTCGACGCCCGGCCCCGGCCGGCATGCGGAGCCCGCGACGCACCTCCGCCTGCCGTCCGGGTTCCACCGTTTCTTCGGACCGGTCCCCGCCGCACGCAACGATCCGGCCTGAGCGCGCGAAGCAGGTGGGGCCGGCCGCGACCGTCCCGGGAAAGCGGACACCCGGGGCGGCGCGGCGGCCGGCGAGGCGGGGGCCCCATTGACTGCCCCCGACCGGCGTGGTGTCATCCGGACCCGGTCGGCTGCGGGCGGTCCGCACGCCGCGTGGCCCGGAGGAAGGGAGCAGCAACATGGCGGAGGGCATCAACAAGGTCATCCTCGTCGGAACGCTCGGGTTCGATCCCGACCACCGCGTGACCTCCTCGGGGCAGGCGGTCGCCACGATGCGCATGGTGACCAACGAGACCTACAACGACCGCTCCACGGGGCAGCGCAAGGAGAGCTCCGAGTGGCACCGGGTCGTGGTGTGGGGCAAGACCGCCGATCTGGTGAAGCAGTACCTGTACAAGGGACGCCAGGTCTACGTCGAGGGCAAGCTGCGCACGCGGGACTGGGAGAAGGACGGCCAGAAGCGGACCACCACCGAGATCATGGCGCAGCGGGTCGTGTTCCTCGGCGGGCGCGGGGAGGGCGGCGGCGCGGGCCGCAGCGACGGCCCGCGGGAGGAGCGCCCGGCGTACCGCGGGACCGGCGGCGACGCGGCCGCCGGCGCCCGGCGCGACGCGACGTCCGACTCCGAGCCGCCGGCGGCCCCCGACGCGTTCAAGGAGTTCTCGGACGGCATCGACGACGACGACGTCCCGTTCTAGGCCGGACCGGGCGCCCGTGCGACGCGAGCACCTGATCGAGAGCATCGCCGCGCGGCTCGCCGAGCCGCCCGCCCGGACCCTCGAGCCGGAGGACCGCGCGCCCTCGGCGGTGCTGGTGCCGCTGTTTCCCGACCCGCCGGCCGGCCTGTCGACGCTGTTCACCGTCCGCACCACCACGGTGCGCGACCACAAGGGGCAGGTCTCGTTCCCCGGCGGCGGCCGCGACGAGGGCGACCCCGACCTGCTGGCGACGGTGCTGCGCGAGGCGGGGGAGGAACTGGAGCTGGCGCGGGCCGACGTGCAGATCCTCGGGCGCCTCGACGACCTGCCGACGCTCACCGGCTACCTGATCCGTCCGTTCGTGGGCTACCTGCGCCGACGACCGAAGGTGCACGCCAACCCCGTGGAGATCGAACGCGTGCTGTGGGCGCCGCTCGCGGCGCTGGCCGCGCCGGGAGCCTGCCGGCCGCGGCACGTGCGGAGCGAGGGCTGGAGCGGCGAGTCGCCCGGGTTCGAGGTGGACGGCGAGATCGTGTGGGGCGCCACGGCGCGGGTGCTGGTCAACCTGCTGGAGCGGATCGGCCCGCTGCTGGCCCGCTGACCGACGCCCCCCCGGAAAAAGGATGGCCCCGGCACCCAGCGGCACCCGTTACCGTTGCTCCCTTCCGGGCCTGGCGGATTTGTCGGGCCGCTGTTGCCGGGGCCACAAGCCGGAGCGACGATCCGTGTCGCACCGGACATCCTAGCGGAGAGAGTGGGATTCGAACCCACGGTGGCTTGCGCCACACACGCTCTCCAGGCGTGCCCCTTCGACCACTCGGGCATCTCTCCCCGGAACGCCGCCGGGGGCGTTGCCAACAGCGGAGAGAGTGGGAGTCGAACCCACGGTACCCACAAGGGTACACCGGATTTCGAATCCGGCGCCTTCGACCACTCGGCCATCTCTCCGTGCGACGCCGCCTCACGGCGGTGGTCCCGCGCCGCGGGCGAGGAAGCTATCGGGCCGCCGGGCGCCTGTCAACCATCGACCCGCTTGCCGACCCGCTTGCGCGGAGTGCCGCGGCGTGCTGGACTCCCGGCCGGGTCGGGGACGCCGGTCCGCGCAACCGCCGCGACCGGTGCGGCGGTGCCCCGGGGAGGTCGGGATGGGCGAGCGGATCGGCTTCGACAACGAGAAGTACCTGCGGGAACAGACGGCGGCGATCCTCGAGCGGGCGGAGCGCTTCCACAACAAGCTGTACCTCGAGTTCGGCGGCAAGCTGCTCTTCGACCTGCACGCGGCGCGCGTGCTGCCCGGCTTCGATCCGAACGTGAAGATGCGGCTCTTGCAGCAGCTGCAGGACCAGGCCGACATCGTGCTGTGCATCTTCGCGGGGGACATCGAGCGCAAGAAGATCCGGGCCGACTTCGGCATCACGTACGACTCGGACGCCCTGAAGCTGATCGACGACCTCCGCGGCTGGGGCCTCGACGTGGCGGGTGTCGTGATCACCCGCTTCCAGGACCAGCCGGCGGCGACGCTGTTCCGCAACAAGCTGGAACGACGCGGGGTCCCGGTGGTCGTGCACCGCGCGACGCAGGGCTATCCGACGAACGTCGAGCAGATCGTGAGCGACGCGGGCTACGGCGCGAACCCGTACATCGAGACCACCAAGCCGATCGTGGTGGTGACCGGGCCCGGCCCGGGCAGCGGCAAGCTCGCCACCTGCCTCGGGCAGCTGTACCACGAGCACCGCCGCGGCGTGCGGGCCGGCTACGCCAAATTCGAGACGTTCCCGATCTGGAACCTGCCGCTCAAGCACCCGGTGAACGTGGCCTACGAGGCGGCGACGGTCGATCTGCGGGACGTGAACCTGATCGACCCGTTCCACCTCGAGACCTACCGGGAGACGACGGTCAACTACAACCGGGACGTCGAGGCCTTCCCGCTGGTCGCGCGCATCCTGCAGCGGATCGGGGGCGAGTCGCCGTACAAGTCCCCGACCGACATGGGGGTCAACCGGGCGGGGTTCGGCATCGTCGACGACGAGGCGGTGCGAACGGCGGCGTGCCAGGAGGTGATCCGCCGCTACTTCCGCAGCCGCTGCGAGTACGCCCTGGGCTTCGCCGACGCCGAGACGGTACGCCGCGCCGAGCTGCTGCTGGGCGAGGTCGGGGTGAGGCCCGAGGACCGGGCGGTGGTCGAGGCGGCGCGCGGCGCCGCGCGCGAGGCCGAAGCGTCGGGCAAGGGCGACGGCGGCGTGTTCTGCGGAGCGGCGCTCGAGCTGCCCGACGGCTCGCGCGTCACCGGTCGCAACTCCCCGCTGCTCCACGCCGCCTCGAGCCTCGTGCTCAATTCGATCAAGCACCTCGCCGGCATCCCCGACCGCCTCCCCCTGCTCGCCGACGCCACCCTCGCTTCGATCGGACACCTCAAGCAGGACATCCTCCAGGGTCGTTCCGTCAGCCTCGACCTCGAGGAGACCCTGATCGCCGTCAGCGTCAGCGCGATGCACAACCCGGTGGCCCAGGTCGCGATGGAGCAGCTCAAGGCGCTGAAGGGGTGCGAGGTGCACATCACGCACATCCCGACGCCCGGCGACGAGGCGGGCCTGCGGCGGCTCGGGGTCAACCTGACCAGCGACCCCAACTTCTCGACCAAGAACCTGTTCGTGACCTGAGACGTCCGGCGACTCAGGGCGTCCGCGGCCCGACGTAGCGGGTCGCCGCCACGACATCGTCGTACCACTTGCGCGCCACCGACCGCGGGTTGCTGCCGGCGTGCAGCGACAGGCCGAAACGGTCGATCCTCAGCACGTCGGTGTAGCGCAACTCGAGGTTCTGGAAGTCGGCGATCAGGACGCCGTCGAGCCAGCAGGCGATGCGCCCGTCGTGCGCCCCCACCGTGTTCGCCCGGACCATGAACTCGTACGCGTACCACCGACCCAGCTCGGGGTTCACGTCCGGCCGCGACACGAAGCGCGGGCCGAAGTCGAACGGGAGGCTCGTATTGGGCATCACCAGCCCGGTGGGAAAGAAGTGGTCGCCCCACTCCGAACGCTGCAGCGGATGGTAGATGTAGACGTTGAGGTTCCCCGGGTTGGGCTCCGCCGCCTCCCCACGCCAGCTCTCGAAGCCGGCGAGGAACTTGTTGTAGCCGTCGGCGGGGATCCCCGGCGTCGAGTGGCCGTCCACGACGTAGTGGGCCGAGATCATGCTGCCGTTGTGACTCGAGCCGACGACGTCGAACTCGAGGTTGAACTTCGAGTAGTAGCGCAGGAACAGCACGTCCAGCTCGTCGGCGAGGACCTTGTCCACGGCGTTGCTCAACTCGTCGTGCCGCACCGGAATCGTGAACTCCAGCGCCTGCGCGCCGCCGTGGACGTTCGCCGGCTCCCGGGCCAGCCGGGTCTGGTCCATCTGGAACACGTTGTCCCAGCGATCCCACAGGTCGTCGGGGGAGCCGTAGCTCTCGAAGTTGTCGGCGAAGACCACGTCCGGGTCGGTCGCGATGTCGACGTCACCCGGAAACCGCGCCGCGATGCCGGTCGGACCCTCCGGGAGCGGGTCGGTCCCGGGGTCCCCGTCGGCGACCTCGACGGCGTCGTCCGTGTCCCCGACCTCGGTCGTGTCGGCGGTCTCGGTCGCGTCCCCGCTCTCGGCCGCTCCGCCGTCGTCGGCGACTTCGGCGTCGCGGGGCCCACCGTCGTCGTCGCCGCAGCCGGCAAACGCGCCCAGGCAGGCACCGACGAACAGGCCCCAGAGGATGTGTCGCATGGCGGCCCTCCCGTCGTGCATTCTACCATCGGCGGAGGGACGGCGTCCGGGCCGGCCTACCGCCGCCGGGCGAAGAACGCCGACAGCAGCGCCCCGCACTCGGCCGCGAGCACGCCGCGCTCCACGCGCGCGACGTGGTTCCAGCGGCCGTCGACACCGACCGCGTAGCGCGACCCGAGCGCCCCGGCCTTCGGGTCGTCGGCCCCGTAGACCACCAACGGCACGCGCGCGCAGGCGATCGCCCCGGCGCACATCGGGCACGGCTCGAGCGTCACGTACAGCGTGGCTCCATCGAGCCGCCAGCGGCCGACGCGCGCGGCGGCCCGGCGGATCGCCAGCAGCTCCGCGTGGGCCGTCGGGTCGCCCGTCGCCTCCCGCTCGTTGAACCCCTCGCCGAGCACCGTGCCGTCGGTGCCGACGACCACCGCGCCCACCGGGACATCGCCCGCGGCCTCGGCCGCCCGCGCCAGCTCGAGCGCCCGGCGCATCCAGCGTTCGGCCGTCGCGGTCTCGAACGCCGGCGGCGGCGCCTCCGGGAAGTCCTTGCGGGTCACCCGGCCTCCGGGCGCGGCGGAGACGGGGCTCCGCGTCGCGGAGCGCGTCGTCCGTCGGTTCGTCGTCGTATGACCTGGCGGGGCCAGAGGGACTTGAACCCCCAACCTGCGGTTCCGTAGACCGATGCTCTATCCAATTGAGCTATGGCCCCAAGCGTCGCGTTCGTCCGTTCGTCCTTCGCCTCGTTCGCCTCCGTCCGTCTTCGGCGGAGAGAGTGGGATTTGAACCCACGGTACACCTTTTGGGCGTACACCCGCTTAGCAAGCGGGCGCCTTCGACCACTCGGCCATCTCTCCCTCACCCCCGGGTGCGCCCCGGCGCTCCCGGCACACCACCCGGCGGAGGAGGAGGGATTCGAACCCCCGGTGCTTTCGCACAACGGTTTTCAAGACCGCCGCCTTCGACCACTCGGCCACTCCTCCTCGGCCCAGGGCCGAGGCGCGTAACTACCGACAACGGGTCGCGAAGTCAAGCCGAAAGCCGGTCGCCGCCGAAATACGGCCGTAGCGCCTCGGGGATGCGGATCGAGCCGTCGGCCTGCTGGTGGTTCTCGAGCAGCGCGAGCCAGGTGCGGCCGACGGCGAGTCCCGAGCCGTTGAGCGTGTGGACGAGGCGCGGCTTCTCGCCCTTGCCGGGGCGGTAGCGGATCTTCGCCCGGCGGGCCTGGAAGTCGCCGAAGCTCGAGCAGGAGGAGATCTCGCGGTAGGTCCGCTGGCTCGGCAGCCACACTTCGAGGTCGTAGGTCTTGGTCGCGCTGAACCCGAGGTCGCCGGCGCAGAGCGTGACGACCCGGTACGGGAGCTCGAGCCGCTGCAGGATCGCCTCGGCGTCGCGCGTCAGCGACTCCAGCTCGTCGAAGCTCTTCTCCGGCTCGGCGAACTTCACCAGCTCGACCTTGTGGAACTGGTGCTGCCGGATCAGCCCCCGGACGTCCTTGCCGTACGAGCCGGCCTCGGCGCGGAAGCACGGGGTGAACGAGGCGTACTTCACCGGCAGCGGCCCCTCCAGCACCTCGTCGGCGTGGAAGTTCGTCACCGGCACCTCGGCCGTCGGCACCAGGAACAGGTCCTGCGGCGCGACGTGGAACAGGTCCTCCTCGAACTTCGGCAGCTGTCCGGTGCCGGTCATCGAGGCGCGGTTGACCAGGTACGGCGGCATCAGCTCGGTGTAGCCGTGGTCGCGAACATGCACGTCGAGCATGAACTGGATCAGGGCGCGTTCGAGGCGGGCGCCGGCGCCGAGCAGCACGGCGAAGCGCGGCCCGGACAGCTTGGCGGCCCGCTCGAGGTCGAGGATCCCGAGCTTCGCGCCGAGGTCCCAGTGCGCCTGCGGCTCGAAGTCGAACGCCCGGGGCTCGCCCCACGTGCGTTCCACGCGGTTGGCCGCGGAGTCGGCGCCGTCGGGGACGGAGGCGTGGGGCAGGTTGGGGACGCGCAGGAGCTGCTGCTCCAGCTCGGTCTCCGCCTCGGCCAGCTTCGCCTCGAGCGCCTTGATTCCGTCGCCGTCGGCGCGGAGTTGCTCGCGCAGCCGGGCGAACTCGGGGCTCGCCTTGTCCTTGAACGAGCCGAGGCTCTTGCTGGCGGTCTTGAGCCGCGCGCGGCGGTCCTCGGTCTCGCGCAGCAGCGCGCGGCGGCGGGCGGCGACCGGCTCGAGCCCTTCGAGAGCGGCGGCGGCGGCGGGTCCGCGGCGGGCGAGCGCCTGCCGCACCTGTTCCGGATTCTCCACGACGAACTTCGCGTCCAGCATCTCCTGCTCCCGGGCGGGGCGCCGTCCGGCGCCGCCGCGGCCGCGACCGGGTCACGGCCCGTACTTGTAGAGGAAGACGAACCGGTACGTCTGTTGCGGGTGGTCGATCCGCGCGTACTCCGGCTGGCCGAGGTTCTCGGCGAGGCAGTCCTTGAAGGCGCGGAACGCCTGCTGGCGCGCCTCGTCCGCGCCGGCCACCGACACCCGGCGGCTGGCGGCGCCGAAGTCCACGTCGAGGGTGACGGCGATGCGCGAGGGGCGCGGGACGTCGGCGAACGCCTTCTCGAAACACTCGGCCGTCGTCGGCTCGGCCCGCGCCATGAACAGCTCGATCCCGCGCACGCGCCCGCACTTGTCGCGCTGCAGCTCCACGCCGTCCGCGCCGGCGCACTTGCGCACGTCGACGCGGTCCAGGGTCAAGCCGGACGGAACCGCCGGCGGCGGGGGCGGAGGAGGCGGAGGGGGTGCGACGCCGCCGGCGTCCGCCGCGGGCGGGGGCGGAGGGACGGGGGCGGCCCCGCCCGCGTCCGCCGCGGACGAAGGCGCCGGAGGAGGAGGCGCCGGGGTTCCGGCATCGACGTCGGTCCGCAGCTCGGCGGCCGAGCCGGCGGCGGCGGACGGAGCCGTCGTCCCGGCTTCGGGCGCCGCCAGGGGCCGGCTGGTCGCCGAACGGTCCGCTCCCTCGGGCCGGCAGACGAAGTACACCAGGCAGAAGCCGAGGGCCATCGAGCCGAGGGCGACGGAGACCAGCGGCAGGGCGCGCACCTTCTCCGCGGGCGTCGGTTCCCGGACGTCCGGCGGTCCCGGGCGCTCGCTTCCACTGTCCCGTTCGCCACTCACGGAGCGGATCGGTAGCGGAGTCGGCCGCCTGGGTCAAGAAGCGGCCGTGGACTTCGTGGGCCGGGCCGGGAACCGCGGGCCTTCGACGGACCACGAACGGTGTGCGTTGTCGCCCTCGATCGAGGGTGTTATGCTCCGGGCGGCTCGCGGGGAGGAGGAACGTGCTGGTTTCAACGATGGTCGACGGGTTGGTTTCGACGCTCCGGGCGGCGCTGGCGCAGCCGGCAGGACAGCCCGACAGCGGGGCGGACTTCGGCATGTGGTGGGGCGTGCTGATCGCCTTCGTCGTGGCGCCGATCGTGCTGTACGTCGTGAAGTACGTCGGCGAGCGGCGGCGGGATCGGATGACCCGGGAGTTGATCGAGGAGTCGAACCGCGAGGGTCCGGTGCCGGAAGTGCCGCCGGACTTCGAGGTTCCGCAGGTGATCCCGCGCAAGAGCAAGGGCGGCCGCCGGTAGGCCGCGCGGCGGGAAGGACGTGCCGGCGATGTCGATGCTGCTGGGACTGCTGTCGACCCACCCCGACTGGCTCCCGTGCCTGCTCGATTCGCAGCACGAGGTATTGCGCGTGCCGGACCCGCCCCAGCCCGGGGGATGGGGCATCGGGTTCTACCAGCAGGGCGAGGTCCTGCGCCGGCTGACGCCGCTCGAGCGGGCCGCGGGACCGCTCGAGTTCCGCCAGCTGGCCCACGACGTCCGCAGCCTGGTGCTGGTGGGGCACGTGCGGCGGGCGAGTCCGGCGGCGCCGCCGAGCGCGGCGAACACGCACCCGTTCCGGTTCCGCGAGTGGCTGTTCGCGCACGTGGGGAACCTGCCACGCTTCGGCGAACTGGCGCCGCGGCTGCTGCAGAACGTCCCCGAATTCCTGACGCGGAACGTCGCCGGGGAGACCGACTCCGAGCTGCTGTTCCACGTGATCCTGGCGCACCTGAACGAGTTGGGGGGGCTGCGCCATCCCGACGTCGGCGTCGACGCCGTGTGCGAGGCCGTGCGGCGGGGGATCCGGGAGGCCGACGACGCGGTGGCCGCCACGGGCGACGAACGGCCCTCGTTCGCGCTGGTGCTGACCAACGGGAACAGCATGGCCGCCGCAAGCCGCGGCGAGTCGCTGTGCATCACGCAGTTCGACCGGCTGATCGATTGCCGGGACTGTGCCCAGGAACGCCGCGACCGCTGCGGGATCCTGCGCAGCGAGCGCCCCGACCTGCGCGCGGTGCTGGTGGTGGCCGGCCGCCGTCCGATGCCGGCGCGCTACGAGGTGCTGCCGGAGGAGTCGCTGATCGGGATCAAGTCCGACGCCACCGTCGAGGCGATCCCGCTGCGCCCGTCGGCGCTCGGCCTGTCGGGATTCTGAGCCGCCGCGCGCGGGCCTACGGCGGTCCGCCGGTCCCGGGGGGTGGGGGGCCGGACACGGCGGGCGTCGCGCCGGCCGTCCCCTGGAGCTGGTTGGTGATCTCCCGCAGCTGGCGGATCTTCTGCCACAGCCAGCGCTTGTTCGGGTAGTTCTCGAACTTGTCCGCGAACTGCGTGTACAGCGTCAACGCCTTGTCGAACTGCCGCATCCGTTCGTGGCAGTCGGCGAGGGACAGGTGGTAGTCATCGGCCATGTCGCGGTCGAGGTCCGACTCGATCAGTCCCTGGAGGATCGTGATCGCCTCCTCGCACCGGCCCTCGGCCTTGAGCACCTCGGTCAGCGCGTGCTGGACGCGGGTGACGTAGGGCGAGGCGCGGTCGAGGGCGATGGCCTGGCGCAGCTGGGTCTCGGCGTCCGGCCAGCGTCCCTCGTGCATCGCCTGCAGCCCGGTCTGGAAGTGCTCGAACGACAGCCGACCCTTGGCCTCCGCCACCACGTCGCGCACGATCGTCCGCTCGTTCGGCGTCAGCTCCTCGTCGGCCTTCTCGGCCCGCAGCCGGTCCCACTGCGCCAGCACCTGCTCGAAGTTCTCGTTGCGGAAGAACTCGTACAGCGCCGAGATCGCCGCCTCGTCCCGCGTCGTCGTCTGCACCTCCGGCTTCGCCGCCTCGACCTTCCGCTTCAGCTCCGCCTTCTCCCCCTGCAGCCGCGCGATCTGCTCCTCGTCCTGGTCGATCCGCACGTCGTATGCCATCTTCAGCCCGACGAAGATCAGCACGACGAAGATCACGTAGGCGGCGGCCGAGTTCCACAGCATCCGCCGTTCGTAGGTCTTCTGCTTCTTCGCCACCGTCTTGAGGTCGGCGCCGAGGGCGGCGGTGAGGTTGTTGGTGCGGATCACCAGCGAGCGGATCTCGACGATCTCCTTCTTCACCTCGCGGATGTCCTCGTCCGTCGGCTGCATGACGCGGGTGGCATCGTACCGGAAGGTCGGGGCCCCGGGCAAATCGGACGCGCAACGGTCTTGCCCGAGCGGCGAAATCGTTGTACGAATCGCGCCGGAACGGAGGAACGCTCGTGTACGACAGTTCGGACATCCGCAAGAACCTCAAGATCCTGCTCGACGGCCAGCCCTACGTGGTCGTCGACTTCCAGTTCGTCAAGCCCGGCAAGGGCACCGCCTTCACCCGTACGCGAGTGAAGAACATGATCACCGGCGCCGTGCTCGACAAGACCTTCCGCTCGGGGGAGAAGCTCGAACCGGCCGAAGTGGAACAGCTGTCGGTGCAGTACATGTACCACGAGAGCGACCAGTACTGGTTCATGGACACCTCGAACTACGAACAGTTCGCGATCGGCGAGGCCCAGCTAGGCGACCAGGCCAAGTTCCTCACCGAGAACCTCGTGGTCAGCGTCACGATGTTCAAGGGCCAGGCGGTCGACATCGAGCTGCCGACCTTCATCGAAGTGCAGATCACGAAGTGCGAGCCGGGCGTCCGCGGAGACACCGCCTCCGGCGGCACCAAACCCGCCACCATCTCGTCCGGCGCCCTGATCCAGGTCCCGTTCCACATCAACGAGAACGACTGGGTCAAGGTCGACACGCGCGACGGTCGCTACGTCGAGCGCGTCAACAAGCGCTAGCCCGCCGGTCCGGCCTCGGGGGTATGGCGTGCACGGCCCGGCGACTCCACGCCCGACGCGCGCCCGCCTCGCCCTCCGCGCCCGCGGCCTCGCCGCCGTCCGCTCGTTCCTCGACACCCACGGCTCGCTGGAGGTCGAGACCCCGCTGCTGCTGCGGGCGCCGGCCCCGGAGCGCCACATCGTCGCCCTGCCCGTCCCCGGCGCCGGGTACCTCGCCGCCTCCCCCGAACTGCAGATGAAGCGGCTCGTCGCCGACGGTTCCGGCCCGATCCACCAGCTCTCCCGCTCGTTCCGCGGCGGCGAGCTGGGCCGGCACCACCACCCCGAGTTCACGATCCTCGAGTGGTACCTGCCGGGGGCGACGTACCGCGAGGCGATGGACCAGACCGAGGCGCTGGTGCGCTGGGTCGCCGCCCGGCTCTCGCCTCCCGACGCACCTCCACGGCTCGACCTCGATCGTCCGTTCGAGCGTCACCGGATTGCGGACCTGTTCGAGCGGCTGGCGGGGTGGCGGCCCGGCGCGGACGTCGACGACGAGCGGTTCGCGTTCGACCTGGTGGACAAGGTCGAGCCGGCACTGCCGCGGGACCGGGGCGTCCTGGTCCACGACTACCCCGCCTCCCAGGCCTCGCTGGCGCGCCTGTGTCCCGGGGACCCGGCATACGCCGAGCGGTTCGAGCTGTACCTCGGGGGGCTGGAACTGGCCAACGGCTTCACCGAGCTGGCCGACGCGGCGGAGCAGCGGGCGCGGTTCGAGCGCGAGCGAACGGCGATCGCCGCGCAGGGCCGTGAACCGTACCCGCTCGACGAGCGGTTCCTGGCCGCCCTCCCCCGCCTCGGGCTGTGCACCGGCGTGGCGCTCGGCTTCGACCGCCTGCTGATGGCGCTCGCGGGGCTCGACGACATCGGCGAGAGCACCGCGTTCCGCTGGGAGGAGGTCTGAGGTGGGGACGACCGGACGAGGGGCATGGGTCCGGCATGCCTTGCTCGCGCGCGCGATGCCGTTGCTGGCGGCGGCCGCGGCGGCCTGCGGCCCGTCGGCGGCGGAGCCGGCCCCGGTGCAGCCCGCGGCGGAACATCGCGCGGTCCTGCTGCGACCCGGCGGCCTGTTCCTCCAGTTGCGGCTCGACCGCGTGCGGCGCCGGCTGCCCGCGGCGGGCGAGGTCGCCACGTTGGCCTGGACGCCGACGATGCCGGGGGCGGCGTGCCTGATCGAGCTGCTGTGGTCCGCCGACCTCGCCTCGGCCTGGTTCGCCACGACGGCCGACCTCTCGGCGCCCGCGTCGGGCGCCGCGCTGATCGACGGCGTCGGCGTACCCGCGGAGCGCGTGGACGGCTGGGCCGACTGCGTGCTCGCCGGACTCGGCTCGGGCGCGGTCCGCCGATCGGTGGACGGGCCGGAGTCGGGCGACCGGCCGCCGCAGCCGCCGCTCGAGTTCGTGGTCGGCACCGGCCGCTGGGGCGACACCGGGATCGCCGCGCTCGGCACCGCCCGGTGGGGCATCGTGTCGGGCGAGCCGTTCGCGGCATGGGCCTGGGAGCTGGCCGGGCGTGCGCCGCCGCCTGCCGCGGGCGACGCGGGACCGGCCGACCGCGTGGTCGATGCCGACGTGCAGCTGGTGTGGCTCGACGCCGAGGCGTTGTCGCGGCTGCTGGTCGAGTTGACGGCGGGCCTGGGGCCGGTGCCGCCGGCCGAGGACCTGCGCGGGCTCGCGGCGGGACTGTGGGTCGGCGAGCGTCCGCGGGTCGAGGCCTGGTTCGAGGCACGCGGTCCGACGTCGGCGGCCGCGATCACCGACACGCTGCGGACCGCCGCAACGATGCTGCAGCTCGGCGTGTCGGTCCAGGCCGCACAGCTCGGCGTCGCCTTCGGCGCCGAGATCCAGGAGCGCGCGGAACAGGTGGCGGCGATCGCGGAACGCGCGGTCTTCGAGACGCGGGAGACGCTGTCCGGCGTACGTCTGGAGCTGACGGCGGACGACCTGGCGCGAGTGCAGGGTTTTGCGCTGGCCCTGGCGAGCCGCGGCCTGGCGGACTAGCCGCTCACTCGTCGCCGCCCGCCTGCTCGGCCCGTCGGAACTGCTCGAGCACCTCGGCGGCGGCCGGGTTGGTGACGAACGAGCGGGCGACGGCGGGCGGCAGCGTCACGGCCCAGCAGCCGGCCCGCAGCGCCAGCCGCACGTGCTCCTCGGTCTTGATGCTGGCCACGAGTACCCGCGGGCCGCCGTCGGCGGCGAGGCGGCGCACGTCCTCCAGCAACCGGACGGCGCCCTCGTCGCCGGCCGCCTGGGCCACGCGGCCGACGAACGGGATCACCACGTCGGCCCCCGCCTCCGCGGCCAGCAGCGCCTGGCCCAGCGACAGGATCGCGGTGGCCGCGGTCCGGACGCCGGCCCGCCGCAGCGCCGCCATCGCCGCGAAGCCGTGCTCGAGGGCGGGGATCTTGATCCACAGACGGCCGTCGAGCAGTCCGGCGAGCCGCTCGGCATCGGCCGTCATCGCCGACGGCTCGCCCCAGGCCGCCTGGAGGAACAGCCGGTCGATCCCGAGGCGCCTGCAGCGGCCGACCGCCTGCTCCGGCGTCACCGCGGCGCGGGCCAGGATCAGCGGGTTGGTCGTGACGCCGTGGAACGCGCGGTGCGCCCACAGCGCGGGCAACTCGTCCGCATCGATCGTGTCGAGGAACAGTTTCATGCCGTATCCGCGCTACTTGGCGACCGGCTCGACCTCCGCGGTGCAGGCCGAGCAGCGCGTGGCCTTCTGCGGGATCTTGGTCAGGCAGAACGGGCAGTCGCGCGTATCGGGCGGCGGCGCCGGCTTCTTGAGCTTGTTCATCTGCTTGACGAACAGGAAGATCACGAAGGCGACGATCAGGAAATCGATCACCGCCTGGATGAAGATGCCGTAGTTGATCGTCGCGGCGCCGGCCTCCTTGGCCGCGGCCAGCGTCGGGAAACCCTGCCCCGAGAGGTCGTAGAACATCTCGGAGAAGCTCAGGCCGCCGGCGAGCTTGCCGATCGGAGGCATGATCACGTCGTTGACCAGCGACGTGACGATCTTGCCGAACGCGGCGCCGATGATCACGCCCACGGCGAGGTCGATCACGTTCCCCTTGGCCGCGAACTCCTTGAACTCCTTCAGCATGCCCATCGTGGTCCCTCCATCCACCGACCGCCTCGGCCAGCTTCGGGCGCTCTCTAGCACATCCACGGCCGGAAGCCAGCGCTTCGTGCGGCCGACGCGGGTCGGTCACCGATGGCGCGGGCACTAGGCGGGGATCGGCCGTTGCGATATGCTCGGATCGTCGGCGCGCCCGCAGGGAATCCGCACCGAGGCACGGAATGAGCCAGGAGGATCGCTCTCTCGAATCGGTCGGCGGCATCGTCGTCGTCGAAGGTCCCGACTCCGGGCTGGTCGTCCCGCTGGACGAGCGGCCGATGGTCCTGGGACGCGAGACCGGCTGCGACGTGCGGCTGGTGGACCCCGCGGCCTCCCGTCGCCACCTGCTGCTCGCGCCGGACAACCGGGGCCGGTGGTTCCTCGAGGACCTCGGCAGCAGCAACGGCACCTATCTGGGCGACCGGCGCATCGAGCGGGAGCCCGTCGTCCCCGGCGCCGAGATCTCGCTCGGCGAGACGCGTCTGCGCGTGCTGTCCGTGGACGAGATCCAGGGGTCGCTGCGGCGACGCACCACCCGGGCCGCCAAGCGGGACCCGGTGGCCCAGATCTGCACGCGCGAGCTGTTCGAGATGCGGCTGCGCACCGAGGTCGGCCTGGCGGCGCCCAAGGGCGGGATCATCTCGCTGGCCGTCGTCGAGCTGGACCGGGCGCGGGAGTTGGAGGCCCGGGCGCCGGGCACCCTGGTCCGCGTGCTGCCCGCCATCGCCCTGCTGCTCGGGGGCGTGATCCGCGAAAACGAGTTGCTCGCGCGTTTCGGCGACGACTCCTTCGCCGCCCTGTTGCTCGACCAGAATCCCACGCTGGCCTACGTGACGGCCGAGCGCCTGTGCACGGGCACCCAGTTCGTTCGCGTCGACGTCGGCGGGGAGTCCGTTCCGATCACCGCCAGCGTCGGGCTGGCCACCGACAAGGGGCGCCGCGACCTGACCGCGGACGAGCTGATCGAGCGGGCGCTCGGCCAGGCGAGGCTGGCGCGCGAAGCGGGCGGCAACTGCGTCAGCCGCTGGGTCCACGTCTCGGCCCGCATCTGCCTCCCGTCGGTCTCGTCGGACGTCCTGCCGACCGAGATGGAGGGCCCGCGCAAGACCCGGATCCTGCGGACGGCGAGCCTGGGGCCGGCCCGGACGACGCTGCCGCCGCCGGTGCTGCGGATCCCCGGCACGAACGAGTCCGGCGACGAGGGCGAGCGGACCGATCCGGACCCGTCCTCGCGAAAACGCCGCGACCGGGGCTGACCGGGCGGCAAAGCGGAGTTCGTGGTACCGTGGCGCCGCCGTGGGCGACGCGAAGACCGGCCTGCTGGGAATCTCCCGCGAAGCGATCGAGACGCTCGTCGCGCATCTCGGACAGCCCCGCTACCGCGCCGACCAGGTGCTGGGCTGGGTCCACGGCCGCGGCGTCCTCGACCCCGCCGCGATGACCGACCTCCCGCGCGCGCTCCGCGAGGCGCTGGCGGCCGAGTACGGCGCGGAGCCCGACACGCGGCTCGCCGCGGCCGAGACCTCCGCGGACGGCACCACCAAGGTCGTCGTCGCGCTCCCCGACGGCGGTTCCACGGAGACGGTGCTGATCCCCGAGGCGCTCGAGGAACTCGACGACGATCCGCTCGAGCCCGAACCCTCGGCCCTCTCCTGCACGCTGTGCCTGTCCTCCCAGGTCGGCTGCGCCTTCCACTGCGCTTTCTGCCGGTCCGGCTCGCGGGGCTTCGGCCGCCACCTGGAGGCCCGCGAGATCCTCGCACAGCTCCACTGGGCCCGCGTCGCCCTGGGCGGTCGCGGGAACATCGTGCGGCTGGTCCTGATGGGGATCGGCGAGCCGCTCCACAACCTCGACGGCGTCCTGCCGGCCTTGCGGCTGCTGACCGACCCCCGCGCCGCGGCGTTCTCCGGCCGGCGCGTGACGGTGTCGACCATCGGGCTCCCCGAGGGGATCCGGCGGCTGGGCGAGACGTTCGGCGGGAAGGTGGCGCTGGCCTGGTCGTTGCACGCGGCGGACGAGGCGACACGCCGTCGGCTGCTCCCGGTGGCCGCGCGCCGGCCGGTCGCCGAGACGGTGGAGGCGCTGCGCGACTACCCGCTGCCGCCGCGCCGGCGGATCACCGTCGAATGCGTGCTCGCCGGCGGGGTCAACGACACGGACGGCCACGCCCGCGAGGTGGTGCGGCTGCTCGAGGGGCTGCGCTGCAAGCTGAACCTGATTCCGTTCAACCCGTGGGCCGGGACGGACGGCGCGGAGGCTCCCGCGGCGACGGCCGACGGGGAGCCGCTGCGGCCGCCCGCGCCGGGCCGGGTCGAGGCATTCCAGCGGGTGCTGGCCGCGGCCGGGCTGTCGGCCTTCGTGCGCCGGCCGCGCGGCGCCGACATCCTCGCCGCCTGCGGCCAGCTGCTCGGCAGCGCCGACTTGTCCCGCGGCGGCCGATGGGATAGCTAGCGGATCGATGCAGGGACGTATCGGCGCCTCGGGGGGCAGGGCCTGGATCTTCGCGCTGGCGGCGGCACTGTTCGTCGCCCTCGGCATGGGCGTCGGCGCAGCGGTGTTCCACCTCCAGTCGCTGCCGCCGGAGATCCCGTACTTCGAGTTCCGCCTGCTGGTCGCGGCGGACCTGGTGACCGAGGCGCAGGTCGGCGACGACGAGGTGCGCGGAACGGTGCCGACGGAGCCGTCGACGGCGCTGCTCGAGCGCTACGCGCAGGCGGCGGCGGCGTTCTGGCCGGAGGGCGGCGCGGGGACCGGACCGCGCCAGGTGCCGTTCCCGGCGGTCGGCGACGACGGCTCCTTCCGGGCCTTCCGGCCGACGGGCGAGCCCACGACCGCCCTGCTCGAGCAGCTCGACACGCACCACGTGCGCCACGCCGCGCTGCCGGCAAGCCCCTGGCCGCGCGTCGCCGCCTTCGCCCTGGCCGGCGCCGGCCTGCTGGCGCTGCTGGCGCTGGTGCCGGCCGTCTGGCGGGTCCGCGGCGGCCCGCGACGCGGCGGCGAGGACGCGCGCGACGAGGAGTTCCGGCTGCCCGAGCCGGAGCTGCCGGAGACGAAGTTCCACGACGTCGGCGGGCTCGACGACGCGATGGACACCGTGCTCGAGCTGGTCGACCTGCTCAAGATGCCCGACCGGCTGCGCCGCCTGGGCGCCACCCTCCCCCGCGGCGTGCTGCTCGTCGGTCCGCGCGGCATCGGCAAGACGCTGCTGGCCCGCGCCCTGGCCGGCGAGGCGCTGGTGCCGCTGCTGCGCGTCCAGGCGCCCGAGTTGGCCGGCGGGTTCGCCGCCGAGGCCGCCCGGCGCGTGCGGGCGCTGTTCGAGCGGGCCGAGCAGCTGGCGCCGTGCGTGGTCGTCGTGGAGGACCTCGAGGGGCTGACGCGGCGCACGGGCCGGCAGGGGGACGCGCCCGGCTTCGAGTCCGGGGGCACGCTGCAGGCGCTGCTGGCCGAGCTGGAGCGCTTCGACCCGCGCTCCGGTGTCGTGCTGCTCGCCGCCACGTCGCGCCCCGACGTGATCGACCCGACGCTGCTGCGTCCCGGACGCTTCGACCGGATCCTGGCCCTCGGCCGGCCCGACCGGTTCGGCCGCGAGGCGATCCTGCGGGTGCACGCTCAGCGCGTCCGGCTCGGCAAGGACGTCTCGCTGGCCGACGTGGCCGCGCGCACCCCCGGCCTGGTCGGCGCCGACCTCGCCGCGTTGGTCAACGAGGCCGCCCTGATCGCCGCGCGCCGCGAGCACACCACGGTGCTGCGCGAGGACGTGGAGAGCGCCCTGTCCCGCGTGGTCGACGTGGCGCTGCGGGCGATCCGCATCTTCTCGCCGGAGGAGCGCGCGCTGCTCGCGGCCCACGAGGCCGGGCGGGCGGTGGCCGCCGCGGCGCTGCCCGAGCACCCGGACGGCGCGACCGGCGGCGCGACGCTGGTGCCCCGCGACCCGCTCACCGAGTCGGCGCTGGTACGTCGTCCGATCGAGGAGCGCCGGGTACTCGACGAGCCGGCGCTCAAGGCGCGCCTGGTGGAGCTGGTCGCCGGACGCGCCGCCGAGCTGCTGCTGCTCGGCACGCCGACCACCACCTCCCGCCCCGCGATGGCCGAGGCCCGCACGTTGGCGGCGATGATGGCGGTCGAGCTGGGGATCCGGGCCGGCGCGGACGCCCCCGGGCGACCCGAGGCTCCGGGCGAGCCGCCGGACGCCTTGCGGCTGCTGGCCGAGGCCGAGCACCGGGCGCACGCGCTGCTGGCGGACCACCGACCGGCGCTCGAGGAGGTCGCGCGGCGGCTGGCCGAGCGCGAGCGCGTGGCTCCCGGCGACCTGCTCCGCATCGTCCACGGCCGGCTGTCCGGCGAGGCGGCGCCCCCCGAGGCGACCGAGGCCTGAGCCGCGCATGGAGCCATGGGACTGGCTGCTCGCACTGCTCCGCGGCCCCGTCGGCGCGACGCTGGTCGGGACGGCGCTGCTGACCGTGCGCTGGCTGGTGCTGCTGACCGTCGCGCCGCTGCCGGCGCTGGGCGAGATCGGCGCCGCGCTGCGCCTGGGTCTCGCCGCGGCCCTCGCCGTCGGCGCCCTCCCCGCCGCGCTCCCCGTGCCGCTCGAGGTGCTCGACCCCGGCGTCGCCGTGGCGCTCGCCGCGAAGGAGGCGCTGGTCGGCCTCGCGCTGGGCGCGGTCGTCGCGTTCCTGCTGACGGCGTTCGAGGCCGCGGGCCGCTTCACGGACCTGTTCCGCGGGGCGACGATGGCCGAGGTGTTCGTCGGGTCCGGCGAGGCCTCCAGCCCGCTCGGGGCGTTCCTGCTCCTCGCCGTCCTGGCCCTGCTCGCCGCCTCCGGCGGGTTCCTGGTGCTGGTCGGCGCCCTGCTGCGCTCGGTGGAGGCCTTCCCCGTGGCCGCCCTCCCCGCCCGGCTGCTCGAGCCCGGGGCGTTCGTCGGCGAGAGCCTGGCGCTGTTCGGCCGCTCCTGGGAGGTCGGCCTGCTGCTCGCCGCCCCGGCGCTCGGCGTCTCGCTGCTGCTCGACGTGGCGCTGGGGATGGCGGCGCGCGTGTCGCCCGGCTTCGAGGGCTACTTCCTCGCACTGCCGCTGCGCGCGGTGCTCGGCCTCGGTGCCCTGGTCGTGTCGCTGGCGCTGGTGCGGCCGCACCTCGCGGCGCTGCTGCGGACGGCGCTCGCGCTCCTGGAGTGAGCCGGCTCACCCGCGCGGATGGTGGCGTTCGACGACCTTGCGCAGGTGGGTCCGGTCGAGGTGGGTGTAGATCTCGGTGGTCGAGATGTCGACGTGGCCGAGCATCGTCTGCACGGAGCGCAGGTCGGCGCCGTGGACCAGCAGGTGGGTGGCGAACGAGTGGCGGAGCCAGTGGGGGGAGACGTCGCCGCGAATCCCGGCCTGCCGGGCGTAGTGCTGGACCTTGCGCCAGAAGTGCTGGCGCGACATCCCGCCGCCCTTGCGACTGACGAACAGCGCGTCTTCGCCGGCAGCGGCCCAGCGGCCCCGCACCTCGAGGTAGGCCCGGACCTTGCCCGCCGCCACCTCGCCCAGCGGCACGAGCCGCCGCTTGCGGCCCTTGCCGTAGGCCGAGACGTACCCGACCTCCAGGTTCAGATCACCCCACTCCAGCCGGCACAACTCGGACACGCGCAGCCCGGCGGCGTACATCACGTGCAGCATCGCCGCGTCCCGCACCCCCTCCGACGTCCGCTCGTCGGGCGCCCCCAGCAGCGCCAGCACCTCCCGCTCCTGGAGCAGCTTGGGCAGGGAGCGCGGCAGGTGCGGCACCTTGACCCGTCGCGCCGGGCTGGTCTTGAGCGTCCCGTCATCGACCAGGAAGCGCAGGAACGAGCGGACGGCGGAGAGCAGCCGCGCGGCGGAGCGTGGGGCGAGCCCGGCCTTCGAGGCCACGACGAGCAGCGCGGTGACGTCCTCCTCGGTCGCCCGCTCGAGCGTCCGGCCCCGTCGCTCGAGATGCTCGGCGAAACGGCGCAGGTCGACGGCGTAGGCGGCCACGGTGTGCGCCGAGCAGCCCCGCTCGACCTCGAGGTGGTACAGGAACCGGTCGACGTGCGCCTGCACGACCCCATGCTATCCGCCCCGCCGGCCCCGCGCCACTTCCCGGTCCCGGGCCCTCTCCCCTATCCCCTATCCGCTCGCTCCCTGCTAGTCTGCCCCCGTGTACGATCCGCGGGCCAACAGCGTGCTGCTGGGCGTGGTGTTCGCGGCGGCGATCCTGCTCAGCGTCGTCCTGCGCCGGTCGAAGACCCGGCGGCTCAACCTGTTCGTGCTGTTCTGCGGCTCGCTGCTGCTGTGGTACCTGCTGGAGCTGTTCCACGCCTGGCAGCCGGCGGAGCACTGGAACCGGCTGGCGAACGCGGCGCTGGTGCTGCTGCCGCAGACGGCGATCCGGTTCTTCCACGCCTTTCGCGGGGACGAGTCGCGCAGCTCGCCGTTCGTCCGGATCGGCACCGCGCTCGGCGTGGTGGCGCTGGCCGCGGTCGCCTCGCCGTGGTGGCAGGAGCCGGCGGTCGGCTACGGCCTGTTCGTCTACAGCGGCGGCCTGCTGTACGGCGCCTGCCTGTACATCTACCGCTGGTCGCGCCGGGTGGCCTCGCGGGTGGAGAGCGCGCGCATCCGGGTGCTGGCGATCGGCGGGGCGGCGGCGCTGACCTTCTCGCTGCTCGACTACCTGCCGATGGTCGGGGTCGAGTTCCCGCCGCTGGGCCCGATCCTGACGCTGATCTTCATGTACACGCTGTCGCAGGCACTGCTGCTCTACCGCCTGCTCGACCTGTACGAGCTGGTCGGGCGGTTCGCGGTGCTGGGCGCGCTGGCGGTGGCGCTGGCGGGGATCTTCTACACCCTGGTCCAGTGGATCGGAACCTCGACCTGGTTCTTCCTCAACGCCATCGCGGGCGCGTTCGTGATCCTGATCGTGTTCGACCCGCTGCGCACGGCGGTCGAGCAGAAGATGGGTCAGATCATCGTGCGCGAGCGGTCGCAGTTCGAGGCGGCGGCGCTGGCGCTGCGGCGCCGGCTGGGCCGCCTGCGAACGGTGGAGAGGATCGCCGACGCCGTGATCACGCTGCTCGAGGAGAGCAGCCGGTTCACGCACGGCGCGCTGTACCTGCTGTCGGCCGACGGGTTGTCGCTGGTGCGCCGCGGCTGCTTCGGCCCGCCGCCGGTGCCGGAGCTGGACGTGACCGCCGCCCGCCCGCTGCTCGACCTGTTCGCCGGCGAGGAGCCGGTGCGGCGCCGCGACCTGCGACGCCAGCGCGAGGCCGCGGCGGAACAGGGCGACCTGCGCAGGGTCGAGGCGCTGGACGTGGCGCTGGGACTGGTCGACGACCTGCGCGCCGACTCGGTGTTCCCCGTCCGCGGCGAATCGCGCACGCTGGGGCTGCTCGCGGTGCGCGACGAGCGGATGCCGGAGGGGTTGGGGCTGGACGAGGAGCTGGGGCTGGCGCCGATCGCCGTGCAGATCGCCATCGCCGCCGAGAACATCGAGCTGTACCTGCAGCTCAAGGTGCGCGACCGCCTCGCCGTGGTCGGCGAGATGTCCGCCGGCCTGGCCCACGAGATCCGCAACCCGCTGGGGTCGATCAAGGCCGCGGCGCAGATGCTGGCCGAGGACCCCCCGCCCGACTCGAAGGAGCTGATCGAGATCCTGGTCGAGGAGTCGAACCGCCTCAACCGCGTGGTCACGGACTTCCTCGAGTACTCCCGCCCGCGGCCCGTGGGCCCCGCGCAGGCCGACGTCGCCGCCGTGCTGCGGCGCTGCGCGCAGATGCTGGCCGCCGAGTTCGGCGACGGTCTCGAGATCGATGCCAGCCCCGGCAAGGCCCTGCCCCGCGTCCCCGTCGACCCCGACCGCCTGCTCCGCGTGTTCCTCAACCTGGGACTCAACGCCGCCCAGGCGATGCACGGCAAGGGGCGACTCGAGATCGTCGTCGCCGTCCGCCACGACTCGGGACCCACCGCTCCCGGGCGCTCGGCCGCCGGCGGGCGCCGGGTCGTCGTCCGCTTCCGCGACCAGGGCCCCGGCATCCCGCCGGAGGTCGTTCCGCGGATCTTCATCCCGTTCTTCACGACCCGCGAGCGCGGCACCGGCCTGGGCCTCGCACTGTCCCAGCGCATCGTCGAGGACGCGGGCGGCACGATCGATGTGCACAGCGAGCCGGGCCGCGGCACCGACCTCACCGTGGTGCTCCCGGCCGTCGAGCCCGACGGCGCGAGCACCCGCAACTGAGGGCCGAGGCCCTCGAGAGGAGTCCCCGATGCGATCCGCACCCCGGAACAACCGCCCCGCCTGGCTCGTCGTCGCCCTGCTGCCGGCGCTGCTCGCCGACTGCAAGAAGGACAAGGCCGAGCCGGCCGCACCCGGGTCGCCAACCACCGCACCGTCGTCCGGCACGCCGGTGACCGCCGACAGCGGCGCCGGACCGGACGCTCGGGCCGCGACCGGCGCGGACGACGAGTTCGCGGCGGCGCCCTGCTGGAACGGCACCGACTGGGTCGCGCGCGACGCCGTCGGCAAACCGTCCGGCGCCGCGGACCGCTGCGGCCGCGTCGGCGACAGGCCGTTCGGCGAAACCCCGCTGGAACTGCTCGGCGGCCGCCTGACCGTCCGGGGTCCGCAGGGCTCGCGCCTCCTCGCCCGCCCCGCCGACGCCGTGGCCACCCCCGGGACCGTCGAGAAGGAGACGCGGGTGTCCTGGGAGGAGGGCAACGAGCGGTTCGACCTGACGGCCTGGGAGCTGTTCCGGTCGGCCGGCGAGCGGCCGACGAGCCGGGTGCGGGCCGAGGTGGAGTTGCGGAACGCCGGGAGCGACATCGCCTGGTGCGTCGAGCCGCTGCCGCGCGCGGCCGGCGGGCTCCGGGCCTACGCGCTGGTCCCCGACCGTCTGTCCGGCGACGGCTCGTCGCTACCCGTACTGAGCGTGTTGGCGGTGCATCCCGACGGGCTGGTGCAGGAGCTGCGCTGGTTCGTCGGTCCGGCGCAGGTTTCCGACGCCGCGGGGTGCATCGCGCTGGCGCGCCGCGCCGCGGCCACGCTGGCGACGGGTCCGCGACGGATCCCGCGCGAGGCCGGCGCGCAGCGGCTGGACGCCTTCTCCCAGACCAAGCAGCTGGAGGTCCTGCTGCCCGCCGACTACGTCCACACGCCGCAGCCCGACGGCGACATCGCGGTGCACCGCATCGAACCGATCCTGCCGCTGGGCGAGCCGGGGGCGAGCCTGAGCCTCTACCTCGGCGACAACCCGGCGCAGCCGGCCGAGGGCTGGGGCGGCTCGATCGACCGCAGCAAGGCTCCGCTGCTGGGCGAGGAGGTCGAGTGGCTGGCGTGGTTCATCCCGGAGAACGAGGGGAAGCCCGCCGAGTTCCACCTCGAGGCGCTGCGGCCGCTGCCCGACGAGATGGGCTTCCCGCACTTCCTGCACGTGCTGATCACGGCCGGCGACGCGGGGCTGCGCGACGAGCTTCGCGACGCGGCGAGGTCGCTCCGGATCGTCGATCACTCGGAACGCTGACGCCGACGGTGCGCCGGGCCGACCCCGGGTCGCGGGGCGACCGGAGCGTCTACGGAGCGGGGGCCGCCAGGGCCGCCTCGACCGCCGTGGTGATCGGGCCGGACATGGGTGTGGTCGCGGTCGGCCAGCGTTCGAGGAACGTCCCGTCGCGCCCGACGAGGAACTTCTCGAAGTTCCACTCGAGGTCCCCGGCGCCGCCGGGCTGCGACTTGAGCCAGGTGAAGATCGGGTGTTCCCCGGGCGGGTTCACGTTCAGCACGTCGAAGATCGGGAACGTGACGCCGTACAGCTCCTCGGCCGCGGCGCGCTCCGCGGGCGACCCGGCCTGGTGGAGGAACTGGTCGCAGTAGAACCCGAGCACGACCAGGCCGTCGTCCCCGTAGACGCCGTACAGGTCCTGCAGTCCGTCGAACTGCGGCGTGTAGCCGCAGAGCGCGGCCACGTTGACGAGCAGCATCACCTGGCCGCAGTAGCGCGAGAGCGGGATCTCCTCGCCGTCCGCGGCGACCGCCGACAGCTCGAAGATCGAGCCCGCCGGGGGCGCATCGCAGATCGAGACGGCCGTGTCGTCCGGCGCGTCGGCCGCCGCGTCGTCTTCCGCGACGCCGTCGTCCGCGGCCGTCTCGTCCGGCTCGACGTCGGGCACGTCGACCGTGCCTTCGCCGCCGCCGTCGTCGCCGCCGTCGGGCGACGCATCGTCGTCCCCGCAACCCGCCGGCCCGGTTGCCAGCGCGAGCGCGGTCACCAGCACCCGACGGATCGATCCTCGTCCAACCATCCGCATGACCGTCGTCGCTCCTTTCCTCAGTCGCCCAGCCAGCCGCAGACCGAGTCGGTGCCGGCCAGCCCGGACAGGTCGTCGGCGGCGTCGCCGCAGACGTGCGCGCCGGGGCACCACGCGCCGCCGGTGGGGCAGCCGAACTCGCAGCGCCGCGTGCCGCCGGCCACGGTCGGCTCGGCGCAGAGCAGCGGCGGCGTGCAATCGGTGGCGCAGGCGCACGGGACGCGCGCGGTCGAGCCGAGCGTGTAGTCCGGCCGGCAGGTGCCGCCGTCGCAGGCGAAGCCGAACGGGCATTCCCGGCCGGCGGTGCCGCACTGCGGAACGGCATCGTCGCAGGTGCGGTCGAACCCGTCGTCGACATCGATGCACGACCCGCCGCCGCGGCAATCGAGGTCCTCCTCGCACGGGGCGGCGCAGGCGGTGAACGGGCCGCCCAGACCCCAGCCGCTCAGGCACGCCTGCCCCGTCCCGCAGTCGCAGTCCTCGTCGCAGGGCCGGCTCGACGTGTCGCACCCCGTCGTCGGCCGCGGGTCGACCTCGACGGTCAGGGCGACCGTCCCCGGCGGCGATTCGATGGTCCACGTCCCGGCCGACGGGAACGAGACCGGGATCCAGCGGGTGATCAGCACCGCCGGTCCCATGCAGTCGCGGCGCGTGTCCCAGACCCGCGGGCGGACGAGGACCCGCCGCGCCTCGTCCTGCACGGTCACCTCGGGCATCGCCCGACGCTGCTGGCAGTCCAGGATGTGGGTCACCCGCAGTCGAACGGTCCGGCCGACCCACGGCGCAACCGATTCCCCGGACGTCACCTCCTCGGGCGTCACGTCCAGCAGGCGCCAGGTCGGGCAGGTGTCCCCGTCCGTCTCTTCCGGAGCGTCGCCGTCCTCGACGACGTCCGCGGGGACGTCCACGGGCACGTCGGCCGGGGAATCCGCGGGAATGTCGGCCGGAACGTCGGGCGGCACGTCGCCCGGGACATCGCCGGGCACGTCGGCCGGGGTATCGGCGCCGCCGTCGTCCGACGACAGGGTAGTCGAGGAGCCGCAGCCGGCGAGCAGCATCGCGAACAGCAGGAGCCCGGATCGTGTCATGGGGTTCCCTCCTTCACGCGGACAGCATGACCGGAACACGCCGGCTCGGCAAGCCGGACGCGCGGGCCGACGCGCGGCCGAGACGCGCAGGACCGGCACCGGAGCGGCGGCGGCGGCGACCCTCGCTGTGCCGGACCGTCGACCTTCGACGCTGCGCTCACGCGCCCAGAACCTGCTCTGTTCGTGAAAACGCTCGGTGCGTGAGCGCAGCTAGACCGGGTCGCGTCGGTCTGGGCGAAGTCGCCCATCGACCACACCGGTACGGCGGGCGAACTCGTCGAGCAGGGCGCGGCCGTCGTCGGACAGCTCCAGGCGGGTCCGCACCACCAGCCACGGCAGGCGGGCGGCGGCGATGCGCGAGCGGCCGGCAAGGATCCGGGCCGCGTCCTTCTCCGTGATCGCCACCCCGTCGGCGCCCAGCGTCACGGCCCGCTGCTCGAGCCGTCCGCGCAGGACCGCCGGGAGCGCGGCGTGATCGCGCAGCGCGCGCCGGCCGACGACCGTCACGCCCAGCGACGCGAGCGAGGCGACGACGCGCTCGGGCCGGGCCACCGCGCACAGCAGGAACAGCCGGCGGCCCGCGGCGCGGACCCGCGGCGCGTCGGCGCCCGACCGGGCCCACGCCCCCAGCTCGACCAGGCCGTCCGGGACGACCCGGGCCCGCGTGACGGGCAGTCCGGTGCCGCGCGGCGGCCGGGCGCCGTCGAACAGCACCAGGTGGTCGGCCTCCCAGGCCCGCACGCTGCCCGGACGCCGCTCGCCCGCCGGGAACACCGGCATCGCCCAGTCGTCGCCCGGGCGCAGGCAGACCAGCCGCAGGTGGGCCGGGACGGGACGGGTCAGCGAGGGGTCGTCGAGCACCAGGACGCGGCAGCCCACCGCCGCGGCGCGCGAGGCGACGTCGGCGGGCCGGCGCGCGGCGAGCACCGCGCAGCCGGGAAGCTGCCGCTCGAGCAGCGCCGTCTCGTCGCCCACCAGCGAGCGCTCGCGGGTCCCCACGCCCACCGGGCCGGCCTCGGCCCGGGAGAGACGGCGGGCGAGCCAGGCGACGAGCGGCGTCTTGCCGGTGCCGCCAAGGGCCAGGCCGTGGACGGCGAGGGTGGGGAGCTGGCGCGAACCCGCGGCGGGCAGCGGCCGGCGGCGGCGCACGGCGACCCCCTCGACCAGCCGCGCGAGCGGGCCGGCCCAGGGGCGGAACAGCGCGGCGACGGTTCGCGGCATGCCCCCCTATACCACGGAACGGCGCGAACCCGTGCCGCTCGCACGGCGAGCCGTGCTATGGTGCGCGCCCTCGGGGGGACCGGAGGACCATGGACTTCGAACGGTTCCAACTCGACCCCCAGCTCGCCGCGAACGTCCGGGCGCAGGGCTGGACGACGGCGACGCCGATCCAGGAGCGCGCGCTGCCGGCGGTGCTGCGGGGCCGCGACGTAATGGGGCTGGCGCAGACGGGGACCGGCAAGACCGCCGTCTTCGCGCTGCCGATCCTGCAACGCCTGCTCCGCGGGGCGCGCGGCACGGTGCGCGCGCTGGTGGTGGCGCCGACGCGGGAGCTGGCCGAGCAGATCCACGACGACTTCGAGGCGTTGGGGGCGCGGACCGGGCTGCGGAGCGTGACGCTCTACGGCGGCGTGAACATCAACCCGCAGCTCGCCCGGCTGCGCGCCGGCTTCGAGATCGCCGTGGCCTGCCCCGGCCGGCTGCTCGACCACGTGCAGCGCCGTTCGATCGACCTCTCGCGCGTCGAGGTGCTGGTGATCGACGAGGCCGACCGGATGTTCGACATGGGCTTCCTGCCGGACGTCCGGCGGATCGTCGCCGCCGTGCCGGCGCGGCGCCAGACGCTGATGTTCTCGGCGACGATGCCGCCCGACATCCGGCGGCTGGCGCAGGAGGCGCTGTCCGACCCGGTGACGGTCCAGGTCGGGCACGCCGCGCCCGCGGAGACCGTGGCCCACGCGCTGTTCCCCGTGCCGCAGCACCTCAAGACGGCGCTGCTGCTGGCGCTGCTCCGGACGCTCGCGGCCGGCTCGGTGCTGGTGTTCACGCGGACCAAGCACCGCGCCAAGCGCGTGGGCCAGCAGCTCGAGCGGGCCGGTTTCCGGGCCGCCTCGCTGCAGGGCAACCTGTCGCAGAACCGGCGCCAGGCGGCGCTGGACGGGTTCCGCGCGGGGCGCCACGAGATCCTCGTCGCGACCGACATCGCCGCGCGCGGGATCGATGTCTCGCGGATCTCGCACGTGATCAACTACGACATGCCGGACACCGCGGACGCCTACACGCACCGCATCGGCCGGACGGGTCGCGCCGACCGGGCGGGCGACGCGTTCACGTTCGTGACGCCCGAGGACGGCGAGATGGTGCGGGTGATCGAGCGGGTGCTGGGGGAACGGCTGCCCCGCCGGACGCTGGAAGGCTTCGACTATCTCGCCCCGGCCCCGGAACGGACGGCCCCGCCGCCGCGGCCGCCGCGTTTCCCGGCGGGCCGCCCGCCAGTCGGGCGACCGGTCCTCCCGGCCGCACGCGCGGTGCGGGGGTTCCGGCGCGGCGGGCGCTGAGGCGCGGCGCGGCCGAGCCGCGAGGAGCGA
>JAFGHH010000128.1 GCA_016930215.1 Deltaproteobacteria bacterium
ACATCGAGACCCGAATCAAGCAGGCGGCGGACGAGTTCACCAAGACCATCGTGAACGCGCTGCACGGACTGACGCTGACCGAGTTGATGCAGCTCGTGCAGGCCCAGGGCGCGGGCCTGGTGCGCAGGGCGCAAAGGAAGCGCACGCTGGCGGCGAAGGCCAAGCCGACGACGACGGCGAAGGCGCCGGCGAAGCCGAAGGCCAAGAAGGCGAGCATGTCGCCGAAGCAGGCCGCGGCGCGCAAGGTCCAGGGGCAGTTCCTGGGCCTGCTCAGGAAGTTCAAGGGCGCGGAGCGCGCGAGGATCAAGAACATCGGCAAGAAGAACGGCGTGCCCGCCGCCGTGGCCACGATGAAAAAGAAGCTTGGGCGCAGCTGACTCCTGCCCGCCGAGGACCAGTCCGCGGCCACCAACTCCGAGACGGCGACCGCTGATCGGGTTGCAACACGCTGATCGCGCCGCGACAGCTGCGGGCTTGACTCGGCACGCCGCGCGGACCACGATCATCCTTGGAGCCGAACTCCGCCGCCTCCTGCCGCCAACCAGCGGCTCGGCGGTCTAGTCACCCGCGACGGTGGTGGTGGAGCGAGGTTCCAGGACATTCACCCTGGGAGTCGCACGCCGGAACGGCGGGTGGGTGACTCCCACTCGTGTTGGCCGGGAGGGCGCACGAGGTTTCCCCAGGGTGAGCTTCGCTGCGCCCTTTCTTCGTAGGGCCAGCAGGGAGGGAGCCGCCGTGCGCAATTACCTCGTCCTTGGGGGCATCATGCTGTTGGGGGCCGTCGTCCTGTCAGTCGCCTGCGGAGACGACGACAGCGGGGTCTCCTGCCCGGCCGCGCGGGACTGCACGGGTCGGGTCTGCGGACCCGACCCGATCTGCATGACCTCGTGCGGCGACTGTCCGGGCGGGCAGACGTGCGACGCCGCGAGCGGCACTTGCATCTGCACGCCAAACTGCTCCGGGCGCGAGTGCGGGGACGACGGTTGCGGCGGCAGTTGCGGGACGTGCCCGCCGGGCTCCGCGTGCGACGCGGCCGGACGTTGCACCTGCACGTCGAACTGCACGGGTCGGGAATGTGGGGACGACGGCTGCGGCGGATCGTGCGGAACGTGCACGCCGCCGGCGACGTGCGGCGCGGACGGAAGGTGTCGGACCGACTGCCCGGCGGCCGCGGACTGCACCGGTCGCGAGTGCGGGCCCGATCCCATCTGCATGACGTCGTGCGGAACCTGCCCGACCGGCGAGACCTGCACGTCGAGCGGGACGTGCGTGCCCGGTGCCTGCAACTCGACGACCTGCGCGACCGGCTGCTGCGAGGCCGGCACCTGCATGCCAGGCACCTCAGACGACTACTGCGGGACGGGCGGATACCCGTGCGGCCCCTGTGCGGCCGGCGACAGCTGCTTCGAGCACTGGTGCGTCGCGAACTGCACCCCCTGCACGTCCAGCACCGACTGCACGGGCGGCGCCAGCTGCGGGCGCCGCCGCTGTGACGGCGCCGCCGGCTGCTACGCGACTGCGGACGCCAGCTGCACGCTGATCGGCGGCGTGCCGTGTCCGGAGGTGTCCGCGTACGACACGTGCACAACTTCTGAGGAATGCGGCCCGTACGCCGACTGCTACAGGTTTGCGGACGGCACGAACTTCTGCGGCCGACGCTGCGCGGCGGACAGCGACTGCCCGTCGCCGCCGGCGGGGTACGAGTCCCTGGTTCGTCGGTGCAACACAGGGGCAACGACTCCCAGGTGCTACCTGGAATGCTCGGGACCCGGAACGTGCCCCTACGGCCACGCCTGCTTCCGGTACGCCACCGGAGACTACGGCTACTGCGCGTAGAGAGGGGGGCACCATGCGAGACGCTATCAGCCTGGCCGCAGCCACCACGATCGTGTTCGGGGTCGTGCTCGGCTGCGACGACGGAGGCGACGTCTGCGTCGCCGACTGCACCGGCCGCGAATGCGGGCTGGAACCGAACTGCGGGCGGGAGATGTGCGGCTACTGCCCGCCCGATCGGCCCATCTGCAACTACGAGACGGGACGCTGCAACGCGGGTCCGTCGACGTGCGGCGATGGGACGTGCGGGGCGGGCGAGAACTGCGCCACCTGCCCGGCGGACTGCGGATGCCCCGCCGGCCAGGTCTGCTCCGGCGGGGTCTGCGTCATCGTGACGGGCTGCGGCGACGGGTCCTGCGGCGCGGGGGAGAACTGCGCCACCTGCCCGGCAGACTGCGGATGCCCGAGCGGTCAGATCTGCGACGCGGGCGGAGTCTGCCGGACCCCGGGCGCATGTACCATCAACGACGACTGCGACAGCGTGTCGATTTGCATCTCCGGCCGTTGCACGCTGATCTGGGGACGCGACTACCGCTTCACGATCACGAATGGTCACATGGACACGGCGGGGTGCTTCGATCCGGGCTGCGGAGCCCCGGACACGATCGTCGTGGTCTGGGTGGACGGCACCTACCTGACCGAGACCGCCGAGGCTGTGGACACCTTCGAGCCGGTGTGGAACTACTCCTTCGACCTACGCGTCTACGAGTCGACCACGATGAAGGTGTTCCTGTGGGACGCGGACGTTTGGCCGGATAGCAACGACGAAATCGTCGAGACGGTCGACTTCAACATCGGCGCCTCGTGGATCAAGAACGGTGGCTTCGGTCCGGTACCCAGCGACAGCACGTCGTACGTGAACTTCGGGATCGCGCCGCGCTGACCTGGTGTCGTGCGACCACATGCTCGTCGGGCCCCGGCTCCCGGGTCTCCCAAGGCTGCTGGCACGCTCGGGAGCGGGACCGCTTCGCGCTGGGTCCGAGCGGCCGATCTGTCGGACGGCCTGTCGCGGCAGACCTGTCGCGCGGCAAGCGGACGCCCGGAGCACCGCGTGGCGCGCGGACATCGAAATGATGGCGCTTTCGACCCGCGCGCGGTCGAAGACACCCCTGCCGGGGCCGGCAGGCTGCCGCGGCAGGGACGCGGCAGGGGGGTCGGCAGCCCGGCGGCAGGCCGCCGGCAGGGCGGCGGCAACCAGGTGGCAGGCGGCCGGTAGGCCCTCGGCAGGCCGGCGGCAGGCGCGACAGCCCGTCCGGCAGGCCTCGGGCTGTCGCGGCAAGGCGAGCGGCAGGGGCGGCAGGGCGAGTGGCAGGCCTTCGACAGCTCCGAGGCTGTCGCGGCAGGCGAGCGGCAACCGGGCGGCGGGCATCGGCAAGGCGGTGGCTGGCCCGGCGGCAGCCAGCGACAGGCCACGACTGGAGGCGACAGCCGGGACGGCAGGCCTCCAGCTGCCGCGGCAGGGCGAGCGACAGGGGCGGCAGGATCACGCTGGTCCCTCCCCTCCGGGCACCTACCGAGGCCGGTCCCAAGGTCAGCTCGTCACGGCCGGCCCGGCGCTATCCTCGCTCCGCTCCGGCTCCTCCGGATCGTCCCCGTGGATGCGGATCGTGCGGACATGGCGCCGCCCGGCGGCGTCAGGATCGGAGACGTCGAAGAAGTGGTCCTTGCCGCAGGCCGTGCACATCACCTGCCGCGGCAGCCAGCCGACCTTGCCGCACTCGGGGCACGCGACGCCGGAGCGCGTCAGGAACGGGATGCGGCTGAGTCGCCGTTCGAGGTCCAGCAGGAACAGGCGCGCATCGTTGTGGGCCTTCACGAACTGGTCCAGCCGCTTCGCGAACTGGCCGTTCGCGGTGGTCATCGCGTCGAGCTGCTCCTTCAGCCCGCCGACGCGCTGCTGGAGCTTCTCGACCTCTGCCGGGACGCCGGGCGAGTTCAAATCGGCGATCCCGGCCTTCCGCCACTCCTCCACGATCCGAGCAACGTCGGCCCGCGGCAGGCGTCGCTCGATGACGATCTGCGCGATGCGCCTGCCCTGCTCCAGGTCGTCGAATACGAGCGCCTGCAGTTCGCCCTCGGCCATGGCCGGCGCGGTGGCGGCGGCGGTAGCCGCAGGCAAGGCGGCAGCACCGGACGGACCGCCCTCCCGCTGGCAGTCGGCCGCCTCCGGCACAGACTGCTCCCGCGGCAGCGGCGGGGACGGCTCCTTGGGCGGCTGGAGCGCCTCCAGGTCCGCGCGCAAGAAGGTATGCTGGGCCTCCGCGTCACGATCGGAGCGCAGCGTGCCCTCCGCCACGCGGCGGCGGAGCCAGGACGCCGAGCGCTGGGCGATCCCGGCCGCGGCTGACCACCCGACGACGAAGTCGGGCTTTTCCGATTTGGGTGTGTCGTGGTTGTTGCTGTCGCTCATGTTCGCTCTCCTTCCTGCTGTCGGGCTCCAACCCGACGGACAGACGTCAACCAATCGCGTCGAGCGCGGAGCCGATCTCCTTCTCGATCGTCGAACGCATCGCGGCGACGGCGCGGTCGATGCGCCTCCAGACGGCGGTGCGACAGGCCACGTAGTAGCGGATCAGACGATCGCCGTCGGCCTCCGCTTCGGCCCCCGCGGCTGTGAGCGCCCACCGCAGAGTTTCCGCGACCGGCGAGCGCTCCCGCCGCACGTCGGCGGCGGAACGCTGGAGCAGATGGTCGACCAGGCGGCGCTGGGTCTCGTCGTGCGTGTCCGGGACCTCGCCGTCGCGCCGGACGGCGAGGTAGACGCCGACCAGCTCGCGGACGCGCCTGTGCAGCAGGTCGCCCAGCTTCACCCGCAGCAGCGTCTCGTCGCGCGGCCCGCGATCGATCCGCGGCGCGCGGGCCGGCGTGGGCGGCTCGGTGCGGGCGATCGCCGCGCAGGACGCGGCCAGAGCCGTCCGCATGCCGGCCGCGACGCGGGCGAACTCGCCGTGCATGCGCATCGTGCCGCTCGCGAAGAGCGCGATCGCCACCCGGTCGCGCAACGACAGGCCGGCGTACATGCCGGCGGCGAGGAGCGTGCGGGCGACCTCGGCATCGTCGAGGCCGTGGCGGTCACGCAGGCGGTCGAGCAGCGCCCGGGTCGCCGGCGGGATTCGGACACCCAGGTCGTTGGGGACGATGCTACGGCGACCGTCGAGGCGAGGCTCGCCGCGATGGCCCCGACGGCTGTGCTGGCTGATCTGGTCGACCGCGGCCGGCCAGAGCCCGGCTCCGATCTCGTTCACGGGAAACCTCCAGTCTGGCGTCTGGGAGCGGAGTCCGAGCGGCCGAGGGGCCGGATCGCTTCTCCACTATTTCTCCAAGACGCCGGGGGAATCAGGGGGAAGATCGAGGAGACGGGGGGAAGGGGATTCGGATCCAAACCAGCCGAAACGACAACGCTTTGACGGAAAGGCTTGAGCCGTCGCCATGTTACGCGTTTCGGCTTCGTAGGGTTCAAATCCCGTCTCCCGCTCTCCGAAAGCAGAAAAGAGTCGAGAAGTTCGGCGCCGACGCGCAGACGTGTAGGTGCGCGGAGC
>JAFGHH010000129.1 GCA_016930215.1 Deltaproteobacteria bacterium
CGCCGAGGCGCGGAGGGGGGAGCTCACGCAGAGGCGCAAAGGCGCAGAGGGGGAATCTTACGCCGAGGCGCGGAGGGGGAGCTCACGCAGAGGCGCAAAGGCGCAGAGGGGGAATCTTACGCCGAGGCGCGGAGGGGGGGTCTCACGCAGAGGCGCAAAGGCGCAGAGGACGGTCTGGCGCAAGGCCGGACGGGACGACGGGACTCCCTCTCTTCGCACCAGGCCCGCCATGAACGGCCGGAGGGCCGAGTCGCTTCGCGGCGCCCGGGCGACGCGAAGCGGCATCCGGGCGACGCCCTTCCCTCCTGCGGCTTTGCGGCTTGGCGCGAGCATTCCCTTCCCCCCCTTGGCGGCTTGGCGCGAGCATTCCGCTCCCCCCTGGCGCCTTGGCGTGAGATCCGTTTGACCTCGGGAAGCGCGTAGGGTAGTTTCGGCGGCCCCGTGCGCCAGGGACGGCGCAACCACGGGAAAAGACGAGGGACGGGACGATGAAGAAGTACGAGACGGCGGCGTTGCGCAACATCGGTCTGGTGGGACACGCGGGGACCGGCAAGACGGCTCTCGGAGAGATGCTGCTCCTGGCCATGAAGGTGACCCAGAAGCTCGGCAAGACCGCCGACCAGACCTCGACGTTCGACTACGAGCCGGAGGAGATCAAGCGGGAGTCGAGCATTTCGCCTGCGATCGCCGGCGGCGAGTGGAAGAAGAACCGGGTCACGGTGATCGATACGCCGGGGGACGCCAACTTCTTTCTCGACACGCACAACTGCATGACGGTGATCGACAGCGCGATCGTGGTGGTGTCGGCGGTCGACGGGGTGCAGGTGCAGACGGACAAGGCCTGGGGCATCGCCGAGGAGCTGGGGCTGCCGCGGGTGGTGTTCGTGAACAAGATGGACCGCGAGCGCGCGGACTTCGACACGGTGATCGACGACCTGCGCAAGAACCTGTCCGACAAGATCGTTGCGATCCAGGTGCCGATCGGGAAGGAGGACAAGTTCGAGGGGGTGGTCGATCTGCTGTCGGGCAAGGCCTTCAAGTTCGCCCGCGACGGCTCCGGCTCGTTCCAGGCCGCCGAGGTGCCGGCGGACCTCAAGGAGCGGGTGGCCGAGGCGCGGGAGAAGCTGATCGACGGCATCGCGGCCAGCGACGACGCGCTGACCGAGAAGTACCTCGAGCAGGGGACGCTGTCCGAGGAGGACGCGCTCCAGGGGCTGCACAAGGGGATCCTCGCCGGGAGCTTCGTCCCGGCCCTCTGCGGGTCCGCCACGCTCGCGATGGGCGCCGCCCCGCTGCTCGACCTGATCGTCGGCTCCTGCCCCTCCCCGGCCGACCGGCCGCCGCGCAAGGTCAAGCGGGCCGGCAGCGAGGAGACGCTGGAACGCGCCGCCGACCCGAACGCCCCGTTCTGCGCCCAGGTGTTCAAGACCATGATCGACCAGTTCACCGGTCGCATGACCCTCCTGCGCATCTGGTCCGGGACGCTCAAGACCGAGACCGGCTTCTACAACGTCACCCGCGGGGCGCGCGAGCGCTTCAACGCGATCCTGTGGCTGCAGGGCAAGAAGCAGGAGACGGGCACCGAGGCCGGCCCGGGCGAGATCGTCGCGGTTGCGAAGCTCAAGGAGACGATGACCGGGGACTCGCTGGCCGAGGAGAAGGACCAGGTGGTCTTCCCGCCGCTGCCGGCCGTCGTCCCCGCGATCACGTTCGCGCTCAAGCCGAAGACCAAGAACGACGAGGACAAGATCGGCGGGGCCCTCCCCCGCCTGCTCGAGGAGGACTCGACGCTGCAGGTCTCCCACGACGCCGAGGCCAAGGAGGTCCTGCTCTCCGGCATGGGCCAGGTGCACCTCGAGGTCACCGTCGAGAAGCTCAAGCGCAAGTTCGGCGTCGAGGTCGACCTGCTGCCGCCGAAGATCCCGTACCGCGAGACGATCAAGGGCCGCGCGCAGAACGTGGAGGGCAAGCACAAGAAACAGACCGGCGGTCGCGGCCAGTTCGGCGTGGCCTTCATCCACATGGAGCCGCTGCCGCGCGGCAGCGGGTTCGAGTTCGTCGACGAGATCGTCGGGGGCGCGATCCCGCGGCAGTGGATCCCGTCCGTCGAGAAGGGGGTCGTCGCCGCCGCCAAGCGCGGCGTGCTGGCCGGCTTCCCCGTCGTGGACTTCCGCGTCACCGTCGTGGACGGCAAGTACCACGACGTCGACTCCTCCGACATGAGCTTCCAGCTCGCCGGCTCCAAGGGCTTCAAGGCCGCGATCAAGCTGTGCAAACCGACGCTGCTCGAGCCGGTCGTGAACGTCGAGATCGTCTGCCCCGACGAGTGCATGGGGGACGTGATGGGCGACATCAACCAGCGCCGCGGACGCGTGCTGGGCATGGACTCCAAGGGCCGCAACCAGGTCATCAAGGCCCAGGCCCCGATGTCCGAGATGCTCCGCTACTCGTCCGACCTCCGCCAGATCACCGGCGGCCGCGGGGCCTTCACGATGGGCTTCTCGCATTACGACGAGGTCCCCGCGCAGTTCCAGGACCGCATCATCCAGGAGAGCGGACGCAAGGTCGAGGAGGAGGAAGAGGAGTAGTCCCCGCCGCCTCCCCGCCACTTGCGCCACCCACCCGTCTCCTCCCGAACCGCAGCCGACCGTGACCGTCCGGTCACACCCTTCGGCCTCCGGCCGACAGCGTTGTTCCACACCCGGACCCCTGGGCGCCGGGCAAGCCGATGGAATCATGCGCTTCGTCCGCTGGCACGCGGCCGGCATCGTGCGGCTCGTGGAAGACGTGGGAGGTACCGGATGCTCGCCAGAATCATCACCCCGCTCGTGCTCGTCGCCGCCCTCGCCGCTCCCGCCGCGGCCGATGCGGTCCTGGTCCCCGGCGGGTCCGTCGTCGCCGGCGCCGCCGTCTCGGCCGGCGGCTCGATGGCCGCGTCGATCTCCCTGGGCGCGGGCGTCACCGCCGCTGCGGTCCCGGCCGCCTCGCTGCGCGCCAGCCCGTACGCCGCCCCGGCGGTGTCGGCGGTCCCCACGGTCACGATCGCGCCGGTGTCGGTGGAGTCGGCTCCCCCCGTGATCCGCATCCGCCCGCGGGAAGAGCGTCCGGCGGTCCGGGTCGTCCAGCCGTCGCCGCCGGCGCCGGTCGTCGTGCCGGCCGTTCCGGTCGCCGAGCCGACGGGCACGCTGCGCCTCCGGACGTCGTACGGCGTCCGGCCGATCCAGCTCGCGCAACACCCGACGCGGATGATCGTCGAGTATGCGCGGCCGTCGGCCCCGCCGCCGACCGTGGTCGTCACGGCGGCCCCGGTGGTCGCGACGACGGTCTCCGCCGTGCCGGCCTGCGGCTGCTGCAACTGCTACGACGGCGCGTCGGCGATGCCGGCGACCGAGGGTCCCTCGGACGACGACTTCGACCTGATGCTGTTCGGGAACTACCGGTACCTGACCGACGGCAGCCAGGTCGGCGGCGCATCGCTCGCGCTGCGCCTGCTGCTCACCGACGAGCTGTCGCTGGAGGCCGGGTTGGGCTACCTCGCCGGCGGCTCGGTCGACGGCCGCGGCCGCGAGGAGATTCCGACGTCGCTGAACGTGCTGTGGTACGTCGCCGGCCGCGACTTCCCGCTGTACCTGGGTCTCGGAGTGGTTGCCGACTGGACCAACGTCTGGGTCGATGCGGACTGCGACGGCCTCGACGGCAACGCCGACCTGTTCCGGCTCGGCGCGCGGGCGGCGGTCGGGCTCGAGTGGGCGCTGTTCGACACGTTCGTGCTGACGGCCGAGGCGGAGACGTTCGTACGGGAGGCCGTGAGCGGAGCGACGTGCGACGCCGGCCCGGGCACGCCGTCGTGCACCGAGGTGGGCCTGGCGGCGAACGTCGGCTTCGGCCTGCGCTTCTAGGCACCGCCCGGACGGGCCGAGATTCGGCCTTGACAGACAACCGGCGACGACCATGATGGGTTCCCCGTCGCGGCAGTCCGCGTCGCCGCGCGGCAGGGCAGGGAGGAGCGCCATGGCCGATGATCGGGTGATCGACAGCTTCAAGCGCAACGCCACCGAGGAAGTCCGCGCGACGCTGCGGACCTACCGGGGCCGGCAGTACATGGACGTTCGGATCTACTACCTGGACGACGCGGGGGAGTACAAGCCGACGAAGAAGGGGATCAACCTGTCGGTGGAGTTGCTGGGCGAGTTGACGCGGATGATCGGGAACCTCGCCCAGGCGGTCCAGGCCGACCAGGCGGCGGCGCCGCCGGCGGCGGAGTGACGGCCGGGTCCGCCGGGACCCGGCCGACCCGGTTCACTCCTCGGCGTCGCCGCTCTCGACGATGATGCGCAGGCCCATCCGGTCGCGGAGCTGGAGGTAGCTCTCGCCGACGCCGTACAGGAGCAGCTCGCGCAACCGGTCCTTGGTCGGCGCCATCCACGATTCGGCCGGGCTCGACTTGACCGTCTTGGAGGCGATGTCGATGTCGTTGCAGGCGATGAAGCCGGCGCGGTCGGCGGTGAGGTCGACGGCGTAGCCCCAGCGCTTGAGGTCGAGGCCGCCGCCGACGGAGGAGAGGAAGGAGGCGACCTGGTCGCCGAGCTTGTCGGTGGCGACGCGGTCGAGGTGTCGGGAGATGACCTCGACGGCCTCGCTGGCCGGCTGCGCGATGTTCTGCGGCACCGGGAAGTTGGTCATGATGCGGCGGATGCCGGCCAGGAACCAGGTCGACAGCCCCGTGCCGCTCTGCAGGGTGTAGCGCATGTAGGCGCCGGGCCGCAGGTAGGCCAGGGCCCGCCCGACGAGGAACGCGACGACCTTGAGGTCCTCCATCTCGTGCTCGGCCATCTCCCGGATCGTCGGGCCGGCCAGCAGCACGGGCGGGTCGGTATCGACCAGCGTGAGGGTCGCGGTGCGGTCGGGGTGGAAGTAGACCGCCGGCGGGTCGAGCCCCAGGTTCCGCGCCACCTCGGCGATGGCCCACGTCAGCCGCTCGTCCTTCTTCTCCACGTCGAGCTTCTCGGCGTCGGCCAGTCCGAGCGCCTTGAGCTGTCGGGCGTGGCGCTTGAGGTAGGCCGGCTGGAGGGTGGCGAAGATGCCGGTGATCATCTCGTCGAGCGTCGGGTGGTGGACCGCGCGGCGCCAGAGGTCCTCGTTGAGCACCTCCTGGGCGCTGGGCAGCTGCTCGTCGCGGTAGTTCTCGTAGATCGTCTTCTCGGTGTCCTCGGCCAATCCCAGCGAGTGCAGGGCGGCGGAGAAGCACCAGGCCTCGTCCCACTTCTCGCGCGCGGCGTGGATCCGCGCCAGCAACTGGTAGCTCTCGGCGCGGTACGGGTTGAGGTCGAGCAGCTGGCGATGGAGCCGGACGGCCTTGTCGGAGTGGCGCGGGTCGTCGCCGTACAGCCGGGCCAGGACCTCCATCCAGGGCCGGTTCTCGGGATCGAGCCTCAGGGCGGTCTCGTAGGCCGAGATCGCATCGCCCAGGTGGTTGAGCCGGTGCTGGCAGATCTCGCCCAGGGAGTGCCACAGGTTGGCCCGGACGACCACGTCGCCGCCCTTCTCCATGCGCGAGATCATCTTGCGGTAGGACCGCTCCAGTTCGCTCCAGCTCTGCTTGCCGGTGAGGATGCGGACCATCTCCTCGAAGACCGACAGCGTTTCGGGGTCGTGGTCGAGCGCCAGGTCGAAGTACGTCACGGCCTCATCGATCCGGCCGAGCTTGTCGGCGTTCACGCGCGCCGCGGTGAGGTAGTACTTGGCGAGCATCCGCTTGTCGTCGAGCAGGTCGGCGATGCGCAGGATCGCCTCGACGACGCGCGACCACTGCGCGGTCGACTGGTAGACCGCGATCAGCTTGTGCAGCAGCGTCCGGTGTTCGGGCTGGATTTCCAGCGCCGCGTTGTAGCTCTTGGCCGCCTTGTCGTGGTCTTGCAGCTTCTCGTGCAGGACGTCGCCGACCCGGACCAGCAGGTCGAAGCGCTCCTCGTCGGCCGCCTGCTCCATCAGCCGCCGCAGGTCGGCGACGACGTCGCTCCACCGGCCGAGCTCCTCGCCGGCGGCGATGCGCAGCTTGAGGGCGTCGCGGTGACCGGCGTCGATCTTCAGCGCGTCGTCCACGGCGGCGACCACGCCGGCCGGGTCCTTCAGTCCGCGGGCCGCGTCGGCCAGCCGCAGGTGCACCTGCAGCCGCTCGGCCGGCGGCAGGTCCGCGCCGAAGCGCAGCAGCAGTTCCTGGAAGGCCGTCCGCGCCTCCTCGAAGTGCTTGAGGTCCAGCTTGACCTGGGCCAACTGGCGCTGGACGGCGCCGTTGTCGGGCATGAGCTGCAGGGCGCGGGCGAAGGCCTTCTCGGCCCGCTCCAGCTCGCCCAGCCGCAGGGCCGCCTCGCCCTGCCGCTGGAACAACTCGGCGGCGTTCTTCGGGCCCAGGGCGTCCGCGGACGCCGAGAACTGCTCGTAGATCCGGGCGGCGTCGTTCCAGCGTTCCGTCTCGCGGAACAGCTCGGCCAGCGGCTCCGCCGCCTCGACGTTGGCCGGGTCGAGCGCGAAGGCCTTCTCGTAGCAGTCGAGGGCCCTCTCGCGGTCATCGACTTGCTGGCGCCAGATGCGGCCCATCCGCACGAACAGCTGCGCCTTGGCGCGCGCGCCCTCGGTGGCCTCGATCTCGCGCTGCAGCATGTCGATCGCGGCGCTGTGGTCGCCCTTGTCGAGGTACGCGTCGCGCAGCGCCGCCGCGGCCGCGGCGTTGTTCGGGTCGGCATCGATCGCCGCGCGATAGGCCGCGAGCGCCGCGTCGTGGTCGTGGAGCTGCTGTTCGGCCAGGACGCCGAGCTCGACCAGCAGCTTGCCCTTCTCCGCGCCGTCCGTCGTGACTTCGGCCAGCATCCGCAGCGCCGTCGCCGCCCGCTGGTGCTGCTCGGTCTTCCGCGCGCAGAGCAGGATCTCGCGCTGGACGTCGGGTTCGTCCGGCAGCAGCTCGGCCACGCGGTCCAGCACATCGAGCGCCGGACCCCACAGCTCGAGGTTGGTGGTCAGGACCGTCGCCTGCTGGCGCAGCAGCTCGAGCTTCGGCCCGCGCTCCACCATCAGCTCGGCCTGGTGCTCGAGGATCTCCGCCAGCTGGCTCCAGCGCTTGTCGCTGCGGTACAACCGGTTGAGCGCGGCCAGGGCGTTGGCGTGGTCGCGGTCCAGCTCGAGGATCTTCTCGTAGGAGCCGATGGCCGCGGGGACGTCCATGAACTCCTCTTCCTGCAACCCCGCGATCCGCTCGAGCAGCGCCACGGTCTGCCGCGCCGTGGTCGCCAGCGCCAGCTGCCGCTCGAGGATGCCCAGCAGGTCCTTGAACTGGTCGCGCCGCGCGTGGATGCGCTCCAGGCCCTTGAGGGCGTCGAGGTTGTCGGGCTCGAGTTGCAGCACCTCGCGGAACGCCTCCGCCGCGCCCTCGAGCCGCTCCAGGCGGTCCTCGCGGATCTCGGCCAGCGACAGCAGCAGCTCGATCCGCGGCTTGGTCTCGGTCGTCGCGGCCAGCCGCTTCTCGTACAGGCCGACCAGGTCGTCCCACCGCTCGTTGCGCGTGTACAGCCGCTCCAGGGCCGCGCCGGCCTGGGCGTGCGTCGCGTCGTCCCGCAGCACCTGCCCGTACAGCTCGATCGCCCGCTCGGGCTGGTTCAGCCGCTCCTCGAACAGCTGCGCCGCCTCCGCCAGCCGGTCGCGGCGGCCGCTGGGGAACGCGGCCACGTCGGCCCGTCGCTCCAGGATCTGCACGAGGTCGGACCACTGGTGCGCGGCCCGGTAGATGCGCTCCATGCCCTCCAGCGCGGACTCGGCACGGGGCTCGATCTGCAGCGCCTGCTGGAAGTAGCGGACCGCGAAGTCCGGCCGGCCCAGATGCTCCTGGGACCAGGTGCCGAGGGTCACGCAGAGCTTGACCGCCGTGACCGGGTCCTGGGTCGCCGCCAACACGCCGCCGACCTCCTGCAACACGGGGCCCCACGCCTCGGACAGCACCCCGAGCCGCTCGATGCGCGGCACGAGGCTCTCGTCGCCGGGATTCTCCTTGAAGACCTGCAACACGACCGTGAGCGCCTTGGGATAGTCGTTGAGGTCGTTCTCGTAGACCCGCGCCGCCTCGAGCAGCGCGTCGCGCTTGTCGGCGTCGGACCTGGCCGACGCCGCCCGTTCCAGCAGCAGATCGACGAGCTTCTCGAATCGGCGCGCCGAGCGGTACAGGTCCTCGATCGCGACCCGCGCCAGCTCGTCCGTCGGGTCCAGCTCGAGCAGCTTGCGGTAGCTCTCCTCGGCCTGATCGATGTCCTGCAGCTCGGCCTCGAAGATCCGTCCCATCCGGAACAGCGTCTGCTTCTTGCGCCCGGGCCCGGCATCGTCGAGCACGACGTTGAGCGCCTGCAGCACGGGGTCCCAGGCCTTGGCGCCGCGCGCGGTGGCCTCCAGCTCGGCGAACAGCTCGTCGTTCTCCGGCTCGGCCAGGTACTGGTCGGCCCAGTCCTGGACCTCCTCGAGGGTCGCGGGCTTGACCGAGGCGAGCCGCTCCTCGGCCTCCCGCGCCTCGCGGTACGCCGCCTCGAGCTCCGTCATCAGCTGCCCGATGTCCGCGAAACGCGCCGCCGGGTCCTTGCGCAGACAGCGCAGCACGAGCTCGTCCACCCGCTTGGGGACCGCGACGCGACCGCTGCGCGAGCCGGGTGTGGGCGGGTCGGCCGTCAGGTGCTTGAGGCACACGTCGACCGCCGTCTTGTCGGCGAACGGCGGCACGCCGGCCAGCAGCTCGTACAGCAGCACGCCCACCTGGTAGACGTCCGTCCGCTCGTCCGGCACCGCACCCCGGATCTGCTCGGGCGCCGCCGCCTTGGGCGTGCCGAAGCCGGCCAGCCGACCGGCCTCCTCCTGGCCGGCCGGACCCCGCCCGGCCAGGCGATCGGCCCCGGCGCCGACGAGGGCCACGTGCGTCGTGCCGTCGACGTCCCACAGGATGACGTTCTCGAGCTTGACGTCGCCGTGGTTCAGGCCGCGGGCGTGGAGGGCGCCGAGCGCCCCGAGCACCGGCATGACCACCGAGCGCAGCTGGACGAAGGGCGCCGGTCCGTCCGCGAGCAGCGAGCGGGCCGTGCGGCCTGGGATCCAGTTGGTCGCCACCCAGGCCAGGCCGTCGGCGTGCCCGACATCGAGGATCCGGGGCAGCACGGGATGCTCGACGCCCCGCAACAGCCGCTGCACCGCCAGGTAGCGGAACAGGGCCACCGGGTCGTTCACGTACTCGCGCCGCAGGACGCGCAGGCCGACCGGGCCGTCCGGCCCGGTCGCCTTGAAGAACAGGCTCACCCCGCCCGCGCCGATCGCCTGCTCGACGACGTACGGCCCGACCTTCGCGCCGACCTCCAGCGTCTCCTCCGGACGCCGCAGACGGTTCTGCCGAAGGCGCGGGTCGACCGCGGAGCCCTTGCGCGCCAGGACGACATCGGCCAGCGCCGCCGTCGCCCCGACCCGGCCGGCCCACTCGAGCAGCCGACGCACGTACGTCGCCTTGCCCGCCCGCTCGTCGGCGATGCTGGTCGGAGGAACGCCCAGGTCGTCGCGCACCAGGGCCTCGAGGTCCGCCAGGCTGAAGAGACGCTCCAACTCACCCTGCAGGATTTCTTGCAGCAGGTCCATGGACCCTCCAAGCGCGGCGGATTATATCGGTGCCCTTCCGGGATGGGAAGATGCAACCTGCCGCGGAGATTCGGACTTCGGGAGACGCCTCCCGGGACTGTGCAAGACGATTTTCGCCCTCAACGTGGGACCGCCTCGCGGTCGCGGGCGGCGAATTCCGCGCCGACGTCGACCGTCAGGTCCGCCATCGGCCGGACCTTCCGCACCACCGACGACCGGCCGGGAACCGCCACCTCCACCGAGTGCTCGTCGGCCGACAACGGCACGCGGAATTCCGCCCCGACCGGCCGGCCGTCGTAACGCACCTCGGCGCCCGCGGGCACGCCCGTGACCTTGATCCGCGCCGCCGGTCCTTCGACCGGCACCGCCCCGGGGGTCCCGCCCCCGGCCGGTTCGCCTCCGCTCCCGCCGGTCGTGCGCAGCGCGACCACGACGCCGACCACCACCAGGACCAGCAGCCCCACCCCCAGTCCGGCCCACGGCTTCGCTCGCGACGGCGGACGAGCCTGCGGCATCGCCGGCCTGCTCGGATGCGTCCCGGCGACCGGGGCCGCGGGCGCCTCCCGGGGCGGCGGCAGCGACCGGGGCGGCGGGGCCGCGGAGTCCGCGGTGTCGTAGACGGCGTCCTCCGGCTCCTCCGCGCCGGGCCGGGGCGGCGGCAAGGACGGCTGCGAGGTCGTGGGTAGCGGGGTCTCCGCCGACGGCGCCCGTCGCCCCGGCGCCGGCTCCAACTCGGGCATGCGACCCGGACGAAACGGCACCAGCGCCTCGGCAAACTCCAGCGCCGTGGCGTAGCGCTGGGGACGTTCGCGCGCCGTCGCCTTGAAGACGATTTCCTCGAGCTCCTCCGGCACGTCGGAACGGACCGCCCGCAGCGAGGGAAACGGCTGCGACAGCACCTTTGCCAGCACCTCGTTGTAGGTGTTGCCCGAGAACGGCAGTTGTCCCGTCAGCATTTCGTAGAGCATCACGCCGACGGCGTAGATGTCCACTCCGGAGTCGACGTTCTGGTCGCCGCGGGCCTGCTCGGGACACATGTAGTAGGGCGTCCCCATCACCGAGCCGGGTCGCGTGAGCCGGCTGGTGGTCTGGGTTTCGTCGTTGAGCCGCGCGATGCCGAAGTCCAGCAGCTTGGTCACGCGCTCGCCGTGCCGCCCCGGCACCAGGAACACGTTCTCGGGCTTCATGTCCCGGTGGATGATCCCCTTGGCGTGGGCGGCGCCGAGCGCGTCGAGCACGTCGCAGAGCACGTCCGCCGTCTCTTCGACTCCCAACTGGCGCTCGCGCCCCAGCTGCTTCTCGAGGTCTTCGCCCTCCATGTACTCCATCACGAGGTAGGTCCGGCCGTCGGACGTGCGGCCCACGTCGTGGATCTGGACGATGCCCGGATGGCCCACCGCCGCGGCGGCCCGCGCCTCCTGCAGGAAGCGCTGGTTCAACTCCGCGTTGCTCGCATACTCGAAGCGGATCAGCTTCACCGCCACCCGCAACCCGATCAGCTCGTGGATCGCCTCGTAGACCTCGCCGACGCCGCCCTTGCCGACCAGGCGGACCAGGCGGTACTTGCCGTCGAGCACGGTGCCGACGCCGACCGTCCCCGCGATCGGCTGCACCCCTCCGCCCCCGGGCACGGCAGCCGACGACGGCGGCGGCACGACCGCGCCCGCCAGGCCGCTCGACACCGCCGCGGGTCCCGGCGGAACGGCAGGCACGCCCTGGTGGGGCGAAGGACGGATCTCCGTCGGCGTCCGCGAGATGTCCGCGTCCCGCGGCAGCATCCGGCGCATCGCGCCCGAATCACGTCGCCGCGCCGCCACCCCCGCCTCGGGCGACGGCGCCAAGGCGTACGGCAGCGACGCCCGCCGTGCCGCCGTCGAGCCCGTCGGGAAGCGTTCCCGGAGCGCGGACTCCGCCGGAGGATGCGAGGGATGCGGCGAGGGACGCGGCGCAGACTCCACCGGAGGATGCAAGGGGCGCGGCGAGGACTCCACCGGAGGATGCAAGGGACGCGGCGAGGGACGCGGCGAGGGACGCGGCGAGGGACGCGGCGCGGTCGACGGCGGACGCGACGGACGCGCTCCGGCGGGCTCCGGCCCCGGCGGCTGGCTGGTCTTCTTCGCCACCGGGTGGGTTCCGGTGACGTGGTCGAGAAACGCCCGCAGGACCTTCTCCTGCGAGTGTTTCTTCGTGCGATCCGAGTCCTCGGGACCCATCGACACCCCAACCTTCGCAGCACCCGCCGCAGCCGCTCATGGTAGGCTGGGACCACGAAACGATCAAGGCCTGCCGGAGGTTCCGCCGCCGGCCACGCGATCGCAGGTTCGCAACGCCACCGAATCCGCCGGGGGCCGAGCGTCCCCCCCGGTCAGGGCGCCGCGGCCGCCGGGGCCGCCGGCGGCGTCCACACCGGCCGCGCCGGCTCGAGGTACGTCTTCAGCCAATCGAACAGCGTGCGCCAGAACAAGAGCGCGTTCTTCGGCTTGCGCACGAAGTGGTCCTCGTCCGGGAACAGCAGCAGCCGCGACGGCACGCCCTGCCGCTGCAACGCCGCGAAGATCGCCGTGCCCTGGGTGTACAGCACGCGGAAGTCCCCCTCGCCGTGCGAGACCAGCGTCGGCGTGCGGAACGACGCGGCGTAGCGCAGGGGGCTCCACCGGTCGTACGACTCCGCCGCCTCCCACGGCGTCCCGCCGAACTCCCACTCGGGAAACCACAGCTCGTCGGTCGAGCCGTACTTGCTCCACAGCTCGGAGACCCCGGCGTGGCTCACCAGGCAGCGGAAGCGGTCGGTGTGGCCCAGGATCCAGTTCACGAGGTATCCGCCGTAGGAGGCCCCGATCGCCGCCAGCCGTTCGCCGTCCAGCTCGGGGAACGTCGCCAGCACGTGGTCGACGCCCCGCAGCACGTCCTCGTACGGCGCTCCGCCCCAGTCGCCCGAGACCGAATCGAGGAAGGCCTGGCCGAAGCCCATCGAGCCGTGGAAGTTGATCGCCACGACGGCGTAGCCCGGGGAGGTGAGCAGCTGGAGGTTCCAGCGGAAGTGGAACCCGTCGTCGAACGAGCCCTGGGGTCCGCCGTGGAGCACGAACACGACGGGGAGCTTGCGCCCCGCCGGCCGCTCGGCCGGCTCCAGCAGGAAGCCGTGGACGGGATCGCCGCCGGCGCCGTCGAACCAGAACTCCTGCGCGCGCGGCAGCTCGAGCTCCGCCAGCAGCTCGTCGTTGAGCCCGTCGAGCGACGTGACGGCGCCCGACGACAGCTCGACCCGCACCACCTCCGGCGGATCCTCGTGGCCCTGCCGGATCGCCACCAGCGCCGTTCCGCCGGGCAGGACCGCGACGGAGTCGTACGAGGCGTCGGCGGCCACGGCCCGCGCGGCGCCGCCCTCGAGGTCGACCCGGAACACGCGCGAGCGGCCGGTATCGTGGGCGACGAAGAACAGCCCCGAGGAGTCGGGGGCCCAGCACAGCTCGCCGGGGCTGCGATCCAGCTCGGCCGCCAGCTCGCGCACGGCGCCGGACTCCCGGTCCTCGAGCAGGATGCGTCGACGGTCCGCCTCGAAGCCCGCCCGCTCCATCGACAGCCAGGCCAGCCAGCGTCCGTCGGGCGAGTAGGCCGGGCCGGCGTCGTTGCCGGCCCCGGGGGAGACCTGCCGCACCGCGCCGCCGCGCGCCAGCGGGATCTCCCAGACGTCGTTGTTCGTGCTCCAGGCCGCGTCGCGGTCGGCGTTGAGCGTGTAAGCAAGGAACGCGCCGTCGGGCGAGAACGCCACGTCGTGCGCGGTCCCGAGGTCGATCGGCGGGCAGTCGTGCGGCCCCGGCGTCAAGTCGCGCGGCGCCCCGCCCTCCCCCAGCGGATGCAGGAACAGGTGGCTCACGAGGCCGCGCCGCACGGTGTTCCACACGCGGTACGGCAGCGCGTCGGCCACCAGCGCCTCGACGCCGCTCTCCTCCCGCTCCTGGAGTCGCGTCCGCGTGCACTCCAGGTCGTCGCAGTCGGGAAACACCTCGGTCGTCAGCGCGAGCGACGCCCCGTCCGGCGCGATCCAGAACGCCGACACGCCCGACGGGTAGTCGGTCAGCCGCTCGGGGTCGCCGCCGTCGAGCGGCAGGCGATAGACCTGAGAGGCCTCGTCGTCGCCGCGGGAGGACAGGAACAGGATCGCGCTCCCGTCGGGCAGCCAGCGCGGATGGAGGTCGGGGCCGTCGGCGGTCGTCAGCCGCCGCGGCTCGCCGGCGGCGGCGGACACGAGGTACAGGTCGTGGTTGCCCCGATTGGCCTCGAGGTCGTACTTCGTGGCCACGAACGCGACGCGCGCGCCGTCGGGCGACGGCTGCGGGTCGGCGAGCCGGTACAGGCTCCAGAGGTCCTCGGCGGTCAACGGCCGGCGCTCCGCAGGGCGCTCGGCACCCCGCGCCGCGAGGGGCGGGAGCAGCGCGGCGAGCAGCAGGGCGACGGTTCGACGGTTCATCGTGCACCTCCCGGGGGCGGCATCGTATACCGGTCGCGGGTGTGCTACTACCCGGTTCGTGGAGCGCGGCGCGGCCGGACCCCGGGTGCAGCTGGCGTCGTTCGACGCTCGGGGCGACGTCGGCGGCCTGTGGTTGCTGGACCGGCCGGCGACCGAGATCGTGCTGCGCGACGGCTGGCTGCTGCCGCGCCGGCCGGGCGAGTTGCTGCCGCAGGATGCGCGGATCGCCGTCCTGGTCTGGCGCCGAACCGACCCGGGCCCGCCCCGGCTGCACGTGGAGGGTGCGAACCTGCTGCTGGGCGGCCGGCGCCTGCACCCCGGCCGGCCCGAAGCGCTGACCGACGGGGACCTGCTGACGGTCGACCACCGCGACGTGGGCGAGCCGGCCGGCGCCGTGCTGGGCGGACTCCTGGTGGGCACCGCCGAGGTCCTGCCGCGCCCGCTGCGCTGCCTCGCGGAGGCCGACCAGGGCGCGGTGGAGGTCACCCGGCCCGGCGCCGGTCGGCTGTGGTTCCAGGCCGGCATCGCCGCCGCGGCGCTCGGAGCGCTGCCGCTGGCGGCCGCCGCCCTGCAGTATTCGCCCGGCCATCCCTCCCGCAGCTCGCTGCTCGTCGGCGCCGTCGGCTGCGCCCTGGCCGGCGCGATCGGCATCAGCGCCTCCCGCGTCGCGGCCCACGCCGGCCCGGTGCTGCGGTGGGATGCCGAGCACCTCGAGCTGTCGCGGCGCGGACCGTTCGCGGCGTCCGAGCGCCGGGCGCTGGCCGAGTTGGAGGGGTTGATCGTGAAGCTCGACCGTCCGGCGAGCGGACGCTGGGCGCTGTCCGTCGAGCTGCGTCGTCGGGGCCGGACGACGAGCCTCGACCACGGCGCGCACCTTCGGCTGCCGCGCAACGAGCGACTTCCGGCGATCGCGGCGCTGGAGGCCCGCCGCCGGGACTGGCTCGAGGTGGGCCGCCGGCTGGCCCGGTCCGCCGGCCGCTCGCCCGACGGCTTCGTCACGGCGCACACCGACCCCGGGTGGCCGCCCGAGCGGGCCCGGGCCGCGGTCGCCGCCGGCAAGATCTCCCTCGGGTGAACGGGCGGTCGCCGGCCGCCCGGCCGACGCGTCCCGCGGCGCTACCGCCCCGTGCTCCGGACATTGTCCGTCTCCCCGTCCGTCGCGTCCATCGACGCCTCCGCGTCGGCCGCAGCCTCCGCCGCCGCCCCGGCGTCCCCGGCCGGCGCCGCGACGTCCGGCGCGGGCGTCCCGGAGGTCCGGGCGGCGGAGGACCCGTCGTTCCTCGCGGCGACGACCAGCAGCGCGACCGCTGCGACCACCGCGGCAGCGGCCGAGGCGACGTACAGCAGGGTGCGGTACCCGGTCCCGGCGGGCGGCCGCAGCGTCGCGCGGCTGGTGACGCTGCCGAGCTCCGGCGGGTCCGAGATCGAGACGCGCGGCGGCCGCCGGACCTCCGGCGCACCGAGGCGCAGCTCCGACGCCGCGGCCACAGGTGCATCGCGCCGCCGGGCGACGCTCCGCTCGTTCCCATCGGCACCGAGCGGTCCCTCGAGCTCCTCCAGGACGTCGCGCAGCGCCGCGGCGAATTCGGCCGCCGAGCCGTAGCGCAGGTCGCGGTCGCGGGCGCACGCCCGGTTGATGGCCGCCTCCAACGACACGGGGATCTCCGGATCGACGGCCCGGGCCGACGGGAACGGCTCGCCCAGCACCTTGCACAGGATGTCCGCGACCGACTTCCCCGGATACGGCACGCGGCCGGTCACCATCTCGTAGAGCATCGCGCCGACGGCGTAGAGGTCCGCCCGGGCATCGACCGTCTCCGACCCGCCCGCCTGCTCCGGCGCGACGTAGTAGGGGGTGCCGAGCAACGTGCCCGGGGCGGTGAGGCGGGTCGCGTTCGGCCCCTCCTGCAGCATCCGGGCGACGCCGAAGTCGACCAGCTTGGCCCACGGCTCGCCGTCGGGCCCGCGGACCAGCATCACGTTCTCCGGCTTCAGGTCGCGGTGGATCACCCCCGCGGCGTGGGCGGCCTCGAGCGCGTCGAGGATGTGCAGACACAAGCCGATGGCCCGGACCGGCGGGAGCCGGTGCCGGCGCTTGAGGAGTTCCGCCAGGTTCTCACCGTGAAGCAACTCCATCACCAGGTACGGCTCGCCGCTCTCCAACTCGCCGATGTCGAAGATCTGGATGATGCCGGGGTGACCGGCCGCGCTCGCCGCCCGAGCCTCGAGAATGAACCGCTGGACCAGCTCGGGGATCACCGAGTAGTCGCGACGCATGATCTTGATCGCGAATCGCTGTCCGAGCTGGTCGTGCACCGCTTCGTAGACGTCCGCGAACGCGCCGCCCCCGAGGCGCCGGGTGATGCGGTACTTGCCCCCGACCACCTGGTCCAGACGAGCGGTGTCCGCTCTTGCCAAGGTTCCTCTCTCGCGTGGCGGCGCCGGCCACCGTCGGGACGGCTCGTCCCCGATCACCCGTTGCCCGATTCTAGTGGACCGGTGGTGCAGCCGCAACGACGGTCGGGCCGCCCGTCGCAACCCCCTGTCCCCGTGTTCCACGCCCGGCTATTCTGCGGCCCGTGCGCCGCCGCTCCCGCCAGGTGCTGTTGCTGAGGCCCGGGGCCCGCGAGGGGACCGACTCGATCCGCGGCACCGTCGAGCGCGTCACGTACCGCTCGGAGGAGTCCGGCTATGCCGTGCTGCGGGTCCTGCTGCCCGGCGCGGCGGAGCCGGCCACGGTGGTGGGCAACGTGGGCGCGGCCCAGGTCGGCGAGGAGCTGGCGCTGCAGGGGCGCTGGGTCCGCAACCCGAAGTACGGCCCGCAGTTCGAGGTCGAGACGTGCCGGTCGGTGGTGCCCGCCACCCTCACCGGCCTCCAGCGCTACCTCGGCTCCGGCCTGATCAAGGGGATCGGCAAGGAGCTGGCGCGACGGATCGTCGGGGCCTTCGGCCCGGAGACCCTGGCGGTGCTCGACGAGCGGCCGGAGCGGCTGGTCGAGGTGGAGGGACTGGGGCCCAAGCGCATCGACCGCGTGCGCGAAGCGTGGCGCGAGCAGAAGGTCGTCAAGGAGGTGATGATCTTCCTGCAGAGCCACGGGATCTCGCCGCTCTTCGCGCACCGGATCTGGAAGCGCTACCGCGACGAGACGATCGACGTGCTGCACCACGACCCGTACCGGCTGGCGCGGGACGTGGCGGGGATCGGCTTCAAGACCGCCGACCGCATCGCCCGGGAGCTCGGGCTGCCGGCCGACGCGCCGGCGCGGGCCGAGGCCGGGGTGCTGCACATGCTGTCGGAGCGGACGAACGACGGGCACGTCTGGGTCCCGCGCGCGGAGCTGCTCGAGCGGACGGAGCGGGAGCTGGAGGTGCCGCCCGGCCCGGCCGAGCGGGCGCTGGACGCGCTGCTGCTGGCCCGCCGCGTCGCCGGCGAGCCGCCGCCGCCGGCCGTGCCGGCGCCCGGCGTGAACTGGGTACCCGACGAGCTGGCCCCGGCGTCGCTGGCGACCTGCGAGCGCAGCATCGCCGAGTCGCTGGCCGACCTGGTGGCCGCCCCGGCCCCGGGTCCGCGGATCGACGTGCCGCGCGCGCTGGCGTGGTACGAGTCCCGCGCGTCGCTCCGGCTGGCCGAGCTGCAGCGCGAGGCGGTGGCGCGGGCGCTGGCGGAGAAGGTGCTGGTGATCACCGGCGGCCCCGGCACGGGCAAGACCACGCTCTTGCGCGGGGCGCTGGCGATCCTGGCGCGCAAGCGCCTGCGCCTGGCGCTGGCCGCCCCGACCGGCCGCGCGGCCAAGCGGATGACCGAGGCGACGGGGCTGCCGGCGCAGACGATCCACCGTCTGCTGGCGTTCGACCCCCGCGGCGGCGGTTTCGCCCACCGCCGCGGCGCGCCGCTCGAGGCCGACGTGGTGGTGATCGATGAGGCGTCGATGCTCGACACGGTGCTGGCCCACCACCTGCTGGCGGCGCTGCCGCCCGAGGCGCGGCTGATCCTGGTCGGCGACGTCGACCAGCTCCCGTCGGTCGGCCCCGGCAACGTGCTGGGCGACGTGATCGAGTCGGGCCGCGTGCCGGTGGTGCGGCTGACCGAGGTGTTCCGCCAGGCCGCCGCCAGCCGGATCGTCGCCGGCGCGCACAGCATCCGGCGCGGCGAGGCGCCGCGGAGCGCTCCGGACAAGGGCGGCGACTTCTACTTCCTCGAGGAGGAGCCGGAGCGCGTCACGGAACGGATCGTCAAGCTGGTGGCCGAGGACGTGCCGCGCCGCCTGGGGGTCGACCCGGTGCGCGAGATCCAGGTGCTGTGCCCGATGAACCGCGGCCGCGCCGGGTCCCACGAGCTGAACGAGGCGCTGCAGGCGCGGCTCAACCCCGACGGCCTGGAGGCCGTCAGCGGCTGGAAGCGCCTGCGCGTCGGCGACCGCGTGATGCAGGTCGCCAACGACTACGAACGCGACGTCTACAACGGCGACCTCGGTCGCATCGCCGCCGCCCGCGAGGCGCAAGGGGACGTGGTCGTCGATTTCGACGGCCGCCTCGTCGCCTACGACGCCCGCGACCTCGACGCGCTGGTGCTGGCCTACGCCTGCTCGGTCCACAAGGCCCAGGGCTCGGAGTACCCGGTGGTGGTCGTCCCACTGGTGCCGTCGCACTGGGTGATGCTGGCGCGCAACCTGCTCTACACCGCGGTGACCCGCGGCCGCCGTCTCGTGCTGCTCGTCGGCTCGCGCCGCGCCCTGTGGCGCGCGGTGCGCAACGACCGGCCGACCCTGCGCCGCACGAAGCTCGTCGAGCGCCTTCGCGGGGCCCTGCGGCCGCTTCCGGCGACGTGAGCTACAGGCCGAGGAACACCATCGCGGCGCCGGCCAGCGCGATCACGCCGCCCGCGGCGGCGTGCGTCCA
>JAFGHH010000130.1 GCA_016930215.1 Deltaproteobacteria bacterium
CCCTGTCGAGACCGTCGGGCGCGACGACCTCGAGCGGCTGGGTCGTGGGCAGACGGTCCAGTTGAGCGACCCCGATCAGGTCGCCGTGGGCCTGCCTGGGGCCGTGGGCGAAGGGGTGGCGTACGGCATCGTGCGTTTCCCCGAGCGCCTGCCGTTTCATCGGGCCGAAGGGGAGAGACTCGGATGGCTGCCCCCACTCCTGCTGCTGGTCGGGCTGCTGGCGTTGCTGGCGGCAGTCTCGCTGGTGTTCGTGCGCTCGCTGGCCGCTCCGATCCGCCGCCTCTCGGAGGCAGCACGAGCGTTCGGGGACGGGGACACCTCGGCGCGAGCGCAGCTCGACCGGCGCGACGAGCTGGGGGAGTTGGGCCGCGCCTTCGACGAGATGGCCGATCGGCTGGTGGCGACGCTGCGGGGGCAGACGGAGCTGCTGGCGAACGCCTCGCACGAGCTGCGGACGCCTCTGGCGCGTATCCAGGTGGCGCTCGACATCGCGGCCGAAGGAGATGCCACGCTGGCCCGCGAGCAGCTCGGCGAGATCGCGACCGACCTGGCGGAGCTGGACGCGCTGGTCTCCGACATCCTCCTGATGGCGCGTCTGGACCTCGAGCGCGACCGTCTGGACGGGCCGCGGCAGCCGCTGCGGCTGGAGCTGCTGTCGGCGCAGGAGGTGGTCGAGGCGGCGGCGGAACGATTCCGGCGCGAGCATCCGGAGCGCGAGCTGCGGGTCGAAGCCAAGGACCTGGGACGTCTGCGGGGCGACCGGGCCCTGCTGCGACGTGTGCTGGCCAACCTGCTGGAGAACGCGGCCAAGTACTCCGATTCGGACCGTCCCATCGTGCTGCGGGCCGGCGGCGAAGCCGAGCGGGTCGTGCTGGAGGTTTCGGACGAGGGGATCGGTATCGCCCCCGAGGACCTCGAGCGGATCTTCATGCCGTTCTTCCGGACGGACCGGAGCAGGAGCCGCGCCACCGGGGGGATCGGCCTGGGGCTGGCGCTGGCCCGGCGCGTCGTCGAGGCCCACGGCGGCACGATCGTCGCCGAAGGCACCCAGGGCGGCGGGACCACGTTTCGAGTCGCGCTCCCCGCCGAGTCGTAGGCGGGATTCCGTCCGCACACTTCTTCATCAAGACGGCATATGGGGCGGACACCGTGATCGCCAATTGGAAGCATGAGGGCTTCGCACATCGCTCTCCTGCTCGTGATCCCTTCGGTCTGGCCGACGGACGGTCCGGCCGACACGCTCACCGAGGACGAGGCCGTGGTCTTGGCGTTGGAGCACAACCCCGGGCTGCGGGCGGCCGTCCTGGACCGGCTCGCGGGAGAAGCGGCGATTCGTGCTGCGGAGCATGCCTACGAGCCGGTGCTGTCCGCCGGGGCGAGCGGCGGGCACACCGAATCGTCCGGAGGGGAACTCGGGTCGTCCGACGGGCTCGCGGTCGATGCCGGCGTGGCGTGGACGTCGCCTTGGGGCACCTCGGTATCCGCGGGCGTCTCGGGCTCCTGGTACGACCGGGAGGTGACCGGGGCGAGCTTGGGCTCGACGGAGCGGCAGCCTGCGCTCGGCGTGGAGGCACGAGTGGATGCAGCGCAACCGCTGCTGCGCGGGGCGGGGCTGGACGTGGGCGAGGCCGAGCTGCGCGCGGCGCGGCTCGCGGACGTGGCGGCGCGGTACGCCCTGGACGAGGAGGCGGCGGCGCTGGTGAGCGACGTGCGGACGGCCTATTGGGAGTTGTGGTACGCGCAGGCGGCGCTGCGGGTGCAGACGGCGGCGCACGAGCTGGCGGTTCGCCAGGTTGCCGAGGCGCAGGCGCGGGCCGAGGCGTTGGGGCTGCTGGCCGACTCGGAGGTGCTGCGCTTCGCCTCGGCCGAGGTTTCGTTGGCGGAGTCCCTGGCGCAGGCCGAGGCGGACGGCCGGACGCAAGCGGTGGAGCTGGGACGACTGCTCGACCTTCCCGTGGAGCAGGCCCAGGCGTTGGAAGCGGTCGAGCCCGGCGCTGCGCCGGCGGTGCCGGACTCGATGGCTCGGGTGACGGAGCTGGCTCGCGAGTCGTCGAGCACGCTGCTGCGGCTGGCAGCGCAGGTGGCGGCCACGCGGGAGCAGGTCGCAGTGGCCGAGGACGCGCTGCAGCCGCGGCTCGACCTGACCGTGGCGTTCGCCGTCGGGGAGAGCTGGACCGGCGCCGACTACATCGCGACCTGGGACCGTCCGTACTTCACGGCCACGGCGGGTCTGCGGCTGGAGTTTCCCTTCGCGAACGACCGGGCCGAAGGGCGGCTCGCGGAGGCGCAGTACCAGGCCGATTCCGCGCAGGCGCGCTTCGACGAGCAGGCCGGCGCGGTCGCGGCAGAAGCCGCAATCCTGCTGGACCGCCACGGGACGGCTCGGCACCGGCTGGAGCTGGCGCAGCAGAGCGCCGATGCTGCGCGCCGGCTCGCGGAGGCGGAGCGCGGGCGCCTGCAGCTCGGCCTCTCCACGGCGCTGGAGGTCGTGCAGGCGCAGGAGGACCAGCGTGGCGCCGAGCTGCGCTGCCTGCGGGCAGCGGTGGACCAGGCCGCGGCCGCGCTGGCGGTGGGGCGACTGACGGGGATGCTGCTGGCGGGCGACGACGCGCTCGTCGCGGCCGAGTGAGGGCGAGCGATGCGGAGAGTCGTCTGGGTGTTGGTCCTGGCAGCGGCTGCGGGCGGCGGCGGGTATCTGTACCTCGGCATGCGGCCGCAAGAAGCCTCGGCGACGGCAGGGGCCGAGGTGCCAGTGCGGCGAGGCGATCTGGTCGAGGTCGCATCGGCGTCGGGGACGGTGAAGCCCGACGTGAGCGTGGACGTGAAGCCGCGGGCTTCGGGGGAGGTCACCGAGGTGCTGGTGGACGAGGGCGACACGGTGCAGGCCGGGCAGCTCCTGGTCACGCTCGACACGGTGGACCTGGCGCGGAACGTGCGGTCGGCCCAGAACGTGCTGGCTCGCGCCGAGGCCGCGTTGGCGCAGGCGGAGGCATCGCGAGCGGTGGCGCGGGCGGAGCGAAGCGACGCACGGGCGCGCAGCCGAGTGCGCCGGCAGGGCGTGGAGATGGGACTCATCTCGGAGGAGGAGGGGCGGTCTGCCGCGACGAGCTTCGCCGTGGCGGACGCCAACGTGACCCTGCGGGGCTCGCAGGTCGATGCGGCCCGTGTGGAGGTCGAGAGCGCTCGGCTGACGGTGGAGGAGGCGGAGCGACGGTTGGCGGAGGCGCAGATCCGGGCGCCGGTCGCGGGGACGGTGCTGGCCGTGAACGTGGAGAAGGGCAGCATCGTGGCCTCGGGAATCACCGCTTTCGCCGGCGGCACGACGCTGCTGACCATCGCGGACCTTCGGGACCTGCGGGTCTTCGGGGACCTCGACGAAGCCCAGGTGGGACAGGTGCGCGAGCAGCAGGAGGTGACGATCCGGGTGGACGCCTACCCGGAGCGATCGTTCGCGGGAACGGTGCGGAGGGTGAGCCCGCTGGGGACGGAGGCGTCGAGCATCGTCACCTTCGAGGTGGAGGTTGTGGTGACCGATCCCGAGGCCGGGCTGCTGCGCTCGGGGATGAGCGCCGACCTGGACATCGTCACGGCGCGGCACCCCGGAGCGTTGTTGGTCCCGCTGAGCACGATCCACGGGGACAGTGGCCATCGTTGGGTGCTGCTGTCCGGAGGGGTGCGTCGTCCCGTGCGTACGGGCGCGACGGACGGGACGGACATCGTCATCGTGGAGGGGGTGAAGGAGGGCGAGGGTGTGAGCACGGCGGGGCCGGCGAGGCCGGCGGGCGGGGAATCGGGCTTCGGCGGTCCTGCTCCTCCGCCTCCGGGAGGGATGTAGAGCAGATGGAGACGGACGGCTCGAGCGCCCTGACGGCGCAGCACCTCGTCAAGATCTACAACCCGGATCGTCCGGAGCTTGCCGTGCGCGCGGTGGACGACGTGTCGTTCACGGTGGAACGCGGGGAGTCGGTGGCCATCGTGGGGCCCTCGGGGGGGGGGAAGTCGACCCTCATGTACATGCTGGGCTGCCTGTCCCGACCGACGTCCGGGTCGTACTTCATCGACGGCCGGGACGTGGCGCGGCTGGGGGACGACGCGCTGGCGGAGGTGCGCAACCGCCACATCGGCTTCGTCTTCCAGGCGGCCAATCTGCTGCCGCGGCGGACGGCGGTGGAGAACGTGATGCTGCCGCTGGCCTACGCCGGCGCGCGGGGCGCTCGGGAACGGGCCCTGGAGGCGCTCGAGCGGGTCGGTCTGGCGCAGCGGGCGGCGCACCGGCCCAACGAGCTGTCCGGCGGACAGCTCCAGCGGGTCGCCATCGCGCGGGCGCTCGTGACGCGGCCGTCGCTCCTGCTGTGCGACGAGCCCACGGGGGCGCTGGACAGTCGGACGGGGCGCGAGATCCTGGACCTGTTGGAGGCGCTGAACCGCGAGGGGACGACGCTCTTGATGGTCACGCACGATGCGGCGGTGGCGCGGCGCATGCGGCGGGCCTTGCGGATCGGGGACGGGAAGTTGGAGGCCGACGGGCCGACCGGGGAGGTCCTGGACGGGGCACCGGCGCGTGCCTCGGATGCGGGAGGCGGCTGATGCTGCTGTGGGAGACGCTGGGCACGGCGTGGAAGGCGCTGGGGGCCAGCAAGCTGCGCACGGCCCTGACGACGCTGGGCATGGTGATCGGGGTGGGAGCGGTCGTGACGATGCTCGCGATGGGCGAAGGAGCGCGGGCGATGATCGAAGGGAAGATCCGCTCGCTCGGCACCAACCTGCTGAGCGTGACGCCCGGGGCGCCCACGCGCGGTCCGGTACGGACCGGCTCGGTGGAGACGCTGACCTGGGACGACGCCCGGGCGATAGCGGAGTTGGGGGAGGTCGCGCTGGTGTCCCCGGAGTCGATGAGCTCGGCGCAGGTCCGCTACCTGGCGAGGAACATGACCAGCAGCGTCGTCGGCGCGACGGCTTCGTACCTGGCGGTCCATTCGTACGACCTCACCGCCGGCACGGCCTTTTCGGACAACGACCTCCTGGCGCGGCGCCGCGTGGCGATCATCGGGGCCAACGTGGCGCGGAGCCTCTTCGGCAACCTGTCGCCGGTGGGCGAGCGGATCCAGATCAAGGGGATGTCGTTCAAGGTGCTGGGGGTGCTGGAGGAGAAGGGCAACGAGGGGTTCTTCAGTCCCGACGACCAGGTTCTCGTGCCGTTGAGCACGCACCAGGCGGCGCTGTTCGGACGCGACTACCTCTCGTCGATCGCGCTGCAGGTCGCGAGCGAGGAGGCGACGTCGCGGGTCGAGACGGAGATCAAGCGTCTGCTGCGGCTGCGACACCGTCTGGGAGCATCCGCCGAGGACGACTTCGACGTGCGTTCGCAGCAGGAGATGCTGCAGGTGATGGGGCAGGTGATCGGGATCTTCACGGCGCTCCTGGGGAGCGTGGCGGCCGTGTCGCTGCTCGTGGGGGGGATCGGGATCATGAACATCATGCTGGTCTCGGTGGGCGAGCGAACGCGGGAGATCGGCCTGCGGATGGCGGTGGGGGCGCGTCGGCGGAACATCCTGCTGCAGTTCCTGGTGGAGTCGGTGATCGTGTCGGTAGCGGGAGGCCTGGTGGGGTTGGGGCTGGGCGCCCTGGGAGCGGCGGGAGTGGCGACCGTCGCGGGCTGGCCGATGGTCGTTCCGGTCTACGCCGTCGTGCTGGCGCTGGCGACATCGTTTGGTGTGGGCCTGGTCTTCGGCGTGAGTCCCGCCCGCCGGGCCGCTCGGCTCGACCCGGTGGAAGCGCTGCTGCACGAGTGAGGGGGGCAGGGAGCGAACGATGGACGGAGTTCCCGGAAGACGGCGCAAGATGATGCCGGTCATCGCCGTCGTGGGGGCCGCGGCGGGGGAAGGAGACGACGTTGCCCCTCTCGGGCGGCTGGAGCGCTCGCGGGAGGGGCGTCAGCCGTTGGCCGCGAACGGAGGAGCAGGCGTCGCGACCAAGGGGCCCTGCAGCTGGGGCTGCGGGGGGTCCCCGACCGGTCGAGGCAGGCTGTGGCCGGCGGCCACCAGAGGTAGTGGGCTCGGGTCGCGACGTTGCCGTGCGTCGGACCATGGCTTCGACTCGGCTCGACTCGCCCCTCGACTTCGACTACGGATTGTCCCGTGGCAGACGACCGTTCCCGGAGAGGGAAACGCACGGGGCATTTCGCGGCGCTGCCCTGGAGCGGCCTGTGTCCTGGAGCGCTGGTCGCGTGGTCGGTGCCGGCCTGCTCTGCGTCCAGGTCGACCGTGACGTGCGCCGAGGCTGCGGAGGCGACGGAGACGGCCGAGGCAGACGCCCCGACGGTCGGCGAGGACGTGAGCGAAGCGGTGCTCGACGAGTCCGGCGAGGTCCCGACCGAGACGGCCGCCATCGCGGACGCGGGAGTCACGACGTGCACCGAGTTTACGGACGGGGTCGCCGCACCGGACCCCCACCGCAGGGCCGCGTGGCCGCCCGCCGCGAGCTTCGGCCCGGTCGGGACCGTGGCACTGGAGACCGATCTCACGGACCGTCCCATGTTCCTCGGGTGGCGGCACGACCGTCTGCTGGTGTTGGCAGGCGGCGACTCGTTCCTTCGAAGCTACTGCCTGGGTCACGACGCCACGAATCCTCTCGTGCTCGCCCCCGAGGGCCGGCTCGCGATCCAGCACGCCGACTTCCCGGGGCGCAGCCGGCCGGTACTCGCGGGCGACACGCTCCTCCATCTGTCGAAGGACGGCATCCTGGTCGCCGCGGGGAGATTCGATGGACATGGGCACCAACGGGAGGATCGGCATGCGCCCCTTGGCGAGGAGGCTCGGGCGGCTGGTGGCGTTCCTGCTCCTCGCGACCTGCAACCGGAGCCCGGGCGGCGCGTCTGCCACCGCCGCGAGCGTTGCGGTCGGCAGGGCCGATGCCGGCGCTTCGGACACCGAGGGCGAGGTCGAGCGTCCCGTCGGCTCCGGCGCGGCCGACAGCGCGACCTCTGGTTCCTCCCGCGCGAGGGCCCAGGACGCATCGTCCGAGGCGCAGCCGGTGCGCGGGGCGTGTGGTCCGTTCGAGAACGTGGACGCGCCATGCGAGTGCGCCGTCGCGCGCGGCGACGCCGTCGAGTGCGCGGTCTCCGCGACCGTGGACGTGGCTTGCCCGGTCTTCCAGGCCCTCGACCTCCTGTTTCTCGGCGACGAGGCGCTCGGCGTGGCCGTTCGCGGGGCCGACGGGTGGTCGTTCGGCCCGCAGTTCTTCATGGTCTACGGGGACGTCCCCACGGACGCGCGACGGGCCGTGCGATGCGAGCGCCGGACCGAAGACGAGGTCGGCGTCTGGTGGAGCGAGGTCTGCCGCCTCATGACCTGCGGGACTCGCGCCTGGGAGAGCGACACCGACGTCCTGGAGACGACCCGCACCGACCGGGCCGGGCTGTGCACCGACGAGCCGACGCCGCGTTGCGCGGTCGCCGGCATCCTGCTTTGCGTCGCCGGAGGGGCGAAGGACGGTCGGCCCACGGAGGAGGAGTTGCGGAGCCTCCGGCTCGCCGAGGGCACGCGGACGGCCGATGTTCCCCTGTGCCCCGGAGCGGACTGGCCTGCATGGCTTGAGGAGCCGATCCCGGAGGCCGTACGATGACCCGACGATGGAACGTTGCCGCACCGGGGTCCACTTGAGACCGCGGCCTGGAAGAGGAGGAGGAATGTCGCTTCGACTGCACGAGATCGCCGAGGCGCACCACAGGATCCTCAATCCCTTCACGGAGGAGAAGCTGATGCTCCTGGGAGAGGTCTGCCGGCTTCGGCCCGGGATGCGCCAGCTCGACCTGTGCAGCGGCAAGGGAGAGATGCTCTGCCAGTGGGCCCGGCGCTGGGAGACCTGCGGGATCGGCGTGGACCTCAGCGAGGTCTTCTGCGCGGCGGCACGAGTCCGGGCCGCAGGGCTGGGCGTGGCCGACCGCGTGACGATCTTGCACGGGGATGCCTCGGCCTACCGCGCCGAGGCGGGGGCCTTCGACGTGGTGAGCTGCATCGGCGTGACCTGGATCGGCAACGGGTTGACGGGCACCTTGGAGCTCATGCTCCCCGCTCTCACGGAGGACGGCCTCGTGCTGGTGGGCGAGCCGTACTGGACCGAGCCGCCGCCCCGCGAGGCGTACGCCGCGATCGGGTTGGAGGTGGACGACCACGCGTCGCTCGCGGGCACCTGCGAGCGCTGCGAGTCGGCGGGCCTCGAGCTTGTGGAGATGGTGCTCGCGAGCCAGGACAGCTGGGACCTGTATGCGGCGGGGCGTTGGTGGGCCATGGACGAATGGCTTCGGACCCATCCCGGGCACGCCGACGCGCCCGGCATTCGGGAGATGCTCGATCACGATCGGCGCGCGTACCTCACGTACGGGCGGCGCTGGCTCGGCTGGGGCGTGTTCGTACTGAAGCGGCGCCCGAGGACCTGATGGGTCTTGTGCCGGCCGGCGCAGGCGGCACAGGGGGCGCGGACGAGCTGGCTGGGCTTCGTTGGCGTGCGTGCCCAAGGCCAGCGGCGAGGGCTCGTCGCGCTGCGCGAAGCGCATCGGGAGCGAGGCGGAGCATGCGGCGACGCTACCTGTGCTCGCCGCAAGGCGCTACGATGTCGGCGTCGATGGGTTCGTGGCTGGCGGCGATGAGGGGGGCGCCATGACGCGGTCGATGATGCGCAGGCGGAGTATTCGGCAGGGACACCCGCGGCCGGGTTGACCGGTGAAGGCCGGCTGCTGCGACAGGCAGGAGAGACGATGGACTGCGGACGGGACCAGGAACGGGACCACCAGCGGAGGCGTGGCGGATCCGCCGTGGCGAGTCAGGTGGCGCCGCTCGCGTCTGCCGTGGTGGTCTGTGTCCTGTCGGGCGTCGCAGCGCAGGCATCGGCCCAGCCTGCGACGCCGCCGCCGGCGAGCGTCTTCGAGCCTTCGGCGGATGCGGCACCGGAGGAGTCCGTCGAGGACGTTGTCGCGCCCTTCGTCGAGACCGTTCCTCCTCCGGTCGACGACCTGTCGCGGGTGCTGATGATCGTCCCGCGGAGCAACGCCGGGGTCTCCGAGCGGGCGGTGGAGGCGGCGCGTGCGCAGCTCGCGGACCTGCCCGTGGAGATCGAGGTCGTGTGGGTCGAGACGATGACGCCGGGCCTGCGCGAGCAGCTCGGGGTGATCCGCGTGCTGGCGGCGGAGCGCGGAGCGGGCATCGCCTTCTGGGTCGATCTCGAGAGCGCCGACGAGGTGATGGTCTACGTGGCGGAGCCGGGCGGCGGCCGGGTGCTCGCGCGTGCGATCGATACGGGGGGGCAGCCGGAGGAGAGTCGCTACGAGATCACGGCGTTGATCCTGCGGGCGACGATCGAGGCGCTGGTGCAGGGCGGGGAGATCGGCGTGCGCATGCCGGAGCTGCCGGATGTGGTTTCGCCGCCCGTGATTCGGCCCGTTCCGGCGCCGCCGGTTGCGCCGCCTCCGCCGGTCGAGGCCGTTCCGGTGCTGGAGCTGTCCGGCGCCTACGCGCCGGCGCTCCAGGACGACGGCCTGTCGGTGGTCCACGCCGGGCGTCTGGCCCTGACCTGGCGCCCGGCGGCCTGGGCGGGGGTGTTCGCGGCCTGCCGCCTGGTCGCGCCGTTCGAGCGGGAGAACGAGCAGGTCGTGCTCTCGTTCGAGCCGCACCCGTTCGAGATCGGCTTCGGGGTCCGCTGGACGTGGGGCGACTGGCGGCTGGACCTGTCGGGGGCGCTGGTCAACGATGTCGTATCCTGGTCGGCGCAACCCCGGCGCGACACGGTTGAGACACGGTCGCCCTCCTGGCGATGGGTGGTGGCGTTGGCGCCCGAGGTCGCGGTGCGCTGGTCGCCGCTGGGCAACTACGCGCTGTTCGCGGGACTGGGGATGGACTTCGTGCTCAACGACGGTCCCTCGGTCGTCGACACGCCGTTGGGCCCGGCAACGGTGGTCGAGCCCTGGCCGGTCCGGCCGTTTCTCCGCCTGGGAGTGGAAATGGTGCTGCTCTGACGATCGGATCCGCCCGTTTCCGGTCGTCGCGGCACTGAAGAGGGCAGGGGGACCGGGAGGAGCCTTGGACGCCGTCGTTCTCGCGGATCTGCAGCTCGCCCGGGCGGTACGCTCCGATCCGGAGGCCGCGGAAGGTCTGTTGCGCCGCGTGCATCCGCGGGTCCTCGCGGTGGTGCGGGCGACGGTGGGCGGTGGGCGGGCCGAGGTCGACGAGCTGGTGCAGGCGTGCCTGGTGGAGCTGTTGCGGAGCCTGGACGGCTACCGTGGTGCGGGCACTCTCGAGTCCTGGGCGGGACGGGTCGCGTTCCGCACGGTGATGCGCTCGCTGAAGCGGCGTCGCCGCTGGGAGCGGGGGCTCGACGGCACGGCGGACGACGCGGCGGAGCCGGGTCCCGGTCCGGAGGCGGAGGCGCTGCGCCGACAGGCCTGGGAGCGTCTCGTCGCGGGCCTGCGGCGGGTGCCGGAGGAGCGCCGGGCGACGTTGTTCCTGCGGCTGGTCGAGGAACACTCGGTCGCCGAGGTCGCGGAGCTGACCGGGGTCTCGGTGAACACCGTGAAGGACCGGCTGCGGACCGGGTTGCGCGAGCTGCGGGCGCTGTTCGCCCGGGATCGCGTGCTGGGCGAGATGATGCGGGAGGTCGCCGATGGACGGTAACGAGACCGAGAAGCCCCGTCCTCCCGACGGCGACTGCCGGCGCTTCGAGGAGCTGCTCGAGGCGTCGGTGGTCGACGGCGTGGAACCCGCCGGCGGGGAACGCGAGTTCCTCGAGCGCCACGGCGCGGAGTGCTCCGAGTGCGCGGCGTTTGCCCGGCTGCTCGAGGACCTGCCGGCGATGGCGTCGTTCGGCGATCCGGCGGAGGCCGCGCGGGCGGCGGGAGCGGCGCGCCGGCGGTACGCGCGCGAGCGGCGGCGCCGGCGGATCGGGGGTGTGGCCCTGGCGGCGGCGGGGCTCGCGGCGGTCGCCTGGGCGGTCGCCGTCGGACTGCGGACGGAGCCGCAGGCGAAGGGAGTGGCGCTGGTCGTGACCGACGGCCGGGTGCGTGCGGGCGCGCGCGTCCTGGGCCCGGGAGCCGAGGTCGTTTCGGGCGAGGCGATCGAGGTTCGCGGGGTGTCCGCGCGTCTGCGCCTCGGTGCGGATCGGATCGTGGGGTTGGCGGCGGGAACGCGGCTGCGGTTCGACGTCGCGTCCGACGGCAGCCTGGTCATCGACCTGGAAGAGGGGTGGGCGGCGGCGAGCGTGGAGCCCGGGACCGCGCCCGCCCGCCGGGTGCTCGTGCGGACCTTCGCCGGCACGGTCGAGGTCCTCGGGACCGTGTTCGCCGTGCAGGTCTCGGGCGAGACCGTCCGGCTGGACGTGCTGCGAGGCAGCGTGGCCGTTCGCCGGGCGACCGCGGCGGCGGAGGAGCCGCCGGTGGAGGCGGGCGGTTCCTGCGACCTGACGGACGGGCGGCGCATGTCGGTGGACGACGAGCGTCGGGGTGTCGCACTCGCGCTGCTGGGGCTTGCCGACGATCGCCGCGTGGCCTCGGCGCCGGTCGCGCGCGACGTTCCGCCCGACCCCGTCGCACCCGTGCGGGGATCCGCGAGCGGCTCCGGCGAGCGCGTCGTGGTGGCGGCTCCACCGCTGCCCGTCGAGCCTCCTCCCGCACCTCCTCGGGTGCCCGTACCGCCGAGGCATCCGCGAGCGGAGGCGGGGGCGTCGGCTCCGCCCGTCGCGCCGGTCGTTTCGACGCCGGCGGAGCTGATGCGGGCTGCCCGGGCCTGCCGGACGGCGCGGGACTGGAGCTGCGCGGCGGACAACTACCAGACGCTGCTCGAGGTGTATCCGGATGCGGCGGAGGCGGGGACGGCGCGGTTCGCGCTGGCGGAGACCGAGCTGGTGCACCTGGAGCGCGCCGCGGAGGCCCGGGCGCTCTACGACGAGTATCTCGCGCGAACACCGTCGGGTCCGCTGGCCGAGGAGGCGCGGTGGGGCGTGTGCATGGCGTTGCGGGCGCTGGGTCGCGCGGGCGAGGAGCGCACGGCGCTCGAGGAGTTCCTGGCGCGTCATCCGGCGAGCCTTCGCGCGTCGCAGGCGCGGGAGCGGCTCGGGCAGCTCGTCGCGTCGCCGGTGCCGCCGGCAGTTTCTTCCGCCCCGTCGACGGGGGATGAGGCACTGACCAGGCAAGGGCCGGTCGTGCCGGTCGAGGAAGGAGAGACCCGATGAGTCGACATCTCTTGTGGTTCGCGGGGGCCTGCGGGGCGGTGTTGGGGGGCGCCTGCGTCGAGGCGACGACCGTGGCGACCGAGGACGTCCACGACAACGGCGCCGACGCCGACGTCGACGCGGAGGGCGACGACGCGGCGGAGGAGGTTCCCGACGCGGAGGCTGAGGACGAGTTCAGCTTCCTCGACGGGGACGTGCCGAGCGACGCTCCGCCGGCCGTGTGGACGGACGACGACTGCGTCGTGGTCGGCGACACGATGCGCATCTTCGCGCTGGGCCGGACGGGCGACCCGTGCGCGATGACGGGGATCTGCGGCTCCATGCCCACGATGCCCGGGACACCGGCGCACCTCGCCTACTGCGACGTCACGGGCCATCTGGTCGTCGTGAACACGCTGTGCGAATGGTGCACGGGACCCGCGGCGGAGCCCTGGACCGACTGCGCGGCGGCGCTCGCCGGAGGTGCAACCGGCCAGGCGTGCACGGGCGAGTGGACCTGCATCGAGGAGGATCCATCGGACCGCTGCTGCATCCGGGCGGCGGAGTGCGGGGCGATGGATTCGCCCTACTGGCCGACCGGGGTGCTCTCGGTGACCCATGCCTGCCTATCGTCGTGTCCGACGGAGGCCTTCGCGGACCGGCCGACGCGCGACGCGTGTCCCGGGACGCGGACGCCGACCAGCCCCGAACCGCTGCTCGGCGATACATGCACCGGCGACTGGACCTGCGCGGCCCCGCGCGACGCCTTCGCGGCGCCGCCCGCGGGGTTCGGGGGAGGATGCGACGAGGCCCCGATACCGATGTGGTGCGCCGACGGCGTGACGTTGCTCGCTCCCAACTACGGTTGCAGGAACCCGATGTCGACCTGCGAGTAGAGGAGACACGACCATGCGTTACGGGGACCCCGTCCTGTCCGCGTTCGGGGGCTGGAGCCTGGTGGTCGTCCTCGGGTCGTGGGCCTGCACCAACCCCGAGGATTCGCCACAGGACGACGGTGGAGGGGAGGAGGATGCCGCGGCCATCTGCACGGCGGGGACCATGGCGTGCGACGGATTCGTGCTGCAGCGTTGCACCGAGGACGGGATGTCGTGGGTGACGGTGGAGACGTGCGCGGGGGCGTGCGACCCGGCGGCCGGCTGCGTGGACTGCCGGACGGGGATGCACCGTTGCGAGGGCGGCGTCTCGCGCGTGTGCGTCTCGGGCGGCGAGTGGCAGGAGCTGCGGGATTGCCGGGCGTGGGGCAGCACGTGCGGAGACGACGGCTTCTGCGACGACGCCTGCGCCGTGCCCGAGCGCAATTCCGACTACCGCGGCTGCGACACGATGGCAGCCGCGCTGCTCAACCCGCAGGCGCCGACCACGACGGTCGCCATCGCCAATCCGAACGACGCCGAGGTCCACGCCGAGGTGCTGCAGGGGACGATCGTGCTGGAGGAGCTGGACATCGAGGCGCACTGGATCCGCAACGTGGAGTTGGAGGCGAACTCCCGCACGTGGAGCCATGTGGGGACGGAGGGCGTCGTGCGCGTGCGTTCCAGCCTGCCGGTGACGGTGACCCAGTACCTGCCGTTCGAGTCCGCCTCGACCTGGAGCGCGGACGCGTCGCTGCTGCTCCCGGTCCACGCGTGGGGTCGCCGGCACCGGGTCGTCTCCTACCTGCCGCTGTCCTACGTCGGGCTCGGCGTCGAGTTGGACGAGACCCATCACGCGTGGCACGACGTGCTTTCGTTCGCCAGAGGGTTCCTGACCGTGGTGGGCTCGCCGCACGGGGGAACGCGGGTGACGGTGACTCCGGCGGCGTCGCTGGATCTGGATCCGACCGGCCGCGTGCCGGCCGTGGCCGCCGGCGACACGTTCACGATGGAGCTGGCGCCCGGCGAGGCGGTGCAGCTCATGGCGGCGCGCCACCCGCTGTGCGACGGCTCCCGTCCCGGTTTCGAGGCGATCGGGGTGGTCTGCCGGGAGCACTACACGGGGGCCGAGTGTGCGGCCGGCGACGGGTGGTGCGACTGCCGGGACGACGCGGCGTGTGCCGAGGCGGCGTGGGACCTGACGGGAACGCTGGTGGAGAGCGACCGCCCGGTGGCGGTGTTCGGCGGGCACGAATGCGCGTTCGTGCCCTACAACCGCTGGGCCTGCGACCACCTGCAGGACCAGATGCCGCCCGTGGCGAGTTGGGGCGTGGACCATGTCAGCATGACGGTGGGCCCCGCGGGTGGCGGTGGACCGAACCTGGTGCGCATCCTGGCGGACACCGACGGGACGACCGTGACGATCGACCCGCCGCAGTCGGGCACCGGCTCGCTGGAGTTGGACGCGGGGGAGTGGGCCGAGGTGGTGGTGGACGGCATCTTCCACGTGACGGCGAGCCATCCGATCCTGGTGGCGCAGTACCTGTGGGGGCAGGGGATGTTCCTGGGCCCCGGGCTGCGCGGGGACCCGAGCCTGTGGATCGTCCCGCCGGTGGAGCAGTTCCGGCGCAACTACGACGTGCTGATGCCCGAGTCGTACCAGTCGGACGTCCAGGGGCAGAACTACCTGCTCGTGGTGCGGCCCCTCGGCAAGTGGACCGCGTTGGACCGCGTGCGCATGCCGGACTTCGCGGCAACGGTCGGCGGTTGGGAGGCGGGCGTCGTGCAGGCCACCCCCGGGGTGCTTTCGGTGGTGGGCGAGCAGGAGTTCGGGCTGACCGCGATCGGACTGTCGGAGTACACCTCGTACGCCACGCCCGCAGGTCGCGGGTTCGTGCCGCTGCTGCTGTAGGGCATCGGTCCCGGAGCCATCGGCAGCCCGTCGTCCATCGGTTTCCCGCGCAGCCGTCGTTCCC
>JAFGHH010000131.1 GCA_016930215.1 Deltaproteobacteria bacterium
GTGGACGTGCCGGTGGACGTGCCGGTGGACGTGCCGGTGGACGTGCCGGTGGACGTGCCGGTGGACGTGCCGGTGGACGTGCCGCTGTGCGGCAACGGTACGGTCGACCCCGGCGAGGAATGCGACGACGACTCCGACTTCTGCGCCGGCTGCCTGCTGGTGCCGCCGACCGGTTGGGTGCGCTGCACGGACGCCTCCGGCAATCCGGCGTTCTTCCTGATCGACACCTGGCCGGGGAACCACACGGCGAACGACTGGCGCGACCGCTGCCGGACCACCATCGACGGGCTGGGCCCGGTCGGCCACGCGCTCGCCGGCCCGGCGGTCTTCTACGACCAGGCGTTGTGGGACTGCATCTCGGGCGCGCTCGACCCCGCCACCGCCTACTGGGTCGGCGCGCGGCAGGACCGCGACGCGACCGGCTACGCCGAGCCGGGGGGCGGGTGGTTCTGGAACGCGTGGGACGGCAGCGCGTGGACCAACGTCGCGCCGATCGATGCCGACGCCGCCTGGCTCGGCACGACCTACGACAACACGGGGGGCACCGGTGCGGCCGACTGCGCGCGCCTGTCGCGCAGCGGCGGCGACTGGGTCCTGTCGGACTACTCCTGCACGTCCAACGCCCGCATCGACGGCATCTGCATGGTCCGCTACTGAGGCCCGCCCCGGCGGCTGCTCCGCCGTTGCGCCGACCCCGCCCGTTGACATCGACCCGCCGTTCGCCCTAAGTCGGCACGCAGGAGGTACGACGATGAGCGGAATCACCAGGGTGGCGGCACGGGAAATTCTCGACTCGCGCGGCAATCCGACGGTCGAGGTCGATGTGTTCCTCAAGAGCGGCGCGATGGGGCGGGCGGCGGTCCCCTCCGGCGCCTCGACCGGCGAGCTCGAGGCGCTCGAGCTGCGCGACGGCGACAAGGGCCGCTACCTCGGCAAGGGAGTCCGGAAGGCGGTCAAGAACGTCGCCACGCTGGCCAAGGTGGTCAAGGGCCACGACGGCTGCGACCAGGCCGGCGTCGACCTGCTGATGCTCGACGCCGACGGCACCCCCAACAAGTCCAAGTTCGGTGCCAACGCGATCCTCGGCGTGTCGATGGCCACGGCCCGCGCGGCGGCCTGCGAACAGGGCCTGCCGCTGTTCCGGTCCCTCGGCGGCCCCAAGGCCCGGCTGCTGCCGGTGCCGATGATGAACATCGTCAACGGCGGCGCCCACGCCGACTCGGGCCTCGACATCCAGGAGTGCATGGTCGTGCCCCACGGCCTGCCGACCTTCGCCGAGGCGCTGCGCGCCGGTATCGAGGTGTTCCACACGCTCAAGGGGCTGCTCGGCGCCGCCGGCCTGGCCACCAGCGTCGGCGACGAGGGCGGCTTCGCCCCCAACGTGCCGTCCAACGAGTCGGCGCTCAAGCTGATCGTCGCCGCGATCCGCTCCGCAGGCTACGAGCCCGGCCGGCAGGTCTCCCTGGCGCTCGACCCCGCCGCCTCGCAGTTCTACGACGCCGCCTCCAAGCGCTACGTCTTCAAGCGCGAGGGCCGCTCGTTCGACGCCGCCGGGATGGTCGGCTACTGGAAGCAGCTCTGCGGCAGTTACCCGATCCTCTCGATCGAGGACGGCATCGCGGAGGACGACTGGGCCGGCTGGATCCTGATGCAGAAGGAGCTCGGCGGCCGGATCCAGAACGTCGGCGACGACCTGCTCTGCACCAACCCCGCGCGGCTCAAGCTCGGCATCCAGAAGAAGGCCGCCAACTCGATCCTGATCAAGCTCAACCAGATCGGCTCCGTCTCCGAGACCCTGCGCACGATGCAGCTCGCCGCCGAGGCCAAGTGGTCCTGCGTCGTCTCCCACCGCTCGGGCGAGACCGAGGACACCTTCATCTCGCACCTCGTGGTCGGCACCGGCGCCGGCCAGATCAAGACCGGCTCCGGCTGCCGCTCGGACCGCGTCGCCAAGTACAACGAGCTCTTGCGCATCGAAGAGCTGCTGGGCAAGGACGCCCAGTTCGCCGGCCGGAAGACGATCGTCGGCCGCTAGGCCGCCGCACCCTCTCCCCTCTCCCCCAACCGGGTCCCCCGTGCTAAGGTCCGCGGCCGTGTCGAAACGCGGCGGCCATCACGACGTCGTGATCCTCGGCGCGGGCCTCGCCGGCCTCAGCGTCGCCCGCCATCTGCGCACCGGCTACCGGCTGCTCGAAGCGGCCGCTCGCGTCGGCGGGCTGTGCACCACCGTCGAGGACCACGGCTTCCGCTTCGACAAGACCGGGCACCTGCTGCATCTGCGCGACGCGGGGATCCGCAAGTGGGTCCTCGGCCTGCTCGGCGAACGCCTCGTCCGCATCGACCGCCGCTCGCGGATCTTCTCCCACGGCGTCTACACACGCTACCCGTACCAGGCCAACACCTTCGGCCTCCCGCCGCAGGTGGCCTACGAGTGCCTCTCGGGGTTCCTGGCGGCCTGGGAGCGCCGCGAGCGGGGGCCGGAGCCGCGCGACTTCGAGCACTTCATCCTCAAGTACTTCGGCCCCGGGATCGCCGAGCACTTCATGGTGCCGTACAACACCAAGCTGTGGGGCGTCCCGCCGCGCGAGATGTCCACCGCCTGGACCGACCGCTTCGTCCCCAAGCCGACGCTCGACGACGTGCTCAAGGGGGCCGTCGGCCTGCACGACCGCGAGCTGGGCTACAACGCCGAGTTCCTCTACCCGCGGAGCGGGATCGGCGAGCTGCCCGAGGCGCTGCACGCCGCGCTGCGCCGCAAGGCCGAGCTGGGCACGCCGGTCGAGGCGGTCGACCTGCGTCGCCGCACGGTACGGGCCGGCGGGACCGACCTGCCGTTCCGCTGGCTGGTGTCCACGCTGCCGCTGTCCGAGCTGTGCCGGCGGCTGCACGACGCCCCGGCCTGGGTCGCCCGCACCGCCGCGCGCCTGCGCTGCACCTCGCTCACCTACCTCGACGTGGCCCTCGACCGCACCCCCGGCAACGACTTCCACTGGTCGTACGTCCCCGAGCCGCGCCTGCCGTTCTACCGCGTCGGGGCCTACTCGAACTTCTCCGAGGAACTCGTGCCGCGGGGCAAGGGGGCGCTGTACGTCGAGCTGGCGGCGCGCGGCCCGTTCCGCCGCTGCGACGGTCCGGCCGTGGCGCGCGGCCTCGTCGAGCTCGGCCTGATCCGCCGTGCGGGCGACGTGCGCTTCGTCCGCCCCCGCGTCATCCCCCACGCCTACGTCGTCTACGACCGGGCCTGGGACAAGTCCCGCGCGCGCCTGCTGGCGTTCCTGCGCGAACACCGTATCCTGTCGGTCGGCCGCTACGGCAGCTGGGAGTACTCCGCGATGGAGGACGCCCTGCTCGCCGGCCGCGCGGCCGCCCGCACCGTGGAGGAGAACGACCGATGAGCGAGCCTGCCGTCCCGACCCCGCGCGTCTCCGTGGTGATCCCGGTCTACAACGAGGAGGCGATCCTGCGTTCCGCGATCGTCGACCTCGCCGCCCGCCTCGACGAGATGAAGATCCCGTACGAGATCCTGATCGCCGAGAACGGCTCGGTCGACGGCACGGTGGCGATCGCCGCCGAGCTGTCCAAGCGCTTCCCCCAGGTGCTGTACTCGAGCCTCGGCGAGCCGAACTACGGCAAGGCGCTGCGCCAGGGGATCCTGCGGGCCCGGGGCGAGTTCGTGATCTGCGAGGAGATCGACCTCTGCGACGGCGACTTCCACAAGCGCGCGCTCGAGATTCTCGAGACCGGCGGCGCCGACCTGGTCGTCGGCAGCAAGCTGCTCGAGGGCGCCGAGGACAAGCGCCCGCTGACCCGCCACCTCGGCAGCATCGTGATCAACTCGATGCTCAAGGTCTCCCTCGGCTTCAAGGGCACCGACACCCACGGCCTCAAGGCCTTCCGCCGCCTCGCGCTGCTCGACGTCGTCCATCAGTGCCTGGCCGACCGGGACCTGTTCGCCAGCGAGCTGGTGATCCGCGCCGATCGCTCGGGGGTCCGCAAGGTCGAGATCCCGATCCGGGTGATCGAGAAGCGCACCCCCTCGATCAACCTGTTCCGCCGCGTGCCGAACGTGATGCTCAACCTGGCCAAGCTGTTCGTCGCCATCCGCATCCGCGGCTGACCGGCTCCGGGGGACGCGCGATGACCAACCGCCGCCGCCTGGTGTCCCTCAGCGTCGACCTCGACGAGCTCGACTGCTACCGCGCGATCCACGGCCTCGGCCCCGGCGCCGGCGAGGCGCCGATCTACGACCGCGGGGTCCCGCGCTTCGCCGAGCTGTTCGCGCGGGAGAACGTGCGCGCCACGTTCTTCGTCGTCGGCCGCGACGCGCAGCGCCCCGAGAAGGCCGCCCGGCTCCGCGAGCTGGCCGCGGAGCGCCACGAGCTCTCCAACCACTCGCTCAGCCACTACTACGACCTGGTCCGCCGCTCGCCCTCGATCGTCGTCGCCGAGGTCTCCGGCGGGCGCGCCGCGGTGGCCGACGCCGTCGGCGTCGCCCCGGTGGGCTTCCGCGCGCCGGGCTACACGCTGTCCGCCGAGCTGGTCGAGATCCTCGGCGACCTCGACCTGGCCTACGACTCGTCCGTGCTGCCGTCCCCCGCCTACTTCGCCGCGCGCTCCGCCGCGATCCTCGGCAAGGCGCTTCTGGGCCGCAGGAGCCGCTCGCTGTTCGGCGGGTTCGACCTGGCGCTGGCGCCGCGGCGCCCGTACTACCTGACGTGGCCGCCCTTCCGGCGGCGCGACGAGCGGGTCGGGGACCGGGGCGGGCTGCGCGAGCTGCCGATCGCGGTCGTTCCCTGGGTCCGCGTCCCGGTGATCGGCACCTCGCTCGTGATGGCCGGCCCGACGAACGCGGCGCGGCTGTGCACGCTGCTCAAGCACGAGTTCTTCGTCAACCTCGAGCTGCACGGGATCGACCTCTGCGCCCCCGACGACCCCGGCCTCGACGCGCTCGCCGGCCACCAGCCCGACGCCGCGGTTCCGCTGGCCCGCAAGCAGGAGACGCTCTCCGCCGTGATCCGTCGCTTCCGCGAGTTCGGCGCCGAGTTCGTCACGCTGGCCGAGGCCGCCGAGCTCGCCTTCCAGAAGCCGCTCAAGGGGTGACGCCCGACCCGCCTCGCTCCCGCTGGCCGACCACGATCAGGAACGACTGCTCGGCGGCGAAGGCGAAGCCGTTCCACCCGGGCTGCGTGCGCTTCATCTCCGCGTAGTACGACCGGTAGCCGGTGGCCGGCCGCGGACTCAGACCGGCCGCCTCCAGCCCCGCGCGCGCGGCCTCCACGAACGCCGGCGGCGCCTCGTCGGCGGCGAACACGAACACGCCGGGCCGCACCGGGAAGTCCACCGCCACGACCCCGCGCACGGTCCAGCCCGCCTCGACGAACAGCGCGCGCAACTCGTCGACCAGCGCGAGGGCGCCGGGGCTGCGGCGCGACGCCGCGAACCAGACGGGCGTCCCGGCCGGCTCGCGCGCCAGCAGCCGCATCGCCGCCGCACGCGCGGCGGGCGGGAGACCCGGCCCGGGCTCCGGCGTCCCGTCCGGA
>JAFGHH010000132.1 GCA_016930215.1 Deltaproteobacteria bacterium
GCAGCTCGGCTCGCGAGACCTCGGCTTCACCGGCGCCGACTGGGTCGCCGAGCTGGGGGCGCGGCCGGTCGAACTGCTCGACACCGGCCTGGACGAGGTCCGCCTGGTGGCCGCCGCGCCCGGCGCCCTGCTCGTCGATGGCCGCCTGCCGGACCGAAGGCTCGTGGTCGCCTCGGAGTTCGAGCGGCTGACGCGGGAGTGGATCGCCCGCCGGAAGCTCGACGCCGTGTTCCTCCGCTCCTACGGCGCCACCGAGGTGTTCCCGCCGGAGGACGCCGACTGCGTGGTCGATCTGGCCGCCAGCGGCGACACCCTGCGCGCCAACCGCCTCGTCGTCGTCGACAAGCTGCTCCACTCCTCGACGCGCCTGTACGCCTCCGCGACCGCCGTCGCCGACCCGCCGAAGCGCGAGCGCATCGAACGGCTCGTGCTGCTGCTCGGCTCGGTGCTCGAGGCGCGGCGGCGGGTGATGGTCGAGGTGAACGTCGATGCCGCGCACCTCGAGCAGGTGATCGCCGTGCTGCCCTGCATGCGCGAGCCGACGCTGTCGCCGCTGCACGGCGGGCAGGGGTACGCGGTGAAGGCGGCGGTGCCGCGCGAGCGGCTGCCCGAGGTGATCCCGGAGATCAAGCGGCGCGGCGGCACCGACGTGGTGGTGACCCGCCTGGCCCAGATCGTCCCGTGAGGAGGAAGCGATGAGTGTTTCCGTCGCACCCCGACCGTCCCCGGCGCTCGCGCGGGTCCGCGCCTACCGGCCGCCGCGCCACGGCGCCCCGACCGACCTGCGCCTCGACGGCAACGAAGGGGCCGGCCCGGACCCGGAACTGCTGGCGGCGCTGGAGCGCGCCGGCCCCGAGACGCTGCGGCGCTACCCCGACCCCGCGGCGCTCGAGCGCCGGCTGGCCGAACGGCTCGGCATCGAGCCGGCCCGCGTGCTGGTCACCGCCGGCGCCGACGACGGCCTCGCGCGGGCGTTGCGCGCCGTGCTTGCCCCGGGCCGCAACCTGGTCCTCCCCGTGCCGACCTTCGAGATGCTCGAGCGCTACGCACGGCTGGCCGGGGGCGAGGTCGTCCCGGTGCCGTGGCTCGACGGACCGTTCCCGCTCGCGGCGCTGCGGGCCGCCGCCGGGCCGGAGACCGCCGCCGTCGCGATCGTCTCGCCGAACAACCCCACCGGGCGGACGGCGGACCCGGCCGACGTCGAACGGCTCGCGGCGGAGCTGCCGGGCGCGCTGCTGCTCCTCGACCTGGCCTACGTCGAGTTCGCCGACGCCGACCCGATGGCCCGCCTGCTCGAGCTGCCCAACGTCGTCGTCTTCCGCACCTTCTCCAAGGCCTGGGGCCTCGCCGGGCTCCGCGTCGGCTGGGCGGCGGGGCCGGCCGGCGTCGTCGAGTGGCTCCGCGCCGCCGGTCACCCGTACGCCGTCTCCGGGCCGTCGCTGGTGCTGGCGGAGGCCCGCCTGGAACGCGACGGCGCGGCGGTGGCGCGGTTCGTCGCCCGGGTGCGCGAGGAGCGCACCGCGCTCGCGACGCTGCTCGAGCGGCTCGGCGTCGCCTGCGCCCCGTCGCAGGCCAACTTCCTGTTCGTCCGCACCCCGCGGGCCGCCTGGCTCCACGACGCGCTGGCCGGCCTCGGCATCGCCGTCCGCCGCTTCCCCGACCGGCCCGGGCTGGCCGACCGGCTGCGCATCACCCTGCCCGGCGACCCGGGCGCCTTCGACCGGCTCTCCCGGGCACTCGAGGCCGCGCTCCGTCCGGAGGCGCTGCTGTTCGACATCGACGACACGCTGGTCGACGTCTCGCGGTCGTACCGCCGCGCGATCCGCGCCACGGTCGAGTCGTTCGGCGGGCGCTGCGACGAGGCGGACATCGCCGCGCTGCGGCTCGCGGGCGACGCCAACAACGACTGGGAGCTCTCCCGCCGGCTGCTGGCGCGGCAGGGGATCGAACGGACGCTCGCGGAGGTGACCGAGCGCTTCGAGCGGTTCTACCAGGGGACCGGAGCAGGGGACGGCTTCCGCGAGGCCGAGACGCCGCTCGTGCCGCGGGAGCGGCTCGAACGGTGGGCCGCGCGCCTGCCGCTGGGGCTGGTCACGGGTCGCCCGCGGCGCGACGCCGACGCCTTCCTGGCGCGGCACGGCCTGGGACCGCTGTTCCGCGCCGCAAGCGTGATGGAGAACGGACCGCGCAAGCCCGCTCCCGACCCGGTACGGCGCGCGCTCCGCGCGCTGGGGGTCCGCAACGCCTGGATGGTCGGCGACACCCCGGACGACGTCCGCGCCGCCCGGGCCGCCGGCGTGGTGCCGCTCGGCGTCGCGGCGCCGGGCGACGACTTCGCCCGCGCCGCCGACGCCCTCACCGCCGCGGGCGCCGCCCGCGTGCTCCGCGACCTGGCGGAGCTGGAGGAGCTGCTGCCATGAGCGACCGCACCGCCGAGATCCGTCGCGAGACCCGCGAGACCCGCATCGCCTGTCGCCTGGCGCTGGACGGGACGGGCGAAGCGCAGGTCTCCACCGGCATCGGGTTCCTCGACCACCTGTTCGTCGCGCTGGCCCGGCACGCCCGCTTCGACCTCGAGCTGAGCTGCGCCGGCGACCTGGAGGTCGACGACCACCACACCGCGGAGGACTGCGCCCTGGTCGTCGGAGCCGCGCTGGACCGCGCGCTCGGGGAGCGCCGCGGCGTGGCCCGCTTCGGCTCGGCCTGCGCGCCGCTCGACGACGCGCTGGCGCGGGCGGTGGTCGACCTCTCCGGCCGACCGTTCGCGCTGGTCGAGCTCGGCCTGCATCGCGAACGCCTCGGTGCCCTGGCGGCCGAGAACGTCGCGCACGTCGCCCGCTCGCTGGCCGTCGCCGCCCGCGCCACGCTGCACCTCGACGTGCTCCGCGGCGAGAACGACCACCACCGGGCCGAAGCGGCGTTCAAGGCGCTGGCGCTGGCCCTGCGGCAGGCCGCGGCGCGCGACGGCGGGTCCGAGGTGCCGAGCACCAAGGGGGTCCTGTGAGCGGCGCGTCTCCCGTGACGGTGCTCCCGACCGGCACCGCCAACCTCGCCTCGGTCCACGCCGCCCTGCGCCGGCTCGGCGCCGAGCCGCGCGCGCCGGCGGCGCCCGCCGAGGTGCGGGACGCGGAGCGGCTCGTACTGCCGGGCGTCGGGACCTTCGCCGCGGCGATGGAGCGGCTCGCCGAGCGCGGCTGGGCGGAGCCGCTGCGCGCACGCCTCGCCGCCGGACGCCCGACCCTCGCCGTCTGCCTCGGGCTGCAGCTCCTGGCGGAAGGCAGCGAGGAGTCCCCCGGCGTCGCCGGGCTGGCGGTCGTTCCCGGGACCGCGACGCGCTTCGACGCCGACCTCCCGGTGCCCCACCTGGGGTGGAACCGGATCGAGCCCGAGCCGGAGTGCCGCCTGCTGGAGGGCGCGCACGTCTACTTCGCCCACTCGTTCCGGCTGACGACGGCGCCGCCCGGCTGGCGCGCCGCCTGGTGCGACTACGGCGGCCGCTTCGTCGCGGCGCTCGAACGCGGGGCGCTGCTGGCGTGCCAGTTCCATCCCGAGCTGTCCTCGGCCGCCGGCCTGGCGCTGCTCGACCGCTGGCTCCGCGCCGCGGGAGGTGCGTCGTGCTGACCGTGCGGATCATCCCGTGCCTCGACGTGCGCGACGGCCGGGTCGTCAAGGGGGTCCGCTTCCAGGGGCTGCGCGACGCCGGCGACCCGGTGGAGCGGGCGGCGGAGTACGAGCGGCAGGGAGCGGACGAGCTGACGCTGCTCGACGTGTCGGCCACGCCCGAGGGGCGGAGCGCGGCGCTCGACACGGTGCGCGGCGTGCGCGCCCGCCTGGCGCTGCCGCTGACGGTCGGCGGCGGCGTGCGCTCCGAGGCGGACGCGGCGGCGCTGCTCGAGGCGGGGGCGGACAAGGTCGGCGTCAACACCGCGGCGGTGGAGGACCCCGCACTGCTCGCCCGCCTGGCCCGCCGCTTCGGCGCCCAGTGCACCGTCCTGGCGCTCGACGCCGCCGCGCGGCCGGAGGGCGGCTGGGAGGTCGTCGTGCTCTCCGGCCGGAAACGCACCGGGCGGGACGCAGTCGCCTGGGCCCGCGAGGCGGTCGCCCGCGGCGCGGGCGAGATCCTGCTCACCTCGTGGGACCGCGACGGCTCGCGCGCCGGCTACGACCTCGACCTGCTCCGCGCGGTGGCCGCCGTCGTTCGCGTGCCGCTCGTCGCCTCGGGCGGCGCCGACGGCCCCGCGCACATGGTCGAGGCGGTCCGGGCGGGCGCCGGCGCGGTGCTGGCGGCCTCGATCTTCCACACGGGCGAGACCACGGTCGCCGACGTGAAGCGCGAGCTCCGCCGCTGCGGACTGGAGGTGCGGACATGATCGTTCCCTCGATCGATCTCCAGGCGGGCCGGGCGGTGCAGCTCGTCGGCGGCGAGCGGCAGGCGCTCGACGCCGGCGACCCGCTGCCGATCGCCGAGCGCTTCGCCGTGGCGGGCGAGCTGGCGGTGATCGACCTCGACGCCGCCCGCGGCCGCGGCTCGAACGCCGCGCTCGTCGAAACGCTCGCCGGGCGCTTCCCGTGCCGCGTCGGCGGCGGGCTCCGCGACTACGAGACGGCGGTCCGGCGGCTCGACGCCGGCGCCGCGCGGGTGATCCTCGGCACCGCGGCGGAGCCCGCGCTGCTGCGGCGCCTCCCGCGCGAACGCCTGCAGGCCGCGCTCGACTCCCGCCACGGCGACGTGGTGGTCGAGGGCTGGACCCGCGGCACCGGCCGCGGCGTCCTCGAGCGGATCGCCGAGCTCAAGCCCCACGTCGGCGGGTTCCTCGTGACCTTCGTCGAGCGCGAGGGGCGGCTGGAAGGGATCGACCTCGACCGCGTGCGCGAGGTCGTCGCGGCGGCGGACCCGGTGCGCGTGACCGTGGCCGGCGGCGTGACCACCGCCGAGGAGCTGGCCGAGATCGATCGACTCGGCGCCGACGCGCAGGTCGGCATGGCGCTGTACACCGGACGGCTGGAGCTGGCCGATGCCCTCGCCGCTCCGCTGCGCTCCGACCGGCCGGACGGCCTGTGGGCCACGGTCGTCGTGGACGAGTCGGGCCGGGCGCTCGGCCTGGCCTGGTCGGACCGCGAGAGCCTGCGCGAGGCGGTCCGCACGCGCCGCGGCGCGTACCACTCGCGAACGCGCGGGCTGTGGGTGAAAGGGGAGACCAGCGGCGACCGGCAGGAGCTGCTGCGGGTCGAGCTCGACTGCGACCGCGACGCGCTGCGCTTCGTCGTCCGCCAGCACGGGCGCGGGTTCTGCCACCGCGGGACGCGGAGCTGCTGGGGCGACGACGCGGGCCTCCCGGCGCTGCTGCGCACGCTGCGCGAGCGCGCCCGGGCGGCCCCGCCCGGGTCGTACACCTCCCGGCTGCTCGGCGACCCGTCCCTGCTGCGCGCCAAGCTGCTCGAGGAGGCCGGCGAGCTGGCCGACGCGGCGCCCGAGACGGCGCCCGCCGAGGCGGCCGACCTGTTCTACTTCGCCCTGGTCGCGCTGGTCCGGGCCGGGGGCGACCTCGCCGACGTGGAGCGCGAGCTCGACCGGCGCGCGCGCCGGATCTCCCGGCGGCCCGGCGACGCCAAGCCGGAAACGAGGTGAGCCGTGACGACACCGCTGCTCCGGAACGTGCCGCCCGCCGCCGTCGCCGCCGAGGCGCGGGACCCCGTCGACGCCGCGACGCTCGCCGCGGCGCGCGAGATCGTGGACGACGTGCGCGCCCGGGGCGAGCCGGCGCTGCGCGCGCACGCCGAGCGGCTCGGAGACCTCGCCCCCGGCGCCCCGCTCGTCCTCCCGCGCTCCGCCCTCGACGAGGCGCTCGCCGCGCTGCCCGGCGAGGACCGGGCGACGCTCGAGCGGATCGCCGCGCGGATCGACCGCTTCGCGCGGGCCCAGCGCCAGGCGCTGCAGACGGTGGAGCTGGCGATTCCCGGCGGCCGGGCCGGCCACGAGATCGCTCCGGTCGAGCGGGCCGGGTGCTACGCGCCGGGCGGCCGGTTCCCCCTGCCGTCGTCGGTGCTGATGACGGCGGTGACCGCGCGCGCGGCCGGCGTCGGCGAGGTGTGGGTCGCCTCGCCGCGGCCGATGCCGGTCACCCTGGCCGCCGCGGCGCTCGCCGGAGCCGACCGGTTCCTGGCGGCCGGCGGGGCGCAGGCGATCGCGGCGCTGGCCTTCGGCGCCGGGCCCGTCCCGGCGTGCGACGCCGTGGTCGGGCCGGGCAACCGCTGGGTCACCGCGGCCAAGCAGCTCGTCGCCGGGCGCGTGGCGCTCGACCTGCCGGCCGGGCCGTCGGAACTGGTCGTGCTGGCCGACGACGCGGCGGACCCGTCGCTCGTCGCCGCGGACCTCCTGGCGCAGGCCGAGCACGACCCGGAGGCCCGCCCGATCCTCGTGAGCCTCGACCCGACGCTGCCGTCCCGGGTCGACGCGGAACTGCGCCGGCAGCTCGCCGACCTGCCGACGGCCGGCACGGCGCGGCGGGCGCTGGGTTGCGGGTTCGCCGTCGTGGCGGCCGACCTGGCCGAGGCGTGCCGCCTGTGCGACCTCGTGGCGCCGGAGCACCTCGAGCTGCACCTGCGCGACCCGGAGGCGGCCCGCGCCCGGCTGCGCCACTGGGGCGGCCTGTTCGTCGGCGCCGCCTCCGCCGAGGTTCTGGGAGACTACGGCGCCGGGCCGAACCACACCCTCCCCACCGGCGGCGCGGCCCGGCGCTCGGGCGGACTGTCGGTGCTGCACTTCCTGCGGGTGCGGACCTGGCTCCGGATCGAGGACGCGGCGGCGGCGGAGGAGCTGACGGCCGACGCCGAGCGGCTGGCGCAGCTGGAGGGGCTGGAAGCGCACGCTCGGGCGGCCCGGCGGAGGCGTGGCGGCTGACCCACGCCCCGGGTGCTCTCCACGGGCCGGGCCGAGCGCGGTACACTCGACCGGCGAAGGAGGCCGGCGGGCGATGGGCGAAACCGAAACGCGCGGCATCCGGTTCCTGCGGGAGCGCGGCGTCGCGTTCCGCGTCGTCGAGTACCTCTACCAGCAGAAGGGGGCCGGCCGGGCGGCCGAGGCGGTGGGCTGGCCCGAGGAGCGCGTGATCAAGTCGCTGGTCGCGCGCTTGCCCCCCAAGGACTTCCACTTCGTGCTCGTGCCGGCGCACCGCGAACTGTCGCTGCGCAAGCTGGCCCGCGTCTTCGGGGCGAAGACCGCGGAAATGGCCGAGCCGCGCGAGGCCGAGCGGCTCACCGGCTACGCCACCGGCGGCATCTCGCCGTTCGGCTCGTACGCCGCCCTGCCCGTCGTGCTGGAGCAGACCCTGCTCGAGCACGACGAGGTGGTGATCAACGCGGGCCACCGCGGCGTGCTCGTGGCGCTCGACCCGTGGACGCTGCAGGAACTGCTCGACGCACGCGTCGAGGACGTGATCACCTGAGGGAGCCTTCGGGCCGCCGCGACTACGCGTGCACCAGCTCCAGCCGCTCGCGGCACTGCTCGACGGTCGCCACCTCGCGCCCCTGGTCGCGCACCATCCGCGCCGCCTTCTCGACCAGCTCGCCGTTGGAGCGGGCCATCACGCCGGGCGCGACGTAGAAGTTGTCCTCGAGGCCGACGCGGACGTTGCCCCCCAGGCCGATCGCCGCCGCCACCAGCCGCCACTGGTCGTCGCTGATGCCGATCACCTCCCAGTCGCTGTGCGGCGGCAGCTGCTCGACCATCCGCACCAGGTTCGGCACCGTCGGCGGGATGCCGCCCAGCACCCCGAGGATCAGGCTGTACTGGAACGGCGGCCGCAGCAGCCCCTGGTCGATCAGCGGGAAGGAGTTGGCGACGTGGCCCAGGTCGAAACACTCCATCTCCGGCTTCGACTGCGCCTCGTTCATCACGCGCAGGATCTCCGCGATCTCCGAGAACGGGTTGGAAAAGACGTGCTCGAACACGAACGCCTTCTTCCTCGGGTTGTACTTGGCGAAATTCATCGAGCCCATGTTCAGCGCCGCCACCGCCGGCCGCAACGCCCGGATGTGCGCCGTCTTCATCTCCGTCGTGATGCCGATCGCCCCCGTCGAGAAGTTGATGATGATCGGGCAGGCGGCGAGCACCGCCGCGCGGATGTTCCGGTAGTCCTCCACGTCGTAGCTCGGCGTCCCGTCGGGCCGCCGCGCGTGGATGTGCACCGCCGCCGCCCCCGCCTCCCACGCCCGCTTCGCCTCCGCCCCGTACTCCTCCGGCGTGTACGGGATCCCGGGGCACTGGGCCCGGTTCGCCACCACGCCCGACAACGCACAGGTGATCATGCACGGCCGCTCGTAGTCCTGGTTGTCCTTCGTCCACAACGACATGGAATCGCCCCTCTCCTCTCGCGGCCGCCCTCAGCGGCCCGTCCACCGCGGCGGCCGCTTCTCCACGAACGCCGAGAGCCCCTCGGCCGCGTCCTCCGTGCCGAGCAGCTCGTGCAGCTTCCCGCACAGGTGCTCCACCGCCTCGTCGAACCCCAGCTCCTCCGCCTCGACCATCGCCCTCCGCCCGACGCTCAACGCCAGCGGCGCGTTGAGCCGGATCGCGGCAAGCGTCTTGTCGACCGCGGCGTCCAGCTCGGCCGCCCCCGGGTAGACGCGGGTCACCAGCCCCATCGCCTCCGCCTCCCGCGCCGTCACCGGCTCGGCCGTGAGCATCATCTCCAGCGCCCGCTTGCGCCGGGCGTTGCGGTGGATCAGCGCGCCGATCATCAGCGGGAACAGGCCGACCCGCGCCTCGGGCGTCCCGAGCTTGATCCCGTCGCGCGCGTAGACGATGTCGCAGGCGAGCATCAGGCCCATCCCGCCCGCCAGGCAGTGGCCGTTGAGGCGGGCCACCAGCGGCTTCGGGTAGCGACGCAGCCGCCGCAGCAGCCCCGCGTAGCGCCGCGCCCCCAGGAGCGCGCCGTCGGGGCCGGAACCGAGGTCGGCGCCCGAGCAGAACGCCTTGTCGCCCGCCCCGGTCAGGCACACCGCCCGCACCTCGGCGTCCGCCTCCGCCCGGTCCAGCGCCTCCTCGAGCAACCCGAGCAGCTCCGCGCTGAGCGCGTTGCGCTGCGCCTCGCGGTTCAGCGTCAGGCGCGCCGCTCCTTCCCGCACCTCGTACAGCAGCTCACCCATTGCCGCTTCCTCCCGCCTCGCGCTCCACCGCCACCAGCTCGTCCCCGGGCTTGACGCTCGCGCCGACCTCCACGCGGATCGCGCGCACCGTGCCCGCCCAGGGTGCCACCAGCCGCGACTCCATCTTCATCGCCGAAACCACCACCAGCGGCTGGTTCTTGCGCACCACCTCGCCCTCCTTCACCAGCACCGCCACGACGACGCTCGGAAAGGCCGGCGTCACCGCGCCGTCTCCGGCCCCCGCCCGCCGGGAAGGGCGCCGCGCCTCCTGCCCCGCGTCCTGCACGAGCCGCGCGCGCCCCGCGCACCAGACCCACGTGCCCTCCGCGCACCGCGCGACGTGGAGCTCGACCGGGCGGCCGTCGACCGTCGCGGCGAGCGCTCCGGGCGGCCCGGCGCGCGGCACGACCGCGAGCGGCCGGTCGTCCACCACCAGCCGCAGCGTGCCGTCGGCCTCCGGGGAGGGGACCGCAACGACGTGGCTGCGCTCGCCGATCCTGAGCTTGAAGTCCATCATGCACTCCGGCCCCAGGCGCCGAGACGCCGCCAGGGCGAGGACACGTCGGGTACGTCGGGGGTCGCGGCGGCGCCCGTCGCGCCCGTGCCGCCCGCGAGCCGGTCGAGCACGAAGCCGACCAGGGCGGGGTCGTCGGCCGAGTCGGCCGGCCGCCAGTCGGGAAAATGCTCGTCGAGGAACCGCGTGTGGGTCCGCCCGGCCGCGAACGGCTCCGAGCGCACGACCTCGAGCAGCAGCTCGATCGGCGTCGCGACGCCCAGCACGACGCACTCCTCGAGCGCCCGAACGAGGCGGGCGACGGCCGCCGGCCGGTCCGGCGCGTGCACCGCCACCTTGGCCAGGATCGGGTCGTAGTAGACCGGCACCTCGGCACCCGTGAAGATCCCCGCGTCGCAGCGCACGCCGGGGCCCGCCGGCAGGCGGGCGAGCAGGATCCGCCCGGGGGACGGAGCGAAGCCCCGCTGCGGGTCCTCCGCGTAGACCCGGCATTCGATCGCGTGGCCCCGGCGGCCGACGTCCTCCTGCCGGAACGGCAGGGGCGTGCCGGCGGCGATCTCGAGCTGACAGCGCACCAGGTCGAGCCCGGTCAGCAGCTCCGTGATCGGATGCTCGACCTGGATCCGCGCGTTGACCTCCAGGAAGTAGAAGTCCCGCCCGACGAGCAGGAACTCGACCGTCCCGGCGTTCACGTAGCCCGCGGCGCGCGCCGCCGCCACGGCCGCCCGTCCCATCCGCTCGCGCAGCTCCTCGTCCAGCGCCGGGCTGGGGGTCTCCTCGACGAGCTTCTGGTGCCGCCGCTGGATCGAGCACTCGCGCTCGAACAGGTGGACGACGTTGCCGTGCGCGTCGGCGAGGATCTGGAACTCGACGTGCCGCGGGCGGTCGAGGTATTTCTCCAGGTAGATCGCCCCGTCGCCGAACGACGACGCCGCCTCGCCGGCCGCCGCCTCGGCCGCCTCCTGCAGCTCGGCGGGCGAGGCCGCGACGCGCATCCCCTTGCCCCCACCGCCCGCGGCCGCCTTGACCAGCACCGGGTAGCCCAGGCGCTCCGCCGCGTCGGCGAGCCGTCGCGGGTCGGACTCGGGAGCGTCCAGCCCCGGGATGATCGGCACGCCGACGCCGCGCATCGTGCGCCGCGCCGCGGTCTTGTTGCCCAGCCGGGCCAGCGCGTCGGCCGACGGCCCGATGAAGACGAGACCGGCGTCCGCGACGCGCCGGGCGAACTCCGGGTTCTCCGCCAGGAAGCCGTAGCCGGGATGGATCGCCTGCGCGCCGGTGCGCCGGGCGGCGTCGAGCAGCTTGGCGATGTCGAGGTAGCTCGCGGCCGGCCGGGGGTCGCCGAGGCCCACGGTCTCGTCGGCGAGCCGCGCGTGCAGCGCCTCGCGGTCGACGTCCGAACAGACGGCGACGGACGCGAGCCCCAGCTCGCGCAACGTCCGCAGGATGCGGACGGCGATCTCGCCGCGGTTGGCCACCAGCACCTTGGAGAACACGGGACCTCCTACATCCGGAACGTGCCGTGCCCCTGATCCCGACCCTCGAGCGGGGCGTTGCGGGCGGCGGCGATCGCCAGACCGAGCACGTCGCGGGTCTGCGCCGGGTCGAGGATGCCGTCGTCCCACAGGTTGGCGCTGCTGTGGTAGGCGCTCCCCTCCTGCTCGCCGAACGCGAGCACCGGGCCGCGGATCGCCTCCACGGCCTCCGGCCCGAGCGGCGGCTGCCCCTCGCGGGCGAGCTGGTCGTTCTTGACGGAAACCAGCACGTCCGCCGCCTGCGCCGGCCCCATCACGCCGATGCGCGCGTTGGGCCACGACCAGAGGAAGCGCGGCGAGTAGGCGCGGCCGCACATGCCGTAGTTGCCCGCGCCGAACGACGCCCCGGTCATCACCGTGAACTTCGGCACCGTCGCCGTCGCCACGGCGTTGACCATCTTGTGCCCGTCCTTGGTGATCCCACCCCGCTCGTACTCGCGCCCGACGATGTAGCCCGTGATGTTCTGCAGGAAGATCAGCGGGACGCCCTGACGGTCGCAGAGCTGGATGAACTGGGTCGCCTTGAGCGAGCTCTCGGAGAGCAGCACGCCGTTGTTGCCCAGAATGCCGACCAGGAAGCCGTGCAGATACGCCCAGCCGCAGACCAGCGTCGGGCCGTACAGCGCCTTGAACTCCAGGAACTCCGAGCCGTCCACGAGCCGGGCGAGCACCTCCCGCACGTCGTACGAGACGTGCAACCGGCGGGGGACGATGCCGTACAGCTCCTCCGCCGGATACAGCGGCGCGGCCGGCGGCCGGCAGGCGAACTCCGCCCGGCGACCCGGGGGCAGCGTGGAGACGATGTCGCGGAGCAGACGCACGGCGTCCGCGTCGTCCTCGGCGAAGTAGTCCGACACGCCGGACTCGCGGCAGTGCACGTCCGCACCGCCCAGCTCCTCCGCCGTCACCACCTCGCCCGTCGCCGCACGCACCAGCGGCGGGCCGCCGAGGAAGATCGCCCCCGTACCGCGGACGTGGACCACGTGGTCGGACATCGCCGGGATGTAGGCCCCGCCCGCCGTGCACAGCCCCATCACCGCCGTGAGCTGCGGGATGTTCCGCTTCGACAGCCAGGCCTGGTTGTAGAACACCCGCCCCCCGTCATCGACGTCCGGGAAGATCTCCGACTGCAGCGGCAGGAACGCGCCGCCGGAATCGACGAGCGTGATCATCGGCAGGCGGTTCTCCAGCGCGATCGTCTGCACACGCAACGTCTTCTTCACGCCCAGCGGGTAGATCGTGCCGCCCTTGATCATCGGGTCGTTGGCCAGCACCACCACCTCGCGGCCGCAGACCACGCCGATCCCCGCCCGGCTCCCCGCGCCGTGCACGCCGCCGTCGTACATCCCGCGCGCCGCCAGCGGCGCGAGCTCCAGCCACGGGGTGCCCGGGTCGAGCAGCAGGTCGAGCCGCTGCTGCACCGTCCGCTTGCCCAGCTCCGCGTTGCGCCGGCGCGCCTTCTCCGAACGCTCGTCGCGCGCCGTCCGCAGCTCGCGCCGCAGCTCCTCGACCAGCTCCCGCATCGCCGCGAAGTTCTCGCGGTAGGCCTCGCTCCCCGTGTCGACCCGCGTCTCCAGGACCTGCATCCGACCCTCTCCGTCCGCCGCCGCTCACGGCCGCGCGAGCAGCTCGTCGGCAATCGCCATCCGCGACCGCTCGACGGTCGTTCCCATCAGCGCCAGCGTCTTCGCCTCGCGCCAGGCCCGCTCCACCTCGTGGCCCGCGAGGCAGCCGTGCCCCGCCAGCACCTGCATCGCCCCGCCCGCCACCTTCTCGGCGCTCTCCGCGCAGAAGACCTTGGCGCACCGGACCAGGATCCCGGCCTCGGCCTCGCCCGCGCCGACCATCCACGCCGCCCGGTGCACCAGCAGCTCGGCCGTTTGCGTCAGCGTCAGCAGCTCGGCCAGCTTGAAGCCCACCTCCTGGCGGGCCACCAGCGGCTTGCCGCCGCGCGCGTGCGACTGCGCGTGGTCCTTCGCCGCCCCCAGCGCCCGCTGCATCAGCCCCACGCCCGCGATCGCCAGCCCGAGGTCGCGGCTGCGGGCGCACCACACCCGCGCCGCGTCGTCCTCGAACGGCCCCAGCACGCGGTCGGCCGGCACGCGCGCGCCGTCCAGCTCCAACGCCGAGGTCGCCAGTCCGTCCAGACCCAGCGTGCGCAGGCGCGGGCCGAGGCGCACGCCGGCGTCGCCCGGCCGGACGAACGCCACGAGCGTCCGGTCCTCGGTCTGGGCGAACACGGCCACGGCGTCCGCGATCGGTCCGTTGGCGACGAACGGCCGGCGCCCGCGGAGCGTCCAGCTCCCGCCGCCCGAGTCGGTCGCCGCCGGACCGCCGTCGGCCGCGGCGCCCGCTTCGGGCAGCACCACGGCGCCGACGGCCTCGCCCGCGCACAGCGGCCCCAGCAGCCTCGCGCGGACGTCGTCCGGGCCCCAGCCGGCGAGCAGCCCCGCCGCGTGCCGCGTGGCCTGCACGGCGAGGAAGAACGACGACGACGCGCGCGCCAGCTCCAGGTCCATCGCCGCGCGCAGCGGCGTGCGGGCGTCGTCCCGGGGCCCCAGCGCCGCGTCCCAGTAGCCCGCGCCGCCCAGGCGCCGGAACCCCCGCAACGTCGCCTCGCAGAGCGCCGGTCCGTCCGCCTCCTCGAGCGCGGCGAGGCGTCCGCGCTCGCCGGCGTCGAGCAGGCCGGCGACCTGCTCCCGGGCGGCGTTCTCCTCGGCGGTCCACTCGAAGTCCATGGCCGCCCCTCACATCAGCCGCGAGATGATCAGCTTCTGGATGTCGGAGGTGCCGCCGCCGATCGGCGCCAGCCGGCTGTCGCGGAACACCCGCTCCACGTCGTACTCGTGGCAGTACCCGTACCCGCCGTGCAGCACGACGGCGTCGTTGATCGGCTGCAGCGACGCGTCGCCGACGAACAGCTTGGCGACGGCGGCGTCGAGGTGGTTCACCCCCTGCCCCCGGTCCTTGAGCCAGGCGATGCGGTAGACCAGCGAGCGCGCCGCCTCGAGGAAGATCTTCAGGTCGGCGAGCTTGTGCTTGATCGCCTGGAACGAGGCGATCGGCCGGCCGAACTGCCGGCGCTCCTTCGCGTACGCACAGCAGCGATCGAGCAGGAACTCGAAGGCCCCGACGAACGGCGCCAGCAGCGCGCTGCGGTCCCACTCGACGGTCTGCATCGCCATCGGGAACCCCGCCCCCTCCTCGCCCAGCAGGCTCTCGCGGGGGATCGCGCAGTCCTCGAACACCAGCTCCGAGGTCGGCGAGGAGCGGACGCCCATCTTGTGCAGCCGCTTGCCGATCGAGAAGCCGGGCGTCCCGCGCTCCACGACGAAGGCCGAAATGCCGGCGTGGCCCGCCTTCGGATCGGTCTTGGCGTAGACCACCGTGACGTCGGCCAGCGCGCCGTTGGTGATGAACATCTTGGTCCCGTCGAGCACCCACTCGTCCCCCCGCCGCTCGGCCCGGCAGCGCAGGGCCGCGACGTCGGACCCCGCGTCCGGCTCCGTGAGGCCCATGCAGCCGATCCATTCGCCGGTCGCGAGCTTCGGCAGGTAGCGCCGGCGCTGGGCGTCGGTGCCGTGGACCAGGATCGTGTCGGCGCAGAGGAAGCTGTGGGCGCCGTAGCTCAGCGTCAGGCCGCCGTCGACGCCGGCCGCCCCCAGCGCCTCGCCGACGACCACGCAACTGGTGACGCTGCCGCCCCCGCCGCCGTACTCCGGCGGGAAGTGCAGGCCGAGGATGCCCAGCTCGCCCAGCTTGCGCCACGACTCCCGGTCGAACTCCTCCGCCCGGTCGTGGTCGCGGACGCGCGGGACGATCTCGCGCCGCGCGAACCGCAGGACCTGCTCGCGCAGCATGCGCTGCTCGTCGGTCAGCCGGAAATCCATGCGCACCTCCCCGCGCGGCGCTGCGGACCCCTCCGCTTGTACGGCCCCCCCGCCCGCCGCGTCAAGGGCGGTGATTCGCCATTCAGTTGCGGCCGGGCGAAGGCGGGTCGGCGTCAGGCGTCCCGCGCGTCGAGCCGCCGCAGCAGCCGCCGGGTGAACTCGCGGGCCGCCGCCGGGGTCGCCGGGTCGATGTTCTCCGGGGTGTCGCTGCGCCAGTGGTAGTGCGGCGGGTACCCCGCGTCGTCCAGCGCGATCAGCGACAACGACTTGTAGCCGCGTACCAGCCCCGCCAGCGCGTCGGTGCCGAACGTCATCGCGTACGGCAACGAGGCCGGTGCCCCGGGCTCCGTCGCCGTCTCCCGCGCCAGCGCCACGAACGACCCGTCGTACGGCAGGAACCGCACGAACCCCTCGCCCGTGCACCAGCGCAGCGTGCCGCTGCCGAGCGTGTCGAGCGCCAGCAGCCAGGTCCGCTCCCGGTCCAGCTCCCCCGCGTGCCGCTCCAGCAGGTCCACCGCGCCGGCCAGACCCGACTCCTCGCACCCGGTCGCCACGAACCAGACCTCGGTGTGCTCCAGCGGCGCGGCGGCGAGGTCCTCGGCCAGCGCCAGCAGCACCGCCACCCCCGCGGCGTCGTCCGAGGCGCCGGGGACCGCGGGGCCGAGCGCCGCGCGGCCCATCGTCAGCGCGACCCACCCCTGGAGCTGCGCCAGCGCCCAGGTCGCGAGCTGGGTCGGAATGCCGACCGAGGCGCCGGCGTGCAGCGCGGTCTGGACCACGCCGGCCCAGAACACGATCTGCACCGGGTTCGGGGCGTGGCCCAGCTTCTCGTGGAACAGCGCCGCCGCCGCTCGCGCCCGCCGCGGCTCGAAGAACACCGCCGGCCCCTCGCGCGCCGCATCGACGTGCGCCATCAGCACCGCACACCGGCGCCGCTCCTTCGCCGCGGGCAGGCGGGCGACGACGTTGCGCGACGTGCCGTGCGGCAGCAGGCGCGACAGCGCCGCCCCGCGCGCCTCGAGGTCGCCCCACAACGAGAGGTTGGCGCCGCCGGCCAGCAGCGTGGCCAGCCGCGGGCTGGTGATCCCGAGCGACCCGGCGAGCGCCAGCGCACCACAGTGGGCCGCCAGCCGCGCGTAGCCGTTCGTGATCGCCCGGAACTCCTCGACCTCGGGCGCGTACCCCAGCTCGCGCAACACCCCGGCCACGTGCTCGTGCGCCCGCCGCTCGCCCTCGCCGCCGGCCAGCCGCGGCGGCAGCGCGCACAGCGCCCGGATCTGCTCCTGCATGTCGATACGCTTGGAGTCGGTCATGGGCGGATGTTCCGCCGCCGCGCCCCGCAGGTCAACCGCCGACCGCTCCACACCGTCGGGTTCCCTACAGCGCCAGCAGGAGCCCCAGGCCGCCGCCGCTCGGGAGCGTCAGCGGGAACAGCGCCACCGACGGCCCGGCGTCCTCGTCGTCGCCGGAGTCCCCGGCCTGCTCGTCGACCTCGAAGGCGTCCTTGAGCCAGACCGTCGCGGCGCCGATGATCGCGGCCGCGCCGACGCCGATCAGGATCCAGCCAGTCGTCTCGGCGTCCGCCGCATCACGCCGCGCGACGTCACGCGCCTCGAGCGTCGCCAGCCGCGGAGAGACGGACTGCAGCGCCGTGCTCCGATCGAGCTGGACGACCCCGCTCGCGAGCAACGCCATCCCGGCCGTGGCCAGCGGCGTGGTGACGCCGACCCGCAGCCACCAGTCGTCGTCGCCGAACTCCTCGCCCAGGACCAGGTCGAGCGCCAGGCCCAGGCCGAGGGTCAGCGTGCCGACGCCGAGCGTGGCCCAGCCCAGCGTCTTCCTGTCGTCCGCGCCGCTCGCGATCTCCGCCGCGTCGTCCGGGGTGGTGGCCGACGAGAGGTAGCGGTCCCGGTCGTAGCCGTCGACCAGCCCGGCGATGCCGAGGCCCAGCGCGAAGCCGCCGAACAGCTCGCCCACCGTCGCGACGAACGCGAACGTGTAGTAGTACCCGGTCTGCTCGTCGGGGCTCGAGGCGTCGTCCGGCGGCACGCCCTCGTCGGGCGCCGGGCCGGCGTCCGCATCGATGGTTGCCGACGGTCCGTGGGTCCGGTCGAGCGCCTCGGCCACCGGCGGCGCAACCTCGGCGGTCGTCGTGTCGGCCGGCTCGCCCGTCGCCCGCGCCGTCGCCGGAACGCCGGCGCAGCACAGGAGCGCGAGCGCCGCGACGGCGCCGGGGTCGCCCAGCGGCAGGATCGCATTGCAGTTGATGCACTTCCGACCGGCCATGCCGGCCATCCTAGGCGGCCACCGGGTCCCGCCACAACGGCTTCAGTAGAGGAACGCGTCGTCGCCGTCGGTCACCGTCAGGTACAGGATGACGTCGCTCCGGACCGCGGCGTCCAGCGTCGCGTAGGCCGCCTCGGTCGCGTCGGCGCACTGCGCGCTGTAGGCGATCACGTGCAGGATCGACCGGCCCCACGGGTTCGCCGGGGCGGCGTTGGCCTGCGAGGTCCGGCAGTCCCGCAACTTCCGCTCCAGCAGCGTCGCCAGCGACGACTCGAGGCACGGCTCGCTCGGCGGGTAGCGGTATGCCCGCGTCACGCTCACCCCCACGTTGCGCGCGTCGATCGACGACAGGTAGTCGGTCTTCACGCTCGTCGGCGGGTCGTAGGCGATCTCCGTCTCCGACAGCAGCAGCGCCGCCAGCTCGCAGCGGTACAGGACGTCGTACGAGATCGCCTCCGACTCGCCCGAGCTGCCGCCGGCCGTCCCGTCGGCCAGGATCTCCCGCGCGCCCTCCGACAACAGCGCCGGGTCGTAGGCCGTGGTGCCGAAGTCGATCGAACCGCGGAACAGGAACGGCGAGCTGCTGGTCCACTCGGCGTCGTCCAACACACCGCACGCGCCGGACAGCGTGCCGAACCCGTCGAGCGCGTCGGCGGGCACGTCCGCCTCGGCTTCGGCGGGCACGTCGGCGTCCGGTCCGGCGTCGGGCTCGACGTCGGCACCCGCCTCCACCTCGGCTTCGTCGAACGAGTCGGCGTCCGGTCCGACGTCGGGCCCGACGTCGGCCTCGGCATCCGCGTCCGCCTCCGCCTCGGCGGGCAGGTCGGGCGTCACGTCCTCCGCGACCTCGACCGGAACGTCGACTCCGCCGTCGTCCGCGGGGGACGAGTCGTCGTCGCCGCACGCCGGGGACAGCAGCAGGGCGAGCAGTCCGAGCAGTCGCAGGGTGCCGTGCATCGTGGAACCTCCGGGCCGGGCCGGCATCGTCCGGGCAAGCCGTTCCGGCACCGCCCACAGAATGCCGCGGGAAGGAGGACGCGGCAAGGGACGTCGCGGTCAGCCGCGGCCCGGCGCGGGGAGCCCCTCCGGCCGGAAGCCGAAATGATCGAGGCAGGCGTCGAGCGTGCGGAACGAGGCGCCCCAGCGGTCGATGCTCTTGCCCGACAGCCGCGGAGACAGCCCCAGGCGGCGGCAGACGCCGGCGACGAAGGTGTTCAAGGCGCCGGGCGCCCGGTCCTCCTCGATCGTGAGGATTTCCTCCGTGCGGACCAGCCGGGTCCGCAGGTACTCGAGATCGAGCGGCCCGCGCAGGACGCTCTGGACGATCACGCCGAAGCCCGCGAACGCCGGCGTCGCGCGGGCCTGGAGCGCCAGGCGCGTCGAAACCGGGCCGATGGTCCAGAAACAACGGCGCAGGTCGTCTCCCAGCACCAGCGGCCGGTCGGGTCGCACCGTCTCCCTCGGCAGCCCGAGCGCCAGCGGTGTGCGCCGCAGCCGGAAGTAGACCGCGCGGTCCGCCTCCTTCACGGCCCAGTCGAGCAGCGCGGCGGCATGGTGCGCGTCCGGCGGCTCCACGACCCACAGCTCGGGGAGCGCCAGCATCAGCGACAGGTCGTTCGTCGACTGGTGCGTCTTGCCGTCCGTGAAGTAGCACAGCCCCGCGTAGTGCCCGGCGTAGATCACCCGCAGCCGGTCGATCTGGTTGAGGAAGAGCTGGTCGATCGCCCGCCTGTAGAACGCGGCGTAGGTGTGGACCACCGGCAACCGCCCGGCCAGCGCGCGCCCGCCGGCGAACGACACCAGGTCCTGCTCCGCGATCCCCAGCTCGTGGAACTGCCGCCCGCGCGCCGCGATCCGCTCCAGGCCGCACGACTTCGCCAGGTCCGCGTCCAGCACCTCCAGCTCGGGCCGCTCGTCGAGCAGCGCCTCGAGCCGCCGCGTGAAGCCGTCGCGCGTCGAGGGCTCGGACGGCGGCGCAACGGCGGGACGCGGCGCCGGGTCGCCCCGCGGATGCCGCTCCAGCTCCGCCCGCAGCTCCGCCGAACCCGACCGGGCGACCTGCTCCTCCACGGGCCGCCGGTACAGCGCCTCGCCCGGCACGCGGCTGTGCCACGGCTGCCGGTCCCCCTCCGGCGCCAGCAGCGCCGAGCCGCCCGCCTTCTGCGTGCGGGCCCAGACCACCAGCGGC
>JAFGHH010000018.1 GCA_016930215.1 Deltaproteobacteria bacterium
CGCTCGGGAAGATCGACGAGGAGTTCCGCGAGGCGCTGGTGCTGCGCGAGATGGAAGGGCTCAGCTACGACCAGATCGCCGAAATCACCGGCGTTCCCGAAGGCACCGTGAAGAGCCGGATCTTCCGCGCCCGCGCCGCCCTGCACCGGATCGTCTTCGGCGACGAGCCGACCGAGGAGGAGGCGCCGTGACCCGTCTTTTCCGGGAACGGTTTCGCCCGGGCGCTGTCAGAGGCTTTGCCGTCCCCGAACCGCGGAGGCTCGGAGGAGGCCGAAGATGACGGAACGAGACGACATCAAGACCGACCGGAACGCCCCGACCCCGGATCCGGGCCTCGACGAACGAGCCGCGCTGGCGGCCCGCGTCGAGGACGACCCGGCGGGCGACGCCGCGCTGGACGAGCGGTCCCGCCGGGCTCTTGGGCAGATGCGCGAGCTGCGCGCCGTGCTGCACGAGGCCGGCCCGGCAAGGGTCTCCGACGGGTTCGCCGACCGCGTGCTCGCGCGCCTCGAACGCGGCGAGGCGCCCGCGCCCGTGGTACGGCTCGCACCACGCGTCCGCTCGCGGCGCGCGTCGCTGACGATCCTCGTGCAGGCCGCCTCGCTGGTCGCCCTGCTGTTCGCCTACGGCGCCCTGCTCGCCGCCACCCGCGTCCACGACGTGGGCCCGCGGTGGCAGGAGTCGGACGACTCCGCGCACCACGAGAGCCGACGCTCGCAAGCCCTCGATTCCGCTGTTGCCTCCCCGTTGCGCCTCGTTCTAGACTCCCCGTCACCGACGGGGGGTCGGGGAGCGTCGGAATGGAACTCGAGGCGGTCGGCATCACCGATGTCGGGCTCGAACGCGAGCATAACGAGGACGCCTTTCTCCTGATGCCCGAGGCGGATCTGTGTCTGGTGGCGGACGGAATGGGCGGCCACCGGGCCGGCGACGTCGCCAGCGGGCTGGCGGTGGCGACGATCGCCGAGTTCTTCCGCGCCTCGGAGAGCGGCGACTCGACCTGGCCGTACCGCTTCGACCCGACGATCACCTTCGAGGAGAACCGCCTGCTGACGGCGATCCAGCTCGCCAACGCGGCGATCCTGCGCCAGGCCCGCAGCCAGAGCCAGCAGCAGGGGATGGGCACCACGATCGTCGCCGTGATCGGCTCGCGCACCAAGAACCGCCTCTACATCTGCCACGTCGGCGACTCCCGCTGCTACCGCGTCCGCAACGAGTCGATCGAACAACTGACCGTGGACCACTCGCTGTACAACGAGTACGCCCAGAGCATGCCGGAGCTGGGCGAGGAGCGGCTGGCCGCCCTGCCCCGCAACGTGATCACCCGCGCGCTCGGAATGCAGGAGGAGGTCAAGGTCGACCTCAAGCAGGTCGAGGCGCAGGTGGGCGACGTCTACCTGCTGTGCTCGGACGGCCTGTCCGGCATGATCAACGACGCCCGCATCCTGCAGGCGCTGCGCGAGAACGAGTACGACCTCGACCGCTCGCTCAAGGCCCTCGTCACCGGCGCCCTCGAGGCCGGCGGCGAGGACAACGTCACGATCGTGCTGGTGCGGGTCAAGAGCCTCGCCCCGCGCAACCGCTCCTCGCGGACGCCGGCGGCGGGCAAGTCCGACGAGGAACAGGGGCCCGAGTAGGGCCGCCGGAACCCGGAGCGCCCGGAGAAGCCGCATCCACGGAGGCTGGTGATGAAGGTGTCCGTCCGCCATACGCTCGACTGCTCCCCCGAGACCTATTGGAAGAAGGTCTTCTTCGACCGGGAGTACAACCAGACGCTGTTCCTCCGGGACATGAAGTTCCCGACCTGGGAGGTGCTCGAGCAGAAGGAGGGCGCGGACCGCGTCGAGCGGCGGGTGCGGGTCACGCCGCCGCAGCAGGCCCCGGAGCTGATCAAGAAGCTGATCTCCGGGACGATCTCCTACGAGGAGGTCGGCACGTGGACCGCGGCCGACGCCGTCTACCGCTTCGACACCATCACTTCGGTGATGACCGACAAGATCAAGATCGCCGGCACGATCCGCGCCGAGCCGTCGGGGCCGGACCAGATGGTCCGGCGGGTCGAGATGGACGTCTCGGTGAACATCCTGCTGGTGGGGGGCAAGGTCGAGAAGTTCCTGGCCGAGCAGCTGCAGTCGAACTGGGACGCCTCGGCGCAGTTCACCAACCGCTGGCTCGCCGACCGCAAGCCCTGAGATGACGCGTCCGGCCGCCGGCTGGTTCGTCCTCGCCGGTCTCGCGCTGGCCGCCCCTGCGTGCCGCGAGCCGCCCCGCGCCCCGCGGCACGACGCCGCACGCGATGCGGCCGCCGCCGGCGCCGACGCCCGGTCGCGGGCCCCGAGCGGCCCGCCGGCCCGCGCCTTCGTGATCGAAGACCCCGCCGACCTGCTGCACGGCCCCTACGCCGTCGGCCGCCTCGGCGACGTCCGGCTCGACAACGACCGCGCCGCCTTCGTCGTCCGCGCGCTCGGCGAGCCGTTCGGCTTCGCGCGCACCGGCGGCAACCTGGTCGACGCCGCCGCGCTCCCCCCCGGTCGCGACGAGCTGGCCCAGGTCGTGCTGCAGCTCGGCGGCGAGTTCCCGCGCCAGGCGGTCTACCGCGAGCTGGGCTTCGTGCAGGGGGCGCCCGGCGAGGCGCTGGTGGTGGCGCGCGGCGTCGATGCCCGCGACCCGCAGCTCGAGCTCGAGACGATCTACGCCCTGGCTCCCGGCACCGCCGCCCTGCGCCTGACGACGATCCTGCGCTACCGCGGCCCGCGCCCGCCGGCCGGGCTCGAGGTCGGCGACGCGATCCTGTGGGGCGGCGCCTCCGCCGCCGCCGCCGCCCTGCCCCCCTGCCCCCCGGCCCCGGCGCTCGTCCCATACCTCGCCGCCGTCGGCGACTCCGAGTCCTACGCCTACCTCGGCGCCGACCCGCTCGGCTTCCGCTGCGGCGAGGCCACCGGCCGCAGCTGGTCGGTCCTCGCCTCCTTCGACCTGCCGACCTGGGTCGAGGGCGACCCCGGAAAGACCGTGGTGCGCTGGCTCGCCGTCGGCGAGCGATCCGACACCACCTCGGCCACCGCCGCCGCCCGCACGGCCCGCGGCGACCCGCTGGAGCGCATCGCGATCCGCACGACCGACGCCGCCGGCGAGCCGGTCGCCGACGCGGTCGTCCGGCTGACCCGCGACCGCGGAGCGCCGCCGGAGACGCTGCGCACCGACGCCGGAGGCCGCGGCGTCGCCCTGCTGCCCGCCGGCCGCTGGCGCGCCACGGCCGAGGCCCCGGCGCGCACCGGCGCGGGCCTCGTGTCGTTCGAGGCGCCGACCGTCGAGCCGGTCGAGCTGCCGCTCGGGCCGCCGGGTCGCCTCGAGCTCGACGTCCAACTCGCCGAGTCCGACGGCGCCGCGCCGCGCCGCGCGCCGGTGCGGGTCGTGGTGCACGGCGTTCCGCCCGCCTCCGACCCGTCGTTCGGCGGACCGTTCTCCGCCGGCGGCGCCGGCCCGACCTTCGTCGCCGCCGACGGCCGGAGCAGCCGTCCGCTGCCGCCCGGAACCTACGAGGTCCTGGTGACGCGCGGCCCCGAGTACGAGCTGCTCGAGCAGACCGTCGATGTGCCGCCGGACGGCGTCGGCCGCGTGCACGGCACGCTGGTCCGCCGCGTCGAGACCGCCGGCTGGCTCGCCGCCGACTTCCACGTCCACACCTCCGGCTCGACCGACGCCGGGACCACGCCCCGCGACCGCGTCCTCGCCTGCGCCGCGGAGGGGATCGAGCTGCTCGCGGCGACGGACCACAACGAGACCACCGACCTGACACCCCACGTCGAGGCGCTCGGCCTGGCCGACGACCTGCTCGCGGTCGTCGGCACCGAGGTGACCACGGACGGCTCCCGCGTCCCGATCGGACACCTCGCCGTCTTCCCACTGGCGCTCGACCCCGCGCTCCCGCACGTCGCGACCCCCGTCCCATGGCTCGACCTGGGCTACCCCGAGCTGGTGGCCGGGGCACGGCGGATCCCCGGCGTGCTCGTCCAGGTCAACCACCCGCGCTCGCCGCGCGACGGCACCTTCGACCTGCTGGGCGTCGGCATCGACGACGCGACCCTGCCCGCCTCCTGGACGATGGACTTCGACCTGCTCGAGGTGGCCGACGGCCGCTGGTTCGACCGGACGCCGGACGCCGTCGCCGACTGGGCCCGGCTGGTCCGCTGCGGTCGCCGCGTCACGCCCACCGGCGGGTCGGGCGCCCACGCGCTGACGGACCCGCCGTGCGGCTGGCCCCGCACCTGGGTCTTCGCCGGACGCGACGCCGCCGGGGGCTACTCGCCGGACGCCCTCGCCGCCGCCCTGCGCTCGGGCCGCGTCGTCGTCTCGACCGGCCCGTTCGTCGTGCTGCGCGTCGATGACGTCCCGGCCGGCGGCACCGTCGTGCCCAAGGGGCGCGGCGCGCTGATCTCGGTGCGCGTCGAGGCGGCGCCGTGGATCGATGTCGCCCGCGTGCGCGTGCTGGTCAACGGCCGGGAGGCGCTGTCGTTGCCGCCGACCGCGCGGCCGCCGGAGGCGGTGCGGCTCGAGACCCAGGCGCCGCTGGCCGTGTCCGGCGACGCCGCGGTGTGGGCCGAGGTCGAGGGCACCTCGGTCCTGCCCGTCCTCGAGGCCGACTCGCCGATCCGCCCCTGGGCCCTCACCGGCGCCGTCTGGATCGATGCGAACGGCGACGGCAAGCTGGAGCCCGGCGGCGCCGGGTGCGCGCCGTAGGCGGACGACGGATGCCGGACGTCACGGGCCGCAGCCGGGTCCTGGTCGTCGGCGCCGGCCCCGCCGGCTGCGCCGCCGGCCTCGCGCTCCTGGCCCGCGGCCTCGACGTCTGCGTCGTCGACCGGGCCCGCTTCCCGCGCGACAAGCGCTGCGGCGACGCGCTGTCCAACCGCGCCTGCGCCCTGCTCGCCTCGCTCGGGCTCGACCCCGTGCGGCTGGTCGATGGCCAGGGTGCCGTCCGCGGCGGCGTGGTCCGCTTCCCGGACGGGACCCGCATCGCCCGCCGCTACGACGAGCCCGGACGCATCGTCCCCCGCCGCCGGCTCGACGCCGCCCTCCACGACGCGCTCGCCGGCGCCGGCGCCCGGCTGTTCGACGAGGTCGCCGTCCGGTCGCTGGAGCGCACGGCGACCGGCACGTTCGTCGCCTCCGGCCCCCGGCTGCGCTGGGAGGCCGAGACCGTGATCGCCGCCGACGGCCCCGGCTCCGTCGCCTGGAGCGCCTCGGGCCGCGCCTACCCCCGCGGCCGCGCCCTCGGCCTCCCCGCCACCCAGTACCTCGAGAACGTCCGGCCGTCCGTCGAGGACGACGCCGCGGTGCACTGGTTCGAGGCCGACCTGCCGTGCGGGTACGGCTGGGCCTTCCCCGCCGTCGACGGCCGAACCAACGTCGGCATCTGGGTCCGCGCCGACGCGCACGACGCCCGGCGCGCGCCGCTGCGCGCGCTGCTCGAGCGGTTCCTGGCGCGGCATCCCGAGCGGTTCGACGGCGCGCGGCCCGTGTCGCCCGTCCGGGCCTGGCCCCTGCCGCTGGCCCCCGCGCCGTGGCCCCGCGCGGAGCCGGGCCTGCTGCTGACCGGTGACGCCGCCGCGCTGGCGGACCCGCTGAGCGGCGAGGGGATCTGGCAGGCCCTGCGCTCCGGACAGCTCGCTGCCGAGGCGCTGGCGGACGAGCCGGGCGACGAGGCCGGACGCCGCGCCGCGGCCGAAGCCTACCTGCGGACGTGCGCGCGCGAGTTCGGCCGCGAGGCCGCCCTGCGCTCGCGCGCCCAGGACGCGCTCCGGATCGCCGTCGAACGGGGCTGGTACCGCTTCGGCCCCGTCCGCGCCGCCCTCGACCTGTTCTACGGACACGGACTGCTCGACCGGATGAAGACCGTCCGCCGCTGAGGACGATCCGTCGCGGGTCGCCCGCGGACCCGGGCGAGCGTCCGCGACGCCGTTCAGGGACAGGCGGCTGTGCGCAGCGCGCCGAGGCCCGCCTCGCGCGGAGCGTCCGGCGGGGCGACGTAGTAGCCGTAGTAGGTCAGCCCGCCCGGGCAGCTCCAGACCGTGAGCAGGAAGCGCAGCGGCGTTCCGTCCTCGAACATCCCGCGCCCCGACCAGATGTCGCGCAACGCGCCGGTGCCGCCGGGCATCGGCAGCGGCGCGGGGTCGGCCTCGACCGAGACGAGCGACAGCTCCGCGCGCATCACTTCGGCCACCATCCCCGGCCGCCGGCGCAGCAGCGTCGGCACGTCGGGGTCCGGCACTCCCGGCGAGAACGCTACGAAGTCGCCGAGCGGGCCCTCCCAGACCTTCATCACGGCATGCTCGACCGCTTGGTAGCCCTCCGGCGGGTCGACCAGCGGGAACTGCGAGCCCGGCGCCGTTCCGGCCGGCAGCGGCAGGCAGCGCGCCCCGGCCAGCACCCGCCGCAGGAACCCGACCAGCTCGTCCCGCTCCGCATCGCCGGCCAGGAGCCAGATCATCACCGACAGGCCCGACCCGGGACACTCGAACGACGCCAACGCCGCCCACCGCCCGTCGCCGGCCTTCGACAGCAGCTCGATCCGGGCCGGGCGGCCGTCGGCCACGGCGGCCACCCCCTCGCCCACCGCCAGCGGTCCCGCCGCCTGCATCAACCGCGCGGTCTCGTCGGGAGTGGGCAGCGGCCCGAGGAACCGGCGCACCTCGAGGTACCCGTTGGCGGTGTACGGCACGCGCAGGCGCGCCGTGCCGATCGCGCCGTTCGAGGAGTTCTCCAGGACGTCCCAGTCGGGGAGCGGGACCGCCAGCCCGGGAAACTCCCGTTCGGCCAGCTCGTCGTCGAGCGGGTCGAGCAGCGGCGCGACGACGGCGAACAGCGCGACGACGGCGACCGGCGGCAGCAGGCCGAACAGCGCGAGCTGCCGGCCGGGCAGCCGCCCGCCGCGCTTGCGGCCCATCCGGAACTGCTGGAAGCCGGCGCCCAGCAACCCGGCGGCGCCGCCGACGAGCACCGCGTTCCAGTGGCCGCCCCCAAGCTCCAGCGGCAGGAACAGGTAGCGACAGACGGCCGCCGCGACCCCCACCGTCATCGCCGCCAGCCCGAGCGCCGTCATCCGCGAGGCGCGCGCCCGCTCGACGTCGGTGGGACCCGCCGGCGGCGTGCCCGCGGACGGCGGCGACGCGCCGGCGGACCGCGGGGGCGGGGCCGCGGCGTCGCTCTCGGATGGCGGCGCCGTCACCGGCGCCCGCGGGATCGGTTCGTCGCTCATGGGCCGCTTGTACCGCAGTCCGCGTCCCACGGGTAGGGGTTCGCCCTCCCCGAGCGGTCCTTCGGTTCTACGCGGTGACGGTGCGGTTGCGGCCGGAGTGCTTGGCGCGGTAGAGCGCCTCGTCGGCGATGCGGACCAGGTCGTCGCGGTTCTGGGTGTGCTGCGGGAAGGTGGCCACGCCGAGCGAGCAGGTGACGCGGAACGCGCCCGCCTCGGCCGCGAACGCCCGCTGCACCAGCTCCCGGCGGATGCGCTCGGCCAGCAGCCGCGCGCCCGCGGTGTCGGTGTTCTCGCACAGCACGACGAACTCCTCGCCGCCGTAGCGGGCCACGACGTCGAGGTCGCGCTTGCAGCCCAGCAGCACCTGCGCGAACCCCTTGAGCACCTCGTCGCCGACCTTGTGGCCGTGGGTGTCGTTGACCCGCTTGAAGAAATCGATGTCGCACATCACCAGCGACAGCGGCTTGTGGTAGCGCTCGGCCGACCGGACGTGCCGGTCCAGCTCGGCGTCGAAGGTGCGGCGGTTGGACAGGCCGGTCAGCCCGTCGGTGGTCGCCATCTCGGCGAGGCGGCGCACCATCCGCGCGTTGAGCAGGCTGGTGGCGAGCTGGTTGGCCAGCACCTGCAGCAACGGCCGGACGTCGTCGCGGAACGCCCCGCGCCGCCGCGCCGCCACGACCAGCGCGCCGGTCGTCTTCTCCTGCACGACCAGCGGCAGCACGAGCAGCGAGTTCATCCCGCGCAGCTCGCCCTTGCGCTCGAACACCGCCTGGTTCGCGTCGTCGAAGTCCCCGCGGTACGGCAGGTAGTGGCGCGTGCGGGCCGCGATCGCCACCAGCGACTGGTTGTCCTCGAACGACAGCCGCCCCAGCTCCTCGGCCCGCTCGCCGTCCGCCCGCAACACCAGGAAGCGCCTGGACCGCTCGTCGCAGGCCACGACGGCGCCGAAATCGATGGCGGCGAGGCCGCGGGCGGCGTCGAGCGCCGCGTCGACGACGTCGTCTTCGCGGATCGCCCCGGACAGCCGCTCGGAGGCCGTCAACAGCTGGCCCTGCTCGCGCTTGGTCCGCTCGAGCTGCAGGAACGCGCGCTCGTTCTGGATCGTCCGCGCGACTCGCTCGGCGGCCCGCACCAGGATCCCGCGCTCGCGGTCGGAGAACGCGTCGGGGTCGCGCCGGTCGGCCACCAGCACGCCGCGCCACTCCTCGCCGTCGCGGAACGGGACCGCCAGGAACGAGCGGACGCGCAGGGGGCCGCGGTAGTAGGGCAGCCCGCGGTAGTCGGGCCGCAGGTTGCCCATCGTCAGCGGGGCGCCCGCGCGCATCGCGGCCCCGGCCACGCCGTCCGCCACGCCGAACGGACCGCAATCGATCTCCTCCGCGTCGGTGGCGATCTCGGCGATCTTCAGCGTCGCGCGCTCGCGGTCCACGGCGAGCACCACGCAGGTCTGCAGCGACAGGCTCTGCCGCACGAGGTCCAGCGTGTCGAACAGCGTCTCCTGGATCTGGTGCACCGCCGCCACGGTCCCCGAGAGCGGGTCGCGGGTCCGCCGGTCCGCACCCGGCAGCACCGAAGCGCGCTCCTCCGGCGCGCACGACGCGGCCGACGGCGGCACCATCGAGGGCGTGGGCGCCGGCGCCTCGGTCAGGCGGAAGTCGCGCGCCGCCTCCCGCACCCGCTCCAGCGCGTGCCGCAGCCGCATCTCGCCCCGGTGCCGCAGCCGGAAGATCTCGGTGTGCGTGAACACCAGGTTGAGCGCCGCGAAGAACGCAATGAACACGCCGTGCACCAGCAGCAGGTCGCGGTCCGGCCCGAACCGCACCAGCACCAGCGCGGCGTCGAGCGCCGCGGCGGCGAGCGTCAGCGCCAGGCCCAGCAGCCGCGGGTAGAACGAGACGTAGAACGCCACCAGCACGTAGAGCGTCGGGTGGAGCGGCGAGCGCGCCCCGCCGGTGAATTCGATCAGCGCCAGCGTCAGCACCAGCAGCAGCGCGCCGATCTCGAGGTCGAGGCGGAGCCGCGGCAGGAGCAGGAACCGCAACGTCCGCTCGGAGGCCGCCGGCGCGGTGTCCGCCGGATCGCGCTCCTCGCGGAACCGCAGCCACGCCGCACGCGTGAACAAGACGCCCCACAGCCCCAGCGCCGCCAGCGCCGGCCACGCCAGGAGCCGCCCCTCGGGACGGAACGCCCCGACGGCGATCAACCCCGCGAACGCGCCCGCGAACAGGAAGGCCAGCTGCGTCCGCGCCGTCCGGCGCAACAGGCTCAACGATCGCACGACGGCACGCACGGAACCGAGGGTAGGCGCGGGCGCGATCGGGGGCAAATTCCCGGAGCGGGAGCGCAACACCGCACGACGGTTCAGTGGTCGCGGCCCGGCCCGCCGCTCAGTCGGCCGGACAGCGCAGCATCGTGATCGTGGACGGCGTCGTCACCGCCACGCCGCCGTACAGGCAGACCGCGCGCAGCCGGGCCGTGTCGGAATCCACGCCCCAGCGCATCGTCTCCCCGAGCCGGCGGCCATCGGGAGTGAACTGCACCACCGCCGAGCCGTGGGCGTCGTTCCAGATCCCGACGTGCCGCCCGCCGCACCACAGGTGCGCCGCCTGCATCACGTAGGTCCGGCCGAACACCTGCTCCTCGAGCGGCGCGGCGAGCGGCTGCAGGTCGGCCTCGTCGAGCACCGCAAACCGGATCAACTTGCCGTCCGCCTCCTCGTCCTCGACCTGCACCCACTGCGCGCCGAACCCGGTCGGGCCCCGCGCGGCCGACAGCGAGTGGTAGTACGGCGGCCCGGGCTCCGACAGCCGGTGCTCGGACACGGTCCAGCCCTCCGGCCCGGCCGTCAGCTCGTGGATCGTTCCGTCGCCCGCGATCGACAGCAGGACCGCCTCGCCGGCCGCGGTGTATCCGGCCGGCCGCATGTCCGGCGGATGCCCCGTCATCGCCGAGGGGCCGCTCGGGACGTAGCCGCGCACGCAGCCACCGGGGATCGCCTCGACCCCCGCGACCCAGCGGCCGGTCGCGTCGGCCCAGCCGAGGCCGCAGGTGTCCATCCAGTCGCCGGCCGCCATCAGCCACCGCCCGGTCCAGGCCGCATCAACGAAGATCCCGCCCGGCTCCGTCCGCTCGACCCGCTCCGGCTCGCCGACCAGCCGCCACTCGAGGCCGCCGCCCACGTGGGTCAGCACCGCGACGTCCGACACGGTCGCCGCGACCGCCATGTCCCAGTCGCGCTCGCCGCCGGGGTCGAACAACTCGCGGGGCTCCTCGAGCGGCCCGTCGAGGTCCCAGCGCTGGAGCTGGTACCCGCCCAGAACGATCCAGACCTCGCGGCCCACGGCGGCGCCGCCGTGCGGCCAGCCGATGGACGTGTGTTCCGCGGGCTCCTCGAACGGCGCCGGCTGGTGCGTGCAGAGGCCGGCGACGGAACACCGGTCGGTCGTGCACGGGTCGTCGTCGTCGCACTCCTCGTCGACTCTGCACGGCGGCCCGTCGGGCGGCACGTCGGCGTCGGCATCGCGGGGCGCGCCGTCGTCGCGCGGTGCGTCGGCGTCGCGGCCCGACGCGTCGGCATCCTCGTCGGCCAGCTCGGCGTAGGACAGGTAGCAGCCGGCAAGCCACGGGAGCAGGCCGCAGAGCATCGCCAACGGGACTCGCATCGTCGTTCCTCCGTCCCCGCGTCCCGGCGGCGCACCGTCCGGAAACGCCCCGCGACACGCGAATGGCCGCCCGGCGCTCAGTGGTCCTCCAGCCGGTCCTGGTAGAACTTGCGGTGGAAGACCTGGTTGCGCTCGGCGTGGAGCACGTTGCCGACGCGGTCGGCGATCGGCATCAGCATCCGCTCGTACTCGCACAGGAACGGCGGAACCTCGAGGATGTCGCCGGTGGTGCGGTGGTTGACGCAGCCGCACCAGTTCGAGCAACGGCCGTCGAGGTCGCACCCGTCGCACTTGGGCCGCGGCTGGCGGTTCCGCTCCACCAGCTCCCAGCGCTTCTCCTGCTCGAACCCGGTGCGGACGTCGCCGATGCGGAAGCGCAGGTCGGTCTCCGGGCGGACGAACTGCACGCACGGGTACAGCTCGCCGGAGGGGGCGACGGAGAACGAGCGCGCGCCCATGTCGCAGATCACACCGCGGCGGATCGGCCCCAGCGCGTGCGTCCGGATCTTCTCGTCGAACGGCGAGAAGTACAGCTCGTCGCCCTTCCGGTGCCGCTCGACGTAGTACTCCGCCACCGCCTCGAAGCCGCGCTGGAGCGCGCGCAGCGTCCGGCGGTCCCACGCGCCGCCGAAGTCCGGCGAGAGGATCACCTTGTCGATCCCGTGCTCGAACAGGAAGGTCATCGCGGCGGCGAGGTTGTCGGCGGTCTGCGGGGTGACGCAGGCGATCACGATCAGCACCAGCGCGTGCCGGCGGATCGACTCCAGGTTCCGCATCAACGCCTCGTGCGAGCCGCGCCCCGCGGCGTTGACCCGGTTGGCGTCGTGGGAGCGGGCGTCGCCGTCGAGCGAGAGCGCGAACAGGATGCGGTGCGCGCGGCAGAACGCCAGCCGCTCGTCGTCGAACAGCAGCCCGTTGGTCGTCATGCGGAACGAGACCGCCAGCTTCCGCTCCGCGGCCACCGCCTCGGCGTGCTCGACCGTCGCCCGGATCAGGTCGTACTCGAGCAGCGGCTCGCCGCCCATGAACGAGATCGTGAACCGCTTCTCCGCCTGCTTCACCGCGAAGTCGACCGCCGCGCGGGCCGTCTCGGGCGACATGCGGCGATTGGTCTTCTCGCCGACGTAGCAGTAGCGGCAGCGCAGGTTGCAGTTGCCGGTGACGTGCAGGACCGCCTTCATGCCGCTAGATACATCCGTCCCGGCGGAGCTCGTCAAGGCTCTCGCCGATGGTGCCACGCTCGCGCATCGCCCCACCCTCCGTCCGTCGCCCGTCAGATGAACCCGTCGCGCCGCAGCTCGTCCAGCAGGACCCGCACCGCATCCCGCACCGCCTGCTCGGCCCGCGCACGGTCGGAGTCGTCGGTGTACCAGCCGTAGTCCCAGACGCCGTACGGGAAGTCGGTCGCCCGCAGGAGCGCGAGCGCCGCCTCGTACCGCTCGCGCAGCCCCGGCAGCGCCGCCTCCTCCGCATCCGTGAACCCGGCCGGATCATCCGACACGTCCTCGTCGTCCCCCCGCTCCACCGTCGCGAACTCGAACCCCACCGCCGGCCGATACCCCCCGAGGCAGTCCTCCGTCCACTCGACCGAGATCGCCGGCGCCAGCAGATCGACGTCCGCCCGCACCCCCTCCGCCTCGAACGGCCGGTCCTCCGGCACGCCGGTCAGCCGCTCCGCCAGCGTCGGCGCCGCACACGGGTCGACCCACTCCGACCCGTCCTCGTGCACCGCCGCCGCGATCAGCGCCCGACCTTCGGCCTCGGACAGGTACGCCGTGTAGTAGTCCCCTTCCGGCCGGCCGCCCGCGATCATGTCGTCCGGCGGCACGTACGTCTCGTCCGTCGCCTCGAGCGTGTCGGTGGCGTCGGTCGCATCCGTCGAGTCCGCGACGTCGGTCGGGTCGACCACGTCGTGGTCCTCGCCCACCAGGCTCACGCCGCCGTCGCAGGCGGCCCCGGCGGCACCCAGCCCCAAGGCCACGGCCGGACCGGCCGCCGCCCGCAACACGCGCCGCGCCGGCGAGCCTCCCCGTCGCGCCTGCGGATGCCGCGAGGGATAGCGCGCCTTCCGGTACCGCCGGACCCTTCGAACGCACAGCTTGCCGCTTCCCATCAACCTCGCCTCCCGCCGGGCGCATCACCCGGCAACCCGCGGTTCGTTGCGGCCACCATGCCAGGATCGCCGAGTCAGTGAGATGCATTAACACCATTAACTGCAGGCGGTTACAACAATCACCGAGCCACGGGTTTCGCCGGCAGGCGACACAACGTGGCACGCTCCGCATCGCCCGGAGCGATTGCACGGCGCAGAAGGATGGAGGAGGATGGCGCCGTGCGCACGCTGACCCGGCACGTGTTCGTCGGAGCGCTGTGGCGTCTGCTGGCGCTGGCTGGGCTGGCCGCGGCGCTCGGCGCCCTGGTCGGCCTGGTCGAGGCGGGGAACCGGCCGGCCGCGGCGCAGGCGATCGGATGGCTCGGGGCGCTGTCGCGGGTACCCGAGGTGGTGTTCTTCGCCGCGCCGCTCTGGTGTCTGCTGGGCATCGCGTGGACGGCCCGCGATCTGGTGCCGCCGGGAGTCGCCGAAGGGCTGGGAGGCGCGGGGGTGCCCGAGCGACGGGTCGACCTGGCGATCCTGTGGGCGCTGGTGGTGGCGCTGGCCGCCACGGCCGGCCTTGGAGGCTGGGTCGCCCCGTGGGTCCAGCAGGAGCTGACGGCGCAGCGCGAGGAGGCCTGGGCCCGGTCGGGCGGCACGCCGGACTGGACGCGCAGCGGCCGGGTCTGGATCCGCTCCGACGGACGATTGCTGAGGGTCGAGGCGTCGGGGGACGAGGTGCGGGTGACGCGGGGCTTGGAGCCGGGCCCGGGCGGTCCGCGGGAGCTCCGCGGGGCGGAGCTGGCCGCCGGGGAAGCGCCGTCGGCGGCGACACTGGCGCTGCTATCGACGCCGCCGGCGCTCCAGACGGTGCCGGATCTGCTGGCGGCCGGGGCGGTGCGGTCGCACCACGGCCACCTGCCGGCGCCGGTCCACAGCGAGCTGGCGTTGCGCGGGACGGTCGTCGCGCTGCTCGTGCCCGCGGGGGCGACGGGGCTGGCGTGCCGGCGGATGCGCCGTGCGGCGCGCCGCTGGGCCTTCGCAGCGGCGCTGGCGGCAGCCGGACTGCTCGGCGTGCAGGCGACCCACGTCTTCGCCACGCGCGGCGAGCTGGGCGCGGGGTGGGTGGCGATGCTGCCGCTGGCTCTTGCCGGAGCGGTGGCGGCGCTGGCGTGGAGGTGGCGGGGGCGGGGCTAGGTCGGGGTCGGGCCGAGGCTACTCGCAGACGCAGTAGGAGGCCAGACAGCGCTCGCCGGGAGCGCACTCGACCGCGATGCAGGCGCAGGCCGCCGGGTCGCCGCAGTCCGCGTCGGTGACGCAGGCGTCGGCATCGGGGACGCACACGCCGCCGTCGATGCACCAGTAGTCCTCGGGCACGGACGGGTCGCCGGCGCACCAAGCCGGCTCGCAGTGGAAGTCGGCCGGGCAATCCGAGTCCGCCGTGCACTCACCGGCGCTCGGGGGGACGCAGAAGCCGCCCGCCCAGCACGGCTCGCACGTCGCGCCCGGCTCGCACGGCGGGCAGGTGCCGACGTACTCGCAGGTCCAGCCGTCCGGGCAGTCCGCGGCCTCGCGGCACTCGCCGGAGGGCGGCACGACGCAGACGCCGCTGGTGATGCACGGCGGGCACGCATCGCCCGGCAGGCATTCGGGGCAGCCCACCTCGACCTGGCAGACCAGGCCGGCCGGGCAGTCCGCGTCGCTCAGGCATTCGCCGGTGGACGGCGGCGCGCAGAACCCGCCGGACCAGCACGGTCCGCAGTCGGCGCCGGGCTCGCACGGCGGGCAGGCGCCGCCGTACTCGCAGGTCCATCCCGCGGGGCAGTCCGCGTCCGCGCGGCACTCGCCGGTCGGAGGCGTGACGCAGAAGCCGCCCGAGATGCAGGGGCCGCAGTCCATCTCCGGCGGGCAGTCGGGGCACCAGACGTCGCCCTGGCAGATCAGGCCGGGAGGGCAGTCCGCGTCGGTCGCGCACGCGCTTCCCCCGGGCTCGCAGAAGCTCCCCTCGACGCAGTAGTCGTAGGTTCCGTCGAGGTCGTAATCGACGCATTCCATGCGGCCGACGCAGGTGAAGCCGGGCGGACAGGGCACGGTGGCACTGCACTCGCCCGCGGGGGCGGGGATGCAGAAGCCGCCCGAGTAGCACGGCGGGCACTCGACGCCGGGCTCGCAGTCCGGACACATCCCCGTCCACTCGCAGAGGAAGCCCGCGGGGCAGTCCTCGTCGGTCGCGCACTCGCCGAGCGGCACGCAGTAGCCGCCGCCGAAGCAGGTCGGGTCCCCGCCCTCGGGCGCGAAACAGCCGTCCACCAGCTCGCAGTAGAAGCCGGGGCCGCAGTCCGCGTCGCTCGTGCATTCGCCGGTCGGCGCCGGTACGCAGTAGCCGCCGGCAGTGCACGGCGGACATTCGACGCCGGGCTCGCACTCCGGGCACATCCCCATCCACTCGCAGAGGAAGCCGTCCGGGCAGTCCGCGTCGGTCGTGCACGCGCCGACGTCCGGCACGCAGTAGCCGCCGCCGAAGCAGCGCGGTTCGGGGCAGTCGGTCCCCTCGCACGCCACGTCCGTGCACTCGCGGACCATCTCGCAGTGGTAGCCTTCCCCGCAGTCCGCGTCGACCGTGCACTCGCCCTCGCCGGCCGGCACGCAGACGCCGCCGCCGACGCAGTACTCGTCCGCGCCGCGCGTCGCGCCGCAGTAGACCGCCTCGCAGACGAAGCCGGGGCCGCAGTCGGCGTCGGACGAGCACCCGCCGGTCGCGGGCACGCAGACCCCGCCCGCGTAGCACCGCTCGTCGGTGCCCGTCGCCGGGTCGCAGCGGAACAGCTCGCAGGCCATCCCGGGGCCGCAGTCGGCGTCGGACGAGCAGCCTTCGCCGACGACCTCGCACACGCCGCCGCTCACGCAGAACTCGGCGCCGGTGTCGTCCGTTCCGCAGTACTCCCGGTTGCAGGTCATCCCCGGGCCGCAATCCTCGTCGAGCTCGCAGAGGATCGAGTTGTGCGTGAACGGCGGATCCGGCGGATCCTCGTTGCAGGCCGCCAGCGCGCCGAGCGCCAGGGCCAGGACGATCCACTTCGAGATCCTACAGCCCGACTGCCTCATGATTCGTTCCTCCCTTCCCTTTCCCGGTCACCCGGGCCATCCGGGTGGTCGCCCCGTTCCGGGGCGAGCACCGGCGGCATTTGCAACCGGCGGGCCAACCACGTCCCGCCCGGCAAACCTGCAGCCTGACGAGGGGTTTTCGGGATCGTCAAGGGTACGACCCGTCGAATTCCACGACGCCGCCGTCCGGGGCGGCCGGGGGCCGTGCCGAGGTGTGCCGGGGGGGTCGAGCGACCGGTCAGCCGACCTGGGCGCCCTCCTCCTTGGCCATGCAGCACTTCTTGTACTTCTTGCCCGAGCCGCACGGGCACGGGTCGTTGCGGCCGACCTTGGGGCCGGTCCGGAGGTTGGCGCCGCGGGCCTGCTGCGCGGCGCCGGTCTGCCGCGCCTCGCCGCCCCGCCCCTCGACCACCTTGCGACGGGCCCGGGGCACCATCTTGTCGACGTCCTCCTTGCGCTGGACCTGGACGCGGAACAGCTTCTTCAGGACGTTGGTCTGGGTGGCGCCCATCGTGGCCACGAACATCGCGTAGCCTTCCTTCTTGTACTCCTGCTTCGGGTCGCGATGGCCGTAGCCGCGCAGGCCGATGCCGTGGCGCAGGTGGTCCATGTTCTCGAGGTGATCGATCCACTGCTTGTCGATCTCCTCGATGAAGAACAGGCGGAACACCCGCAGGAACAGCCCCGGGCTCAGTTCGCGCTCCTTGGCCTCGAGCGTCTGCAACACGCGGTCGTAGATCGCCTTCTCGATCGCCGCCCGGGCCCCCTGCGCCCGCAGCTCGTCCCCGGTCAACGACGGCCTGAGGTTGAAGTGCTCGTTGACCATCTGCGCCAGCCCGGCCAGGTCCCACTCCTCGTCACTGCCCTTCTCGGGGCAGGCGTCGTCGACCAGCGCCATCACGATCTGGTCGCTGACGTCGAGCAGCCGCTCGCGCTGCGCCGACAGCGAGCGCGGCACGTCCTCCACCAGGCGCGCCAACGCGCCCGGGGCGTCGAGCGAGAACGCCTCGAGCGGCACGCGGCAGCCGAAGTGGTAGTAGACCTCCTGCTCGAGCCGTGCGACGTCGAGCCACTTGATCCTGTCCACCGGCAGCGGGCCGGCGCCCTTCTCGATCTCCTCCTCCGCGAGCGGGGCGGCGTCCGGGGCGGCGCCGCGCCCGTAGGCCCGCACCAGCGCCTCGAGGATCGGCTTGACCCAGCCCGCCAGCCGCTCGTCGAGCTTCACCTCGAAGTCGGCCGCCGCCGCTTCCGCGTCGTCGCTCTCGGAGATCGCCACCGGGTGGTAGGTGCCCTCGAGCACCTGGCGGCGCAGCGCGTAGACCGTCTTGCGCTGCTGGTTCATCACGTCGTCGTACTCGATCAGGTTCTTGCGGATGTCGAAGTTGCGCGCCTCGACCTTCTTCTGCGCGTTCTCGATCGCCTTCGTCAGGTAGCGGTGCTCGATCGGGACCCCCTCCTCCATCCCGAGCCGGTCCAGCCACCCGGACATCCGCTCGGCGCCGAAGATGCGCAGCAGGTCGTCCTCGAGCGACAGGTAGAAGCGGGCGGTGCCGGGGTCGCCCTGGCGGCCGGAGCGGCCGCGGAGCTGGTTGTCGATCCGGCGGCTCTCGTGCCGCTCGGTGCCGAGGATGTGCAGCCCGCCCATCGAGATCACGTGCCGGCGCTCCTCCTGCCCGATGCGCCGATACTCCTCGAGGAACTTCTTGAACTCCTCCGGCTGCGTCTCGGGGTCCGCCTTCTGCCGGGCGATCATGTCGGGGTTGCCGCCGAGCACGATGTCGGTGCCGCGGCCGGCCATGTTGGTCGCGATGGTCACCGAGCCCTTGCGGCCGGCCTGGGCCACCACGAACGCCTCCTGCTGGTGCTGCTTGGCGTTCAGCACGCTGTGCTCGACGCCCTTCTTCTTCAGGATCCGGCTGATCGCCTCGGACTTCTCCACCGAGGTCGTGCCGACCAGCACCGGCTGGCCGCGCTCGTGGCACTCCAGGATCTCCTCGACCACCGCCGTGAACTTCTCGCGCTCGGTCTTGAACACCACGTCCTGCGCGTCGTTCCGCACCAGCGGCTTGTTGGTCGGGACCACCACCACGTCGAGCTTGTAGATCTTGTTGAACTCCTCGGCCTCGGTGTCGGCGGTGCCGGTCATCCCGGCCAGCTTGTCGTACAGCCGGAAGTAGTTCTGGAACGAGATCGTCGCCAGCGTGCGGTTCTCGGCGCGCACGCTCACGTTCTCCTTGGCCTCCACCGCCTGGTGCAGCCCGTCCGACCAGCGACGCCCCGGCATCAACCGGCCCGTGAACTCGTCGATGATCACCACCTCCCCCTCCTCGGTGACCATGTAGTTCACGTCGCGCTTGTACAGCGTGTGCGCCTTGAGCGCCGTGTTGACGTGGTGCAGGAAATCGATGTTGACCGGGTCGAACAGGTTGTCGATCGCCAGCTTGCGCTCGACGACCTCCACCCCCTCGTCGGTCAGCGTGACGTTGTGCGCCTTCTCGTCCACCACGTAGTGGATGTCGCGCTTGAGGAACGGCACGATGCCGTTCACCGTGCGGTACAGGTCGGTGGAGTCGGTGGCCGCCCCGCTGATGATCAACGGCGTCCGCGCCTCGTCCACCAGGATCGAGTCGACCTCGTCCACGATCGCGTAGTGCAGCTCGCGCTGCACGTAGTCGTAGATCGAGTACTTCATGTTGTCGCGCAGGTAGTCGAAGCCGAACTCGTTGTTCTGCCCGTAGGTGATGTCGCAGCGATAGGCGCGCTTCTTCTCCAGATTGCTCTGCCCGTGCACCACCGTGCCGACGGTCAGGCCGAGGAACCTGTACAGCCGCCCCATCCACTCGGCGTCACGGCTCGCCAGATAGTCGTTGACCGTCACCAGGTGCGCGCCCTTGCCCTCCAGGGCGTTGAGGTACAACGCCAGCGTCGCGACCAGCGTCTTCCCCTCGCCGGTCTTCATCTCCGCGATCCGACCCTCGTGCAACACCACCCCGCCCACCATCTGCACGTCGAAATGGCGCATCTCGAGCGCCCGGCGGCCGGCCTCGCGCGCCACCGCGAACGCCTCGATCAACAGGTCGTCGAGCTTCGCGCCGCGCTCCAGCCGCTCGCGGAACTCGACCGTCTTCCCCCGCAGCGCCTCATCGCCCAGCGCCTGCATCTTCGGCTCGAGCTCGTTCATCGCCACGATCTGCGGACGAATGCGTTTCATCTCGCGGTCGTGCTTGGTCCCGAAGATCTTCGCCAGAATGCCCTTCACGGCTGTCGCTCCTCGCACTCCCCGCACGCCCGGGCGCCACCGGTCCGTCGCCGCCGGACGTTCTCCGGAGCCGTCAACCTAGCCCCGGTCCCCCCGCTTGGCAAGTCGCCCTCCACCGCACGGGCCCGCCACGGCTGGCCTCCCCGAACGCGACGTGGTATCGGTGGAACGTGCGATTCGGATGCCTTCGCCTCCTCGGCCCGCTCCTGCTCGCCGCCGCCTGCGGCCTCGAGACCGGCGGGCTCGGAGCCGAGGACGGCGGCGGCGACCCGACCGAGGCGGACGGCGTCCTCGACACGCCGCCCGACCTGCCGGACCCGGACGAGGGCGGCGCGGAAACCGACCTCGACGGCGACACCCCCGAGGACGCCCCGCCCGAGGACGCCCCGGAGGCCGACACCGTCCCGGTCTGCGGCAACGACGTCGCCGAGGACGGCGAGGCCTGCGACGGCCCCGACCTGGCCGGCCTCGGCTGCACCGACCTCGGCTTCCACGACGGCGTCCTGGCCTGCACCGCGGATTGCACCTTCGACACCGCCGCCTGCACGGCCGGCTGCACCGACGCCTGCCCGGTGCTCGACGAACGGCGCTGCCGCGGCACCGCCGTCGAGGTCTGCGCCGTCGCCCCCGACGGCTGCCGCACCTGGACCGTCGAGCGCGACTGCGCGCTGGAGACGGCAATCTGCGACGACGGCGGCGGCGCCGCCGCGACCTGCCTCGGCGGCGACGGCGACTCCTGCGATTCGCCCCGCGTCCTCGCCACCCTGCCGCTCGACGTCCGGGGTCCGGACATGCTCGCCGCGTTCCACAACCACCACGACTTCCGCGACCCGAGCTGCCTCGTCGCCAGCGGCGTGGAGGCGGTGTTCGCCCGCTGGATGACGGCCGGCGAAACGATCCGCATCCGCGAGACCGGGACGATCGACGTGGTGTTCCGCGTGCTGACCGAGTGCTCCGACGCCGGCCGGTGCCTCGCCGGCCGCAACGACCCGGAGAGCGTCGGCCTGACCTTCACCGCCCCGGCCGACGGCAACTACTTCTTCGTCGTCGAGGCCGTCCACGCCGCGACCGCGTCGCGCGCCTACGACATCACGCTCGAGGACGCCCCCGACGGCAACGTCTGCGGCGACCCGCACCTCGCCGACCCGCTGCCGTTCAACCGCTCCGGCGGCGACCTCGCCACGCTCTACACCGACGACCACCGCTTCACCGGCGCCGGCTGCCACCCGGCCGACGGCGTCGAGGCGGTACTCGCCCGCACGATGACCGCCGGCGAGACCGTCCGCCTGCGCGAGACCGGCAGCATGGACGCGGTGCTCCGCGTGCTCGACCGCTGCGAGGCGACCGCCCCGTGCCTCGCCAGCCGCGACATGCCCGAGGACCCCGGCCTGGCGTTCACCGCCCCGGCCGACGGCACCTACTACTTCGTCGTCGAGGCCCGTCTGGCCTTCCCGACCGCCCGGGGCTTCAACTTCACCCTCGAGGAGGCCCCGGACGGCGACGTGTGCGGCGACCCGATCCCGGTCGCCGACCTGCCGACCACCGTCGCCGCCGGCGACTTCCACCTGCGGTTCACCGACGACGTCCGGTTCACCGGCGCCGGCTGCTCGCCCGCCGACGGCGCCGAGGCGTACTTCGCCCGCGCGATGGCCGCCGGCGAGACGGTCCGCCTGCGCGAGACCGGCACGCTCGACGCCACCCTCCGCGTCCTCGCCTCCTGCGACCCTGCCGCCCCGTGCCTGGGCGACCGCCCCGAGCCCGAGAACCCCGGCCTGACCTTCACCGCCCCGGCCGCGGGCACCTACTACTTCGTCGTCGAGGCGACCCTGGCCGCCCCGCCGGCTCGCGGCTACTCGATGACCGTCGATGACCCCCCACCGGGAAACGTGTGCGGCGACCCGCTGATCGTGACCTCGCTGCCGTTCTCCCGCTCCGGCGGCGACCTCGCCATCGACTTCACCAACGACACGACCTTCACCGATACCTCGTGCGATCCCGCCGACGGTGCGGAGCTGATCCTGCGCGTCGATGCCGCCGAGGGCGACTCGATCGTGCTCTCCGAGGCCGGCTCGCTCGATGCCGTGCTCCGCGTGCTGGAGAGCTGCTCGTCGACCGCGACGTGCCTGTACA
>JAFGHH010000133.1 GCA_016930215.1 Deltaproteobacteria bacterium
ACGTCCACGAGCTGGACCTGGCCGATCATCAGCGACGGCGTCGCGGTCGCCGAGACGCCGCCGCCGGCGGCGAGCATCCTGGCGGCGTTGGACAGCCCGGCGACGACGCTCGGCTCCTCGATCGCCATCGGGACCAGCCGCGCGCGCCCGTTCACCACCAGGTGCAGTCCGACACCCACCGGCAGCGCATGCAGGCCCACCACGTTCTCGAGCATCCGATCGGCGGTCTCGAGGTCCAGGCCGCCGGAGGCCAGCGCCGCGCGGTCCGCGTCGTCCAGCCCCGCCGCGGCCGACAGCCGCACCAGGCGCTCGGCCGGCGACAAGTCGCGCAGGCCCGTGCCGCTCACCGCAACACCCCCCGGCGCAGCTCGGCGGGTCGCCGCCGGCCCGTGCAGAACAGGATCAGCCGCAGCTCGAGCAGGATCGCCTCGAGCTGCCGCAGCAGCTCCCGCTCGGACGCCTCGGCGGCCGCCAGCAGCGGGCCGGCGATCGCGGCGGCGTCGGCGCCGAGCGCCAGGGCCGCGGCGACGTCGCGGCCGGTGCGGATGCCGCCCGAGCCGATCACCAGCCGGCGGCCGAAGGCGCGCCGGCAGTGGACGATCGATTCGGCCGTCGGCACGCCCCAGCCCGCCAGCCGCTCGCCCGCCAGCGCCGCCGCCGTCCCGGCCGCGCGGTGCGCCTCGACGCGCGCCCACGAGGTACCCCCGGCGCCGGCGGTCTCGATGCCGGCCAGCGGCAGCCGGGCGAGCTGTCGGGCCGTGACGCGGGAGATCCCCGCGCCGGTCTCCTTGACCAGGCACGGTACGCCGACGCGCGGGATCGCCGCGCGCAGCGCGGCGAACACGCCGCGAAAGCAGGTGTCGCCCTCGGGCTGCAGCGCCTCCTGCAACGGGTTGAGGTGGAACGCCAGCGCATCGGCCCGCACCGCCCGCACCGCCCGGGCGAGCTGCGCGCCCGTCACGCCGCGCCGGAGCTGCACCGCGCCGATGTTGCCGACCAGCAGCGGCAGGTCCGGGGCCGCCTCGCGCACCGCGTAGCCCGCGGTCAGGCGCGGGTCCTCCAGCATCGCGCGCTGCGAGCCGAGCGCCATGCCCAGGCCGAGCCGCGCGGCGGCCCGCGCCAGTCGCGCGTTGAGCCGCGCCGCCCGCGGCGAGCCGCCCGTCATCGCGCCGATCAGCAGCGGCGCGCGCAGCCGCCTCCCCAGCACCTTCGTCGACAGCTCGACCTCGTCGAAGTCCAGCTCCGGCAACGCCCCGTGCCCGAAGCGCACCGCCTCCAGCCCGGTCGCCACGCCGGACCCGATCGCCCGGTGCAGGCAGATCTCGAGGTGCTCGTCCTTGCGGCGACGTGTCGGTCGCATCGGTCCAGCCTCCCGTCCGCGGAAATCGGCCGTTTGCCGCCGGTCCGCGGGCGGCTAGACTAGCGCACGCCCCGGGGACGGGGAAGGGCGCTGCGACGCCGCGCGTGCGGCGTCGTGCGAGCGCGCACGCGCCCCGCGGCTCGGGAGGAACGCCGGGATGTCGCAGCACACCGCCGCCGGTCTGCACGTCGAGCGCCGTGACGACGTGCTGCGCCTGACCCTGGCCCGCGCGGACCGCCGCAACGCCTTCGACGGCCCGCTGCTCGACGCCTTCGTGGACGCCCTCCGCGCGCTCGAGCCCGACGTCCGCGCCGTGCTGCTGGCGGGCGAGGGCGAGGCGTTCTGCGCGGGCGCGGACCTCGGCTGGTTCGCCGGCGCGGACGAGGACCGCGCCGTGCGGCGGGAGGAGGCGCTGCGGGTCTCCCGCGCCTTCGCCGCGCTCGACGCCGTCCCCGTCCCCGTCGTCGCCCGCGTCCACGGCGCCGCCGTCGGCGGCGGCGTCGGCCTGGCCGTCCTGGCCGACGTGGCGGTGGCCGCCGAGGACGCGACGTTCCAGCTGGCCGAGGTGCGGGTGGGGCTCGTGCCCGCGATGGTCGCCCCCTACGTCGCCCGCCGCATCGGCCCGGCGCGCATGCGCCACTGGGCGCTGACCGCCGAGCGGATCGGTGCGGCGCGGGCCGCGGACTGGGCCCTGGTCGATGCCGTCGTCTCCCCCGTGCGGCTCGACGAGGAGGTCGAACGACGGCTCGAGGCGCTGCGGGCCGGCGAGCCCGGGGCGCTGCGAACGCTGAAGGCGTTCCTCCGGGCGGCCGAGGGACGGGCGCCGGCGGACGTTGCGGACGAGGCGGTACGGGCGATCTCCGGCCGGCTGGCCGACCCGGAGGCGCGCCGGCGCATCCGGGGCTTCCTGGAGCGGAGCCGCCGCGGCTGACGCCGCGCGGTTCGCCGGGGGACCGAACGCCGTCCGTCGCCCGTAGGAAGCACCTCGGCGAGGCCCCGCGTCGTCCGGGACGCGTCGTCCTCGCGGGAAGGAGACGCTCGGATGCGGATGCGGAAGCGAACGCTCGGAGCGCCCGCGTCGCCCTGGCTCGGGCTCGTCGCGTGGTGGCTCGGTGCGTCGGGCGCCGGGTGTCCGGCCGCCCCGCCACCCGTTCCGCCGTCGGTTGGGCCGACGCAGCTTCCGGCGGGCGACGGCGGGGCCGCGGGTCCGGAAGCCGCGCCCGGCCCCACGGCACCGGGGGAGGAGGCGTTGGACGAGGAGATCCTGCTCGTCGTCGGCGGCAACTTCGCCCCCGACCATCTCGGGCCCGAACGGTACGCTTCGATCGTCGAGCGGGTCAGGACGCACGCCGCGGCCTGCCTGACGCGGTTCGACGAGCGGTTCCTGCGGGGCGCCGCCCCGGACCCCGACCAGCTGGAGCTGCACCTGCCGACGCTGCTCGGGCTGGCGGCGGCCGGCGACCCCGCCGGGGCGCTCGCCCTGGCCCGGCGGCTCCGGTCGGCCTATCCGCTGGCGCTGGAGATGGCGCGGGACGCGGGGCAACGCGAGCGGCTGCGGCAACGGCTGCTCACGCTCGACGTGCTCCTGACACGCCTGGAACCCGAGCCCGACCGCTTCACCCAGCAGACCGAGCCGGACCGGGCTTGCGCCGCGCGCGACGACGACGGGCGCTCGGTACTGCGCGTCGAGCGGGACTGCAGCTGCGGCGAGCAGCTGGCCTGCCGGGCCGAGCTGCGGGACGAGACGCTGGACCTCGACGTGCGACTCGACGATTCCATCGTGCAGTGCCGCGACTGCTACCAGACGATTGCGATCTGCCTGTTGCCGGAGCTGCCGGCGGCGACCACGCTCGACGTGACGCTCGCCGGTCGGTCGC
>JAFGHH010000134.1 GCA_016930215.1 Deltaproteobacteria bacterium
CCGGGGCAAGGGCCGGAGCACGATCCCTGAAAACGCGCTAACGTGCGACGCACTTCCTGAAGATCGTATTCCTGCGGCTCAATCGAGGATGATCCGCGTTGGCGAAGGCGGTCGCCGGCGTTCACCCGGTGGGTGAACGGCAAGCACGTCCCCAGAACTCCGGGGTCCTGTCGAGGGCGCGGCCCTGAAGAGGTGGAGCACAAGGGAGGAGAACGGGGATGGGAGAACGGGGATGGGAGAACGGGGATCAAAGAGCAAGGAACAGAGAACAGAGAAGGGGAACGTCACGGGGTGCGTGACTTGGCCGTGCGTGCCGAGGTCACCAGGATCGCCACCAGTTGGTCGAGCTCGCCCACCAAGTCATCGATCGCCCCAGGCTTGACCCAGTTGGAGCGGCGCGTCACCCGCAACCAGTACAACGCCTCGCGCAACTCCTTGGTCGCAACTCGAACCTTGTGAACGAAGTCCGCCCGGCTCTCGGCGCCGCGGGCCTCTTCGTAGTTCGCTCCGCCGCCGGTCGCGGCGCGCCAGAGTTGCTGCGCCACGTGCCGGGAAGCTGCGTCTCGTTGCAGCGCGCACAGGAGTCGCTGCACGCGTCCCACTGCCGCGAGCAGACGCTCGGAAAGATCATCGCCCTTGCGGGGCCTGCGGAACGTTTCGTTGCGCGTTCCGTGTTCCGTGTCCCTTGTTCCTTGTTCGCCCTTGTGTCCCATGCCGTCATCCGTCGCACCGGCGGCCGACGGCGTTGCGCGGGCGCCAACAGACGGCCCGTTCGATTCGCGTTCTGCACAGAACCGGCGTAGCGCGTTTCTTCGGGGCCTGTTCGCCAGCGTTGCGGCGACACGGCCGGTGCCAACGTGGCGAAACCAGTCGTGCCACAGTCCCGCGGGACACGGACTCCGCGCGTTAGCGCGTTTCCAGGGCACGATCCGCGGGCGTCCCCGGGGCGTGCCCCCACGGTCGGGTGCTCCGCCGGGGCCTTCCGTTCCGGCGCCGGCTCACTCGCCAGGCGCATCGACGCAGTCGTCGGCCGGAACCAGGCCGGCCTCGTGGGCCGCGGGGCAGGCGCCGTCGTCGCGCGTGCACGTGCCGCTGCTGCGGACGATCGTGAAGGTGACGGCGCGGTTGCGGTCGCGGGCCTCCTCGGACTCGCCCGGGTCGAACGAGCAGAGGTCTCCGTAGCCCACCGCCCGCAACCGCTCGCCCGCCACACCGGCCTGGACGAGGAACTCGACCACCGCCTCGGCCCGGCGCAGGCTGAGCCGGACCCGCGTGCCCGAGGCGCCCTCGTCGCGAGCCGCGAGCCCCACGACCAGCAGCCGCTCGAGCTGTGGGTTGTCCGCGAGCACGTCGGCGACCATGCGCAGCAGGTCCTGCTCGGACTCCCGAACCCTCGCGCTGCCCTTGCCGAACCGGACCCGCTCGGGCCCCCGCGGCGGCGGGTCGCCGGTGATCACGACCAGCAGCTCGTCCGGACAGCCGTCCTCGTCGTCCCGGCCGTTGTACGTCTCCGGCTCGTTCGGGCACTCGTCATCCCCGTCGTCGATCCGGTCGTCGTCGTTGTCCGGGTCGGGGCACCCGTCGCCGTCCTCGAAGTAGTCGAGGTCCTCCGCGGCGTCGGGACAACCATCGGTCGCGTCCGGGATCGTGTCGCCGTCGTCGTCCCGCGCGGCCGGTTCGGTCGCGGCAGCCGGGTGCTCGACGACCGGTTCGGCCCTTCCCGGCGGCGCCGCCGGAGGAGGCGGACCGCCGCCGCAGGACGCCGCGAGCATCGCCGTCGCGAGCAGGAGGCTCGCACGCCGCGGGCTCCGGTTGCGGGCGCGCGGCTCGAACTCGCAAGGGTGAACGGCCCGTGGCATCGATTCGCCTCCCACGAGCGGATGGAAGCACACCCCGGAGGATCCGTCCACCGGGTCCACGGACCGCGGGTCGGGCGCCGCTTGCCGTCCCCGACCGGAAGTGACACGATTCCCGCAACGCGGAAGGGAGGGACCGGTGAACGGAATTCACGCCCGGGGTCGGCTTGGCGCACTGCTGCTGCTGCTGGCCGGCGCCTGCGGTCCCGCCGCAGGCGCCACGCCCACGAACCCCCGGCAGCCCGCCGACGCCCCGCCGCCGGACGACGCCACCGACCCGGCACCCGGACCGCACGACGACCTCGCGCCCCGGACGGCGCGGCCGGACGGCGAATGGTCGATCCGCGTGGTCGCCGTCGAGCTCGAGCGGCAACCCGACGGCGAGCGGTACCCGAACTGGGTCCGGGAGAGCTACCGGCTCGAGTCCGACGGCGTGCTGGACTACTCGGCCTACTTCGGCGGCATGCCGATCGAGATGAACCACATGGACGGCATCGAGTGGGAGGCCGGCGCGACCGGGCAGGCGGTGTTCGACGCGGTCCTGGCCGTCCTGGACGACCCGGCCCGCTTTGCGGAGCTGACGCCGGTCCCCGACGACGGTCCCGAGCCGACCTGCCTGCGGCCGTGCTACCGCATCGGGCTGTCGCGGGCGGACGGAGACCACACGTTCGTCCTCGGCGACCGCGAAACCCCCGCGCTCGCGGAGTTGGAGACGGCCTTCGCGGCGCTGATCGCCGCCTTCGAGAGCGCGACCGGTCGGCCGCTGTCTCCCGGCGACCTGCCGCAGCGCTAGATATCGACGACCGGCGCGGAGCGGCGGACGGGGCCGCGCGCCCGAGACCGCAGGGAGGTGAACGATGGACGCAGCCGGAACCAACGAACGGGCGCCGACCGGACCGCGGCGCGGAGCGCACGGACCTCGGGTGACCCGCGCTGCGGCGCTGGCCGCCGTCTGCGCGGCGCTGCTCTCCGGCGCGCCCGGGCGCGCCGACACCTTCCACGTGGCGCTCGACGGCGACGACGACGCGGGCGACGGCAGCGCGGAGCGGCCGTGGCGCACGATCCGCCACGCCGTGAACGCCGGCGTCCCGGCGGCCGGCGGCCATACGATCCTCGTCGGCGACGGCACCTACGCCGGACAGAGCGCGCTGACGCGCGGCTTCCCCGCCCCGGTCGTCGTACGGGCCGAGCATCCGTACCGCGCCGTGCTGACCAACGTCGACGGCGGCGGCGAGGCCGTGCGGATCTACATCGACGGCATCGCCAACCTCGCCCTCGAGGGGTTCGTGATCACGAACCTCCACCCAAGCTACCCCTGCGACGGGGGCCGCGAGTCGTACTACCTGATCCACATCCAGGACGCGCAGGAAGTGACGCTGCGGGACAACGTGATCTTCGGCAACAACGCCCCGGGGACCTGCAACGAGGTGCTGAAGATCAACCGCGGGTCGGACACCGCCTACCCCCGCGGCATCCTGATCGAAGGCAACGTGTTCTACGAGCCGGCCAACGCGGGCGGATCGGACCTGATCGATGCCGTGCGCCCGGGCGAGCTGGACCTGGTCGGCAACCTGTTCTTCGGCCGGCCGGACCACGACCGCTCGCAGTCGTTCATCACGATCAAGCGCCAGGCGCCGCCCCCGGGCACACCGCGCAGCCCACGCTACCGCGTCGCCCGCAACGTGTTCCTGCACTGGGGCGGGAAGAGCGACCAGGCGTTCCTGCAGTTCGGCGAAGACGGCGTGGCCGAACACGAGATCACCGACGCCCTGGTCGAGAACAACCTGTTCGTCGGCGACTCGTCCGCCCCGCTCGCCGCACCGCTGCAGTTCAAGGGAGTGCGCGGCGTCCGCGTGCGCGCCAACACCGTCGTCGGCGACCTGCCCGGCGGCGCCTACGGCTTCCGCATCGGCACCGAGGGCGACAACCCCACGGTGGGGGAGATCACGATCCGCAACAACATCTGGTGCGACCCGACCGGCACGATGGGCAACCGCTTCCTCAACTCCTACGGCGACGTCGACCTCGCGACGATCACGCTCGACCGCAACCTGTTCTGGAACGCAGGCAGCCCGCTGCCGACCACCGGCGGCGTCCTGCCCGGGGCCGACGCCCGGCGGCTCGTCGAGGACCCGCTCCTTCCCGCCGACCACTCGGCAATCGTCCTGCCGTCCTGGAACACCGCCACCGGCGCCTTCGCCTCCGGCACGACCTCGATCCGCGACGAGTTCCTGCGACTGGTCGAGACCTACGCCGCACTTCCCGACGGCAGCCCCGCGATCGATGCCGCCGACCCGGCCGACATGCCGGCCGATGACATCCGCGGCTACCCGCGCGACTCGGCCCCGGACCTCGGCGCCTACGAGCGCGGAGCCACGGCCGCCGATGCCGATGCCGATGCCGATGCCGACGCCGATGCCGATGCCGACGCCGATGCCGATGCCGATGCCGATGCCGACGCCGATGCCGATGCCGATGCCGATGCCGATGCCGATGCCGGCGCCGACGCCGATGCCGACGCCGACCCGGATGTCGTGACGGACGCCGACTCGTCCGACGCAGCCGAGGCCGACCCGGACGGTGCGCCGGACGAAACGACGTGCGACCCGACCGCCTGCGACGCCGACTGCAGGTCGCGCGGCTTCTCGGGCGGTTCCTGCGCAAGCGGCTCCTGCGTCTGCACGGACGCCGGGGACGCGGGCGACGACGCGACGGGCGACGCCGGTTCGGGCGACGATTCCGGCTCGGGGTGTTCCTGCGCGGTACCGCGCGACACCTCCGGCGGCGCCTGGCTGCTGCTGGGCCTTGCCGGCCTGACGCTCGCCCGGAGGCGGCGGCGCAGCGGACAGGCCCCGCACGCCGCGGCGAAAGTCCCGGTCGGCCGCGGGCTCAGCCCGTATAGAAGGTGCCCTTGGGCACCGTGACGGTGGGGTCGATCAGCAGTTCGCCGTCCGCGATCAGCACCTCGAACCACGTCAGGTCCCGGTCCGCAGGACCGTTGGTCACGGTGCCGTCGGCCGCGAAGGTGCTGCCGTGGCAGCCGCAGGCGAACCCGCCCCCCTCGACCGGCTCGACGGGGCAGCCGTTGTGGGGGCATTCGCCGCTGATCGCGGCGTAGCCCTCTTCCCAGTGGATGACGTAGACGTGGGTGGTCTGGACGCGGTACGGCCGGGTGAAGAGCGGGAACTCGCCCGGCGTCCCGGCGGCGAACAAGCCGGGCGGGATCTTGGCGCCGCATCCCGCGGCGGCCCACGGACAGAGCGCCGCGCCGGCGGCGACCGCCGCCGTCTTGAGGAACTGCCTTCGGTCGTCCCGCTGCGAGTCGTGGTCGTCGCGCTCTGCCATGCTGCCTCCCTTCCCCCCGGAGCCTCGGCCGGCGGTGGGGTGATCTAACCGTCGTTCGGCCGGACGGGCAAGCCCTTCGCGCCGGAGGCGCCCGGGACGGGGGGGAGGCGGAACGTCAGCCCAGGAAGATGCGCCACTCGCCGCGCTGCTCGTCATACAGCATGTCGCAGCGCACGCGCTCTTCGAGCAACGGACGCCCTTGGGCATCGACGGCCCTCTCGCAGACCACCGATGGGCAGTGGCGACGGGCGAACGCGCAGGCCTCCTCGAACGAGTCGAACTCGAGCGCTCGATGACCCAGGACAACCCAGGGGCGCGCCGTCATTCGTCCTCTCCGCTTGCCAGCCGGTCGAGGAACGCCGCGAGGCGCCGGACGGTGTCCACGGCCAACGGCTGCCCGAGGACCCGCGTTGCCGCCTCGACGGCCTCGCCTGCATGGATGGCGAAGCGCAGCTTCGCGGCCGCCGCGCGTACGCGATCCCCCGCGCCACCTTCGACGCCGCGCCGGGCGACGGCGGTCGGGTCGCAGCCCTCCAGGTCCGAGTCCACCAGGAGCGCCAGGTCGGCGATGTCCTGGTCACGCGAGCCCAACAGCTTGAGCACCAGAAGGTCGGGGGCGGCGATCACGGGGACCATTCGTGACTCGAGCCGTCGCGACACCCACGTGCCGCTGAGGCGGTACCGCTCGAGCGTGCCCGGATCCACGACCTCCGGTCCGGTCCAGTCCACGAGGATGCGATGGGGGCCCTCTCCGCGGACGGCGCGCCGCCACGCCGGGTCGTCGAGCACGTGGTAACCGCGTCCGGCGAGCACCCGTCCCAGCCGCTCGACGTCCGCGGTCTCGAAGACGGCCAGGTCGACATCATTCGTGCGCCGTCCCAGCGAGCCGACCCAGGCGCGCACCGCGAGTCCGCCGACGAGCGCCGGCCGAATCCCCGCGGCTTCCGCCGCCGCGATCAACTCCTCCGCCTCGGCCAGCAACCGGTCCATGACGATCCACGATAGCACAAGCACCGGCCGAAGGATCCGACCCGCCCGAACCCGGCAAGCGCGCCGGCGCGTCTTCCGGGGTACCGCCAACCGCGTTGGCGCGATTCGACAACGGGGTGCCGTCGCGCGGGCGGGGCGCCCGTCGTTGCGACCCGGATTCCCGCCGGATCCTGCGTGGTCCGGCCGAGAAGGGAACCGGTCGGCCCGGGGAACGGCTCTTGCAGGCGTCTCGGACCATGCGTGCCGTCCCCCCACACGATGCCGTCCGGCCCCTCCGCCGCCGCCCGGCGGCCCGCGGACCGCGCGCCCGCGGGACGCTCCGCCTCGCCGTCACAGCGGCATCGCTGCTCGTCCTGGCGGGCTGCCTCGCGGCCGACGACGGGAGCGACGAGGTCCCCGCCGGTCCGTGCGATCGCCCCTGCGGCTGCACGGAGCTGCGGTGGCCCGTCTGGCACCGCGACGTCGTGCGCCTCGACCTGCTCGTCGTCGTGGACGATTCGGCCTCGATGGCCGAGGAGCTCGAGAGCCTGCGCCGCGAGCTGCCCGGACAGCTCCGCGGGCTGCTCGAGCCGCCGCGCGAGGAGAGCGAGTGTTGCCGCTGCGCGGGCTTCCGCCGCTGCGGGCCGCGGCCGCTCGACGACCTCCGCCTGGCGGTCGTCACCACCGACCTCGGGTCCGGCGGCCGGTACTGGCCGACCTGCGCCGACGGCCGGTTCGGGTGCGAGGCGGGCGACGACGGCCGCTTCGCCGGGGATCCCGCCGACCCCGACACGCCGGGCGGCATCGCCTCGCGACCCCATCCGTTCGCCGGCCCGGAGGCGACGGACCGGTTCGAGCGCGCCGTCGGAGAGCTGCTCTCCCTTCGAGCGAACGGTTGCGGCTTCGAGCAGCCGCTGGCGGCGGTGCGTCGGGCGCTGATCGACCACGCGGCCCCGGGCGGCCTCCACGCCGGCTTCCACCGGCCCGATGCGACCCTGGGCCTGCTGATCGTCACCGACGAGGACGACTGCACGGTCGCCGACCCGCTGTTCTTCGACCCCGCGGTGCCGACCGGCTGGCCGGACGGGGCACGCTGCTACGCGTTCGGCGGCCTGCTCGGTCCGGTCGAGACCTTCGCGGGGGCGGTGCGGGCGCTTGCGCCGGGGGACCCACCACGGGGTCGCTGGGACCAGCTCGTCGTCGGGCTGGCGGCCGGCGTCCCCCAGGACGCCTGGGCGTGCCTGGACGGGGATCTGGAACGGTGCCTGGCGCACCCGTGGATGTTGGAGCGGATCGATCCGACCGACCCGAACCTGCTCCTGCCGGCCTGCACCGGTCCCGGCGGCCGCGCGGCACCCGCGCGGCGGCTGGTCGAGTTCGCCGCGCATGCCGGACACGAGCCGAACGTCGTCTCCATCTGCGAGGAGGACTGGGTCGAGCGGCTCGTGCAGGATGCGGCGTGGCCCTGGTACTCCCAGCGTCTGCCCGAGCGCTGCCTGCTGTGGGGTCTGGACGCCTGGCCCGACCCCGGAACGTGCCGCCTGCCGTGCGACGCCGTCGAGGTTCTCTCCGACGACCGCCCCTGTCCGGTCGATCCGGCCTGCGAATGCGACGCGACGGGCTGCCGCGAGCCCGTGGAGGGCAAGCCGTGCGAGCCGCTCAAGCGCGACGATGGCGTGGAGGCCGACGCCGCCGACGGCCGGCCGCATCGCCGTTGCGTGTGGCGGCAGGCGACGACCCGTCCACTCGCGTCGGGGTACTGCTCGGAGCCGCTCGACGTCGGCTGGTACTACGCGGGCCCGCCCGATCCATCCTCCGCGGAGGATGCCTGCGATCCCTGCCGGCAGCTCCGGCCGCTGCCGGACTACAACCACTCGTTCGACCCGCCGTGGCTCGAGCCGGGGTCCGACCTTCGGCTGGAGTGTCTCCGCGTCCGTTGCCCACCGACTCCGGCCGGGGCCGGAGGGACATCTTGACGAGGCAAGACCACTTGCGCAGGTCGACTCGGAAGCGCGGGTTCGACGCCGGAGCCGCCGCCCGACGGGCCCGAGCGGCCCCGGCCCGGCTCGACCGGGCGCACCGGCTGCTGCCGCTCGTCCTGTGCTGGCTGCTCGTGCCTGCCTGCGACGGCTTCGAGCCGCCCGACGACCCGCACTGCTTCCACGACGAGCTGACGCTGCAGATCCACGCCAGACCGGTGGAGCGGTTGGACCTCCTGATCTGGATCGATGACTCGCCATCGATGGTCGAGGAACAGGCGGCGCTGGCCGCGCAGCTCCCGGCGATGCTCCGCGATCTCCTGACGCCGCCGGACCTCGACGGCGACACCCGTCCCGAATGGCCGGAGGTCGAGGACCTCCACGTCGGCGTTGTCGCGCCGGGCGCACCGACGACGAGCCCGCTGCCGGGGTGCCTCGGACCGGAGGGATCCGGCGGCGGCTGCCTGCTACGCGACCCGCCGGTCGCCGCGACCGGATGCTCGGCGACCTACCCGCCGTTCCAGGCGTGGGACTCGCGACGCGACGACGCGGCCGACGCCGAACGCATCGCCGACGACCTGGCGTGCGTGGCCTCCGTGGGTACGGCGGGGTGCCCGTACGCACAGCCGTTCGCCTCGGTGCTGCGCGCACTGACCGTGGAGGCCGGAGCCGGCGGCTGCAACGAGGGGTTCCTGCGGGACGACGCGTCCCTTCTCGTGCTGTTCGTCTCCGACGGCGACGACGGCTCCGCCTCGGCCGCACATCCCGAGCTGTTCGACCCCGACGCGCCGCTCGGCCCCCCGGAGCTGCGCGCTGCGCTCCAGCCCGAGCTGCTCGAGCCGGTACCGGCGGTGGCGGCAGCGCTGCGCGCAGCGCTGCCGGACCGGGCGAGGTACCGGATCATGCTCGGGATGGTGGTCGGCGTGCCGCCCGACAGCCCGATGTGCCTCGGGCCGGGGGACTGCCTGGAGGGCTGCCTGGCCCGGCCGGAGATGACGGTGGCGCTGGACCCCGCCGATCCGACGCGCCTGGTCCCGTCGTGCAGCACGACGCAGGCGACGGCCGCTCCGCCGCGGCGCTTCGTCGAGCTGGCCCGATCGTTCGGCTCCAGCGCGGCGGTGGTGTCGATCTGCGGCACGGATTGGAGCCACGCTCTGTCGCCGGCGACGTACCGCCCCCTCGAGCCATGGCAGGAGAACGTCTGCCTGCACCGCGACCTGCCGCTGGCGGAGGGCGAGTGCGTCCCGGACTGCGGCGTGGTGGAGACGCTGGACGACGACCGGCCGTGCCCGGAGGACCCGGAATGCCCGGCGGCGTGGTGCCCGGAGGCGACGGCGGGCGACCTCCCCGACCTCACACCGTGCGTCGAGCCGACGACCGGAGGCGAGTGCCGGCCGTACAAGCGCGACCTCGGACTGGTGACGGGCGACGACGGCGTCGCCCGCCGGCAGTGCCTCGTGCGGGCCGCCGCGCGGGCCTGGGACCCGGCGACCGGAACGTGCGGATGGCCGGAGGAGCACGGCTGGTTCTACCGTCCCGCGGAGGAGAGCCCGGCCGCCTGCGCCGCGCTGATGTTCCACTACGAAGGATACGGCGGAGGCCTCGAGTCGGGCTCGCGCGCCGAGGTGCGCTGCGGCTGGACGACCTGCGAGGGCGACGACGCAGGCAGCACCGATTGACCTTCCCCGCCCCCTGCGGCACCCTGGGGCCATCATGCAGGCCAGCAACCGCGGAAGGCTCCGGTGGTCGATCGTGCTGCTCGCATTCGTCGTCGCGGCGCCGGCCGCGGCCGACACCGTGTTCCGGCTCGAGCTGTCGCTCTCCGACGCGGCCGAGGTGGACGCCGCGATCGCGGCCCACGGCGGACGGCGCAGCGGCGGCACGTTCGGCGCCGACGGCTGGACGACCACGAGCCGAGGCGACTACATCGAGATCGACCTCCCGCCGGGCCTCGACACCCGCGAGGGGATGCTGGCGGTGACCGTCCAGGACTTCGAGATGTCGCCGCCGTTCACCACGCACTACTGGGGCTTCGAGCTGGTGGCGCTGGACCCGTTCGGTGCCGAGGCGACGCGCCTGCCGCCCGCGGGGCGCGCGCACCAATCCGCCGGCTACCGCGGGGTGTGGGACGAGGGCACCGACTTCGTCGCCCAGTCGTATTGGAACCTGATGGACCCGAGCTGCACCGACTGGCATGACTGCACCACCGAGGAGGCGTCGGGCGGCGGCGGCGGATTCGTCAGCGGCGCCGACTGGATTCGCTGGACGCACGTCTGGGCGGGGACGGGGGTCGAGGTGTGGTTCGAGAAGGCGGACCGGACGGTGGCCCGGACGATGGACCTCGCGGCCACCGCGCCGGGCGGCTCGTTCTACGAGGACCGGCTGATCCTGGCGATCAACGTCTGCGGCGGGTCGTCGCAGCCGGTCTGCGGCTCGTGGGACGAGGCCGCGAACCGCGGCGGTCCGCTCGGGGTCACCTACTCCGACGTCGTGCTGGAGATCTACGGCACCCTCGACCCGGACGCCGGCGACGCCGGGGACGGCGGGGACGACGACCCGGAGGTCGTCGGCCCGGACGACGGCGGCGGGGCGGACGCGGACGGCGGCACCGAGGCCGACTTCTGGTTCGATACGTCGTTCCCGGACGACGGGACTTCGCCGGACGTCGGCGGGGAGGTCGACGGGGGCGGGGAGGCGGCCGACGTCCGGCCGGACGGCGCGGTGCCGGGGGAGGACGACGCGGGCGGCTGCGGCTGTCGATCGGCCGGAGCGAGCGGTCGAACGGGCTGGCTGCCGACATTGCTGCTCGGCCTGTTCGTCGCCGGGCGCGGACGTTCCCGGCGGCGGCGCTGAGCGGCCGGGCCCTACGTCCAGCCCGATCCGGCATTTCCGCTTGACAAGGCCGCGGCCGGGGGCTACACAGAACCCCGCCCGGCCGAGATCGTCCGCCGTCCAGACGGGAGAGAAGAGAGCACGGCGGGCATCCGTAGCTCCTCGCCGAGAGCCGATTCGGGGGTCCCTGGGCGAGGACAGGGAACAGAGACTCAGTCTTCCCCGCCGACCCGCGGGGCCAGCCGACTTCGGTCCCACCACGCCCGACAGGCCAAGGACACGGACCACACGTCAAGGAGAGTCGAATGCACCTGAAGGAACTGAAGGTGAAGCCCATCGAGGAACTCACGGCGATGGCCAAGGAGTTCAAGGTCGAGAACGCCGCGGGGATGCGGCGGCAGGAGTTGATCTTCTCGCTCCTGCAGGCCCAGGCGTCCCAGAACGGGGCGGTCTTCGGCGAGGGGGTCCTGGAGATCCTGCCCGACGGCTTCGGCTTCCTGCGCGCCCCGGACTACAACTATCTGCCGGGTCCCGACGACATCTACGTCTCGCCGTCGCAGATCCGCCGCTTCAGCCTGCGCACCGGCGACACGGTGACCGGCCAGATCCGGCCGCCGAAGGACGGCGAGCGGTACTTCGCGCTCTTGAAGGTCGAGACGATCAACCACGAGCCGCCCGAGGTGGCGAAGGACAAGATCCTGTTCGACAACCTCGTGCCGCTGTATCCCGACGAGAAGTTCAACCTCGAGCACGAGTCGAAGAACTTCTCGACGCGGATCATCGACCTGCTGGTGCCGATCGGCTTCGGCCAGCGCTGCCTGATCGTTTCCCCGCCCCGCGCGGGCAAGACGGTCCTGTTGCAGGTCCTGGCCAACGCGATCACCGCCAACCACCCGGACGTCGACCTGCACGTCCTGCTGATCGACGAGCGGCCCGAGGAGGTCACCGACATGCAGCGCTCGGTGCGCGGCGAGGTGATCAGCTCGACGTTCGACGAGCCGGCCCAGCGCCACGTCCAGGTCGCCGAGATGGTGATCGAGAAGGCCAAGCGGCTGGTCGAACACCGCCGCAACGTGGTGATCCTGCTCGACTCGATCACCCGCCTGGCCCGCGCCTACAACACCGTCGTCCCGCCCTCGGGCAAGATCCTCTCCGGCGGCGTCGATTCCAACGCCCTGCACAAGCCGAAGCGCTTCTTCGGCGCCGCGCGCAACATCGAGGGCGGCGGCTCGCTGACCATCGTCGCCACCGCGCTCGTCGACACCGGCAGCCGCATGGACGAGGTGATCTTCGAGGAGTTCAAGGGCACCGGCAACAGCGAGATCCACCTCGACCGCAAGCTGATGGAGAAGCGCGTCTTCCCGTGCCTCGACATCAACCGCTCCTCCACCCGCAAGGAGGAGCTGCTGCTCGACGACTTCGTGCTGCAGCGCGTCTGGCTGCTCCGGCAGCTCCTGCACCCGCTGAATGTCATTGATTCCATGGAGTTCCTGCTGGACAAGATCTCCCGCACGAAGAGCAACAAGGAGTTCCTCGAGTCGATGGGGGTCGAACACTGACTTGACGGAAGGCCCCGCAGGGCCTACGTAGGCCTTGACCAGGAGAACGAACATGAAGCCCGGCATTCATCCCAAGTACGAGATCATCAAGGTCACCTGCGCGTGCGGCAACGTCTTCGAGACGCGCTCGACGAAGGGCAGCGAGACGCTGACGGTGGACATCTGCTCCGCCTGCCACCCGTTCTACACGGGCAAGCAGAAGTTGATGGACGCCGCCGGCCGCATCGAGCGGTTCCGCCGCCGCTACGCGGGCAACAAGCCGGCCGCGGCCAAGGAGTAGCGTCGCCCTGTCCTCCGCGCCTCGCGTTCCGGTGATGGACAACCCCGAGCTCAAGTGCCTCGCGGTCGGCGGCCAGGCGGTCATCGAAGGGGTGATGATGCGCGGCCCGTCGTGCCTCGCGGTCGCGGTCCGCAACCCCAAGGGCGAGCTGGTCGTCCGCGACCAGCCGTGGCGCTCGGTCTGGGAGCGCGTGCGCTTCCTGCGCTGGCCGTTCCTGCGCGGGGCGGTGATCCTGTTCGAGTCGATGGCGAACGGGATGAGCGCGCTGGCCTACTCGGCGGACATCGCCGCGCAGGGCCTGCCGGCCGAGGACGGCAAGCCGGCGCCGGCGGCGCAGGAGGGGACCGGTCCCTCGCTGTGGTGGGTGCTGATCCCGACGCTGGTCTTCGCGCTGCTGATCTTCAAGGGGGTCCCGCACGTCGTCGCCCTGGGGCTCGACGCCTGGGTCGGCGGCGGCCACGGCACCTCGGGCTACCTGTTCCACGTCCTCGACGGGGTGATCAAGCTGCTGCTGTTCGTCGGCTACATCCTGTTGATCTCGAGGATGAAGGACGTCCGGAGGGTGTTCGCCTACCACGGGGCCGAGCACAAATCGATCGCGGCGCACGAGGCGGGCGAGGAGCTGACCGTGGCCAACGCGCGGAAGCACTCGCGCTTCCACCCGCGCTGCGGCACCGCCTTCATCCTGTACGTGATCGTGATCGGCGTGCTCTTGTACATGGCGGTGCTGCCGGTGCTCCCGCCGCTGGTCGCGACCGGCTGGCTCAACCAGGCCTTGCTGATCCTGCTCAAGATCGCACTGCTGTTCCCGATCGCGGGGCTGTCCTACGAGGTGATCCGGCTGGCCGGGAAGTTCGGCCGCAACCCGCTCGTGCGCCTGATGATCGCCCCCGGATTGGCGATGCAGCGGCTGGTGACCCGCGAGCCGACCGACGACCAGCTCGAGGTCGCCCTGACCTCGATCGCCACCGCGCTCGCGCGCGAGGAGGCGAACCGGCGGGCCAAGGCCGGCGAGGACGTCGCCGTGCCGCCCGAGCGCGAGCAGATCTTCGCCGACTACGCCGCCTTCCGCGACGGCCTGGGCGGCTGGTATCCCGGCCGCGCCAAGGAACCGACCTAGGGGACGACGACCGATGGACGACAAGGTCCGTGCACGACTCGATGGCCTCGACCGGCGGTTCGACGAAATCGAACGGTCGTTCCTCGACGAGCAGGTGCTGAGCGACCCGAAACGCGTCCAGGAGCTGAACAAGGAGCGCACCGAGATCGGCGACGTGGTCGAGGCGTTCCGCCGCTTCCGCACGTCCGAGGCCGAGCTGGCCGACAACCGCGCCCTGCTCGAAGACCCCGACCTCGAGATGCGCAAGCTGGCCTGGGACGAGGTGGCGCGGCTGGAGGCGGAGCTGGTCGGCCTGGAGGACCGCCTGCGCGTGCTGCTCACCCCCAAGGACCCGCTGGCCGGCAAGAACATCCTGCTCGAGATCCGCTCCGGCACCGGCGGCGAGGAGGCCGCGCTGTTCGCCGCCGAGCTGCTGCGGATGTACTCCCGCTACGCCGAGACCAAGGGGTGGAAGGTCGAGCCGATGAGCCTCTCGTCGTCGTCCGGCGGCGGGATCAAGGAGGCGATCGTCTCGATCTCCGGCAAGGAGGTCTACTCGCACCTGCGCTTCGAGAGCGGCGTGCACCGCGTGCAGCGCGTGCCGGTAACCGAGGCCCAGGGGCGGATCCACACCTCCGCGGCCACCGTTGCCGTGCTCCCCGAGGCCGACGAGGTCGACGTCAG
>JAFGHH010000135.1 GCA_016930215.1 Deltaproteobacteria bacterium
CCACGTCCACGTAGTCCGGGAGGTCCGGGCGGTCCACCACGTCCACGTAGTCCGGGAGGTCCGGGCGGTCGACCACGTCCACGTAGTCCGGAAGGTCCGGGCGGTCCACCACGTCCACGTAGTCCGGGAGGTCCGGGCGGTCGACCACGTCTACCGTGTCCGGCACGTCCGGAACGTCCGCGTCGGCGTCGGCGTCCGTGTCCGGCACGTCCGGACGGTCCGGCACGTCGGCCCGGTCGAGGATGTCGGTCCAGTCCGGCACGTCGGCATCGGCGTCGGCGTCCCCGGTGTCCGCGGCATCGTCGCGGTCGATGAGCTCGGGGCGATCGGGCCAGTCCGGCGTCGAGACGTCGGCGTCCGGCTCGAGCTGCCAGGGATAGGACTGCCAGCAGCCGGCGAGCAGCAGGGTCGTCAGGAGCGGGAGCAACGAGCGACGCATGGGGAACCCCCTCGAGGCGATCAGTAGCCCCAGACGTTGAGCATGTAGGCGCCGGAGCTGCTGGTGGAGTAGCCATCGACGAAGACGTAGTAGTCGCCGGGTTCGAGGGTCATCTCGATCATCGAGTTGGTGCCTTCGCCGGCGTCGTCGTCGCAGGCGACCTCCATTCCGGGGTCCTCGCAATCGAACTGGCGGACGTGGAGGACGGTATCGTAGCTCGAGCCGTTGGTATCGATGTGGACGAAGCGGCGCCGGTCGAGCCGGCCGATGTAGACGGTATCGGGGCTGCGGGCGCGGCCGCCGCAGCGCGCCTCGTAGTCGTTGCGCAGGCCGCGGGTGTTGCCGGTCCAGGTGCCGCCGAGGCTGATATCGATCAGCGGGTCGCGGCAGGTGTCGGCGCCGGAGCCGGGGAGGCAGGCCGGGTCTTCGAAGCAGTCGGAATCGGCGCAATCGGTGTCGCCGTCGCAGTCGTTGTCCATCCAGTCGTCGCACCACTCGGGTCCGGTGGGCCAGCAGCAGGCGGGGTCGGTGGCGCAGTCCCAGCTGTCGGCGCAGTCGGTGAGGCCGTCGCAGTCGTTGTCGACCCAGTCGGAGCAGATCTCGGCGGACGGAACGCAACAGGAGGGTGCGGAGCGGCAGTCGGAGTCGGCGCAGTCGGTCAGCGTGTCGCAGTCGTTGTCGATCCGGTCGGTACAGACCTCGGCGGTGCAGCCGGTGCAGGCCGGGTGGCGGCGGCACTCGTAGTCGGAGCAGTCGGTGGTGCGGTCGCAATCGTTGTCGATGCCGTCGTTGCAGATCTCGGGCCCGGTCCAGATGCAGCACATCGGGTCGTCGGCGCAGTCGGGGTCGTCGCAGTCGTAGAGCTCGTCGCAGTCGTCGTCCATGCCGTTGCTGCAGATCTCGGGGCTGCCGGGGATGCAGCAGGTGGGGTCCCAGCCGCAGTCCCAGCGGTCGTCGCAGTCGGTGTAGGTATCGCAGTCGTTGTCCCGACCGTCGTGGCAGTCCTCCCAGGACGGGACGCAGCAGACCCGGGTGGAGGCGCAGTCGGAGTCGCGGCAATCGACCAGCGTGTCGCAGTCGTTGTCCCGGCCGTCGCTGCAGCGGGCGTCGGTGTTCTCGGGCACGCAGGTGATGCAGTACGAGCTGGTGGCGCAGTCGGAATCCGAGCAATCGGTCTGGAAGTCGCAGTCGTTGTCGATCCGGTCGTTGCACACCTCCGGCCTCGGGCGGCAGCAGGCCGGGGCGGAGGCGCAGTCGGGGTCGGCGCAGTCGGTCAGCGTGTCGCAGTCGTTGTCCCACGCGTCGCCGCACATCTCGGGGGACGGCCAGCAGCAGGCGGGGTCGGAGAAGCAGTCGTCGTCCTCGCAGTCGTACATCCAGTCGCAGTCGTTATCGATGCCGTCGCCGCAGATCTCCGGCGACGGCACGCAGCATTCGGGCGTGAACGTGCAGTCGCTGTCGTCGCAGTCGGTGCGGGTGTCGCAGTCGTTGTCGATGCCGTCGCGGCACACCTCGGGGTAGCACCCGGTGCAGATCGGGTTACGCACGCAGTCCCAGTCCGAGCAATCGGTCTGCATGTCGCAGTCGTTGTCCACGCGGTCGTTGCAGATCTCGGGCCCGGTGTAGACGCAGCAGAACGGGTTCGAGGCGCAGTCCGGGTCCTCGCAGTCCCAGAGATCGTCGCAGTCGTTGTCCCGGCCGTCCATGCACAGCTCGGGCGACGGCACGCAGCACTCGGGGTCCCAGGAGCAGTCCGCGATGTCGTCGCAGTCGGTCAAGGTGTCGCAGTCGTCGTCGAGCCCGTTGCGGCAGTCCTCGGGGACCGGCCGGCAGCAGTAGGGCGACGAGGCGCAGTCGCGGTCGTCGCAATCGACGCGCGTGTCGCAATCGTTGTCCCGGCCGTCGTTGCAGATTTCCGGCACGCAGACGATGCACGCCGGGTCATCGATGCAGTCGGAATCGATGCAATCGACGAGCAGGTCGCAGTCGTTGTCGCGACCGTCGTTGCAGACCTCGGGGACCGGCACGCAGCCGCAGGCCGGGTCGCCGGCGCAATCGCTGTCGCGGCAATCGATCACGGTGTCGCAGTCGTTGTCGACGCCGTCGGTGCAGATCTCCGGCGTGCAGACGAGGCAGACCGGGTCGCCGGCGCAGTCGGGGTCCGAGCAGTCGGTGCGGCCGTCGCAGTCGTTGTCGCGACCGTCGCGGCACCCTTCGCGGGCGCCCGGGTTGATCGTCGGGTCGGTGTCGTCGCAATCCGTGCCGCCGCAGCCGAGCGCGCCGAAGGTGTCCCGGTCGTCGTCGCGCGGCGTGTGGCGGCAGGCCCGCTCGGATTCCACGCAGGTGTCGACCGTGCAGGCGTTGCCGTCGTCGCAGTTCCGCGGCGTTCCCGCCCGGCAGCCGACGCCGGCCACGCAGGTCTCGTCTCCGTTGCAGTACGAGTCGTCGGCGCAGGCCACGTCGTTCGGCCGGTTCACGCAGGCGTCGGCCGCCTCGTCGCAGGAGTCCGCGGTGCACGGGATCCCGTCGTCGCAGACCCGCGCCGTGCCGGACCGGCAGAACCCCCCCACGCACCGCTCGTCCCCGTCGCACCACAGCCCGTTGACGCACTCGGCGTCCGTCGTGCACGGCGAGCTGCCGACGCAGCCGCCGGCCTCCGGGTCGCAGATCTCGCCGTACGGGCAGCGCGAGTCGTCCGGCGTGTACACGCACGCCCCGGTGTCGGGGTCGCAGGCGTCGAGCGTACAGGCGATGCCGTCGTCGCAGCTCACCGGCGCCCCGGCGCGACACCGGCCCCGCACGCACTCCTCCACGCCGTTGCACGGGTCGCCGTCGTCGCACTCGGACGAAACGGTGCACTCGGGCGCCAGCGCCTCGCCTCCGTCCGAGAACATCCCGGGGTCGTCTTCCATCATCGACCGCCCGCAGCCCGCCGCCACGACCGACAGCACCAACGCCAACGCGGGAACACACCTCATCGCGTACCTCCACCTTCGGGCCCGGCCCGCGACTCCCCGGCGCAAGTTCCCCTCCCTGCCGGATCGCGGCCGTGCCCAGACCTTGGCCGGACGTAGGGTAGCATGGACGGTCCCTTTGTCGAGCAAACCCGCGGCCCGGTTCACGCCGGAACCTGCGCGCATGCTCAGGTCCGGCGGAGAGGCGCGGCGGCGATCCGCGGCGGCGTCCCGTCCCCGCTCCCGTTCCCGCTCCCTTGCCTCTCTCGGCCGGCCCTCGTACGCTTCCGGATATGATGATGTCCCGCTCGACCGCCCGTCGTTCCCTCGTTCCCCGGGTCGTTGCGGCCGGCCTGCTGTGCGGGCTGCTCGCGGCCGGCTGCGCCGAGAGCCCGGCCCCCGGCGCCTGCGACGGCATCGGTTGCTCCGGCCACGGCTACTGCGTGGCCTCCGCCGGCTTCGCGTACTGCGTCTGCGCCGCCGGCTTCCACCCGGTCGGCGTGGAGTGCCTGCCCAACGACCCGGGCGACCCGTGCCGGGGCGTCACCTGCGATGCCCACGGCACCTGCGTGGCGCTCGACGGCGTCCCCGCCTGCGACTGCGACCCCGGCTACGAGGAAAGCGCGTCGCTGCATTGCACGCCGCTCGGAGGCGCCGATGCCGACGCCGACGCCGACGGCGAGACCGTCGGCCCGGACGGCGGCTGCACGGCGGGGCTGACGGAGTGCGGGGGGCGGTGTGTCGACCTCTTCATCGACGCCGAGAACTGCGGCACGTGCGGCCACGTTTGCCCGGACGGTCTCCACGCCGTCGCCGCCTGCGTGGTCGCCAACTGCTTCCTCGCCTGCGAGCCGGGCTGGTCGGACCTGGACGGCGCCCCCGGCTGCGAGGCGCCGTGCTCGTCCGGGTCGCCGACCGAGTCGTGCAACGGCCTGGACGACAACTGCAACGGCGCGACCGACGAGACGTTCCCGTGCGCCGCCGGGACGTTCACGGTCTGCAGCACGACCTGCGACTCCGTGGGCACCGGGGTCTGCTCGGCCGACTGCACGCTGCCCGACGCCGCGGCGTGCAACCCGCCGGCCGAGGTGTGCAACGGGGCCGACGACGACTGCGACGGAACGCCCGACAACGGCTTCGCCTGCTCTCCCGGCGCGAGCGGAGCGTGCACCACGAGCTGCGGGTCGACGGGCACCCACGACTGCACCGTCGACTGCGCGTGGAGCGCCTGCGCTCCGCCGGCCGAGGTGTGCAACGGGGCCGACGACGACTGCGACGGCTCCACGGACGAGGGGTTCACGGTCTGGAGCTGTCCGCTCACCGGGGCCCGCACCGCCGACGCCGCGACCTGCAACACCGGCTGCTCGCAATCCGCGGCCTGCGGCCCGGCGCCGCTGTCGGTCTCCGGCACGATCACCTTGCGCAGCTGCGACTGGGAGGGCTCCTGTTCCCCCAACGACTATGTCGACCGCGTCGTCGCCGCGGGCTCCACGATCACGATCCAGCGGTCCACCGGCTGGAGCGGCTGGTCGGACATCGGCTCGCTGACCCTCGCCGGCGCCACCGCCTCCGGCACGATCACGCTGCGCAACTGCGACTGGGAGGGCTCCTGTTCCCCCAACGACTACGTCGACCGCGTCGTCGCCGCGGGCTCCACGATCACGATCCAGAAATCCACCGGCTGGAGCGGCTGGTCCGACCTCGGCTCGCTGACCCTCGCCCCGACCGGTCTGGTCTGTCCGCTCGACGGCGCCCTGCCCTGCCCCGGCGGCTCCTGCTCGCGCAGCGCGAGCTGCGTGGAGGTCGCCGGCTGCCCGTGAGGCGTCGCGTCAGGGCGTGCCGACGAACAGCGCGTATGCGCCCCGCGGCGCGGTGCCCCAGGCGGAGACCTCGACCAGCACCGCGCCCACGGCGCCCGCCTCCGCCGCGACCTCCGAGAACAGCGTTTCGGAGCCGGCGACGTCGTCGTTCTCGGCGAGCAGCGTGCCGTCGGGGTCGCGCAGGCGCAGGACGGTGTCGAGCATCTCGTCGGCGTCGGGGCCGGTGAAGGCCACGAGGCGCGCGCCGGGTGCGAGCGTCACGCGGTACAGGTCGAGCGCGTCGGGGCCGGTGCCGGTGCTGCGGTCGAGCGTTCCGCGTACGACGACGCCGACCCGCCCGGCCTCCCAGGACACCGGCTGCGCCGTGGCCGGCGTGTCGTTGCCGATCCCGGCCTCGACCGCATCGTCGGCCGGGAGCGGCCGCAGGCCGAGGCGATAGGCGAAATCCGCGCCGCCGGCGCCCCACCGGTCGGCCGCGTGGAGCCGGCCGCCCGGACCATCGACGAACGCGTGGGCCGCGGCGGACCCGCCGCGCTCCGGCGCGAGCTGCCGCAGCACGCGCGTCCCGTCGACGTCGGTCAGATAGGCCAGCGGCTGGAACAGGTCGGTTGCCGGGGAGAGGTCGGTCAGCTCGAGCGCGAGCGGCAGGCCGGCCGGCGCGTCGAAGGTCCAGCCCTCGGCCGTACCGCCGACGGCGGCGACGGCGTCGCGGACCTCCGGCCCCGACAGCGTCCCGAGGTCGGTTGCGACGGGGGGGGCGGCGGAGGAGGTGAGCCGCAGCCGGTAGCCGGCGTCCGCGCCGCCCGCCGTCGGCGTACGCCCCTCGCGTTCCGCCGCGACGTTGCGCGCGTCCCGCACCTCCACGAGCAGCGGTCCGTCGTTTCGCGGCACGAGCAGGAGGCGGGCGTCGAGGTCCCCGCGGTGGGGCGAGTCGTCGGCCAGCGCCAGCGGGTTCTCGGGCCGCGGCGGGCCGGCGACCGCCGGCGGGCGCAGCGCCGCCACGTGCGGGTCGAGCGCCCCGGCGGCACCGCCGTCGCGGACCACCTCCAGGACGCAGGCCGTGCCGCGCGCGGCCGGGAAGCGGTACAGGTCCCGGTCCTCGAGGCCCGCGACCCCCGTGCTGCCGGGCGCCGCGATCGTGCCCGCGAACTCGCACGGCAGCGCCTCGCACTCGTCCGCCGACGCCGCCTCGTCGTTCGGCTCGGCCTCGACGCCCTCCTCCAACGCCCGCAGCTCGAGCCCGACGGGCACCAGGGCGCTGTCGGCGGCGCGGGTGTGGTCGAGCGCCAGCAGCAGGGTCTCGGCCGGCGCGCGCAGCTTCAGCAGGACGAGCGGTCCGCCGGCGGCATCCCGCTCCGCGACCACCTCCGCCGCCACCGGGTCGAACACCGTCAGCAGCGGCGCGAACCGCTCGGCGTTCGAGCCGGACCAGCGCGCCTCGAGCCGCGTGCCTGTCGGCACCGCGGCCCGGACGACCTGGATCGCCCCGGACGGCGCGAGCGAGCCGCTCCAGGAGAACGGCAGCGCCGCGGCCTCGAGCGACGGTCCGGCGACGAGCGAGATCGTGAGCTGATAGGCGTGGCGCGACCCGCCGAACCAGGCCGCCGGGTTGTCGCCGAAGTTGCGGCGGTCCGAGAGCAGCACCAGGTAGTCGCCGTCGGCCGGCAGGAAGCCGTCGCGGCGAACCGACGTCACCGCCGGGTCGTCGGCGCGCCGCTCCCACAACATCGTACCGTCCCCGTCCAGCCGCAGGAGCCGCACGGCCAGGTCGAGACCGCGAGCGCTGGTCGGGAACGCCTCGACCCGCAGCAGCGAGCCCGCCGCGCCCGTCACGAGGAAGCCGTCCAGGTCGGGACGCTCGGCCGAGGGCGGGCCGATCGTGCCGGTCAGGGCGATCGGCGCCGTCACGCGCTGCGCCGTCCCGCCGTGCAACGGGTCGTTGTCCTCCTCCTCGGTGGGCAGCGGCGGGGCATCGGCGTCGCCGACGTCCCCGTCCGGGACGTCGCCCGGGTCCCCGTCCGTCCCGGCGTCGTCGCGCTCCGGGACGTCCGGCGGGCCGACGTCGGAGCCCGGCGGGGCGGAGTCGCAGGCGCCCAGCGCCCGTGCGACGGCGAAGACGACGAGGAGCGCGCGGCGGCGAGAAGGCGGCACGTCGCGCCGGCTCAGCGCACCAGGCAGATGTTGCGGTTCACGCGCGGTGTGGGAATGCACGCCTGCCCGGACTCGCAGTCCGCGTCGCTCTGGCAGATCTTGCGGCACCCGAGCACCTGGTCGGTGCCGATGGCACAGACGGTGCCCGACGGGCAATGGGTCGTGTTCCCCTCCTCGCTGCATTGCGGGATGCCGAGGGGCTGGGGCCCCGCGATCCCCGGACGGTCGATCGTCGTGTGGGTCACCCCGCCCGCCGGCGGATCCACGACCGTCGGCCGCGGCACGCCGGGCTGCAACGGCTCCGGTGCGCCCACGATCGTCGGCGGCGGAGGCTGGGCCGGCGTACCCGGCTCCGGTGCGCCCACGATCGTCGGCGGCGGAGG
>JAFGHH010000136.1 GCA_016930215.1 Deltaproteobacteria bacterium
GCCGGTCGAGCCCTCGTCCGCCGCGACGGTCGGCGACCCCGCCGCGTCGCGCGCGGCCGCGGACCGACCCGCATCCGGCCCGCCGGACGCGGTGCGCGGCGGCGGCGTGGAGCACGCGACCGTCGGGAGCACCAGGAGCCACCACGCGCTGCACGCGACCGCCCGGGACATCACGCCTCCTCGTCCGGCAGGCTCGGCTGCCGGCCCGGATCCATGCCCCGAACCGGCGCGAAAAGCAAAGTGGTGCGGTTCGTCACCCCGGCGTTGCACGACGAGGGTGTCTTGGGCAGACTGCCGCCCGCCGCGCGTCCGCCGCGGGACACCGGGCCGCGGACGCGGGCGGGAGGAACCCGAATGGCCGACCTGCTGCATCGTTTGACTCGATCGTCCGCGTTCCAGAACTCGATCACGATCGTGATCCTGGTCGCCGCCGTGCTGGTCGGCCTGGAGACCTACCCGTCGATCGTGCGGGAGCACGGGTCGGTCCTGGACGTGCTGGACCAGATCGTGCTGTGGATCTTCGTCGTCGAGGCGCTGTTCAAGATCGGCGCCGAGGGACGCCGGCCCTGGCGGTACTTCGCCGACCCGTGGAACGTGTTCGACTTCGCGATCGTCGCCGTGTGCTTCCTGCCGGTGGACGCGCAGTACGTGCTGGTGCTGCGGCTGGCGCGCCTGCTGCGCGTGCTGAAGCTGGTGCGGGCCCTGCCCCGGCTCCAGGTGCTGGTCCGCGCCCTGCTCAAGAGCATCCCGTCGATGGCCTACGTCGGCCTGCTGCTGGCGCTGCTGTTCTACGTCTACGCGGTGGCGGGCACCTTCCTGTTCGGCGAGAACGACCCGGTCCACTTCGGCACCCTCCCGACCTCGATGCTCTCGCTGTTCGAGACGGTCACGCTGGAGGGCTGGGTCGACCTGATGCAGATCCAGGCGATGGGCTGCGACCGGTTCGGCTTCGAGGGGATGGAGGCGCTGTGCACGAACCCGTCGACCTCGCCGATCGCCTCGCCGATCTACTTCGTCACGTTCGTGCTGATCGGCACGATGATCATCCTCAACCTGTTCATCGGCGTCATCATGCACGGCATGGAGGAGTCGCGGGCCGAGCTGGAACGGGAGCAGGCGGAGGAACGCCGGTCGCTGCTGCCCCCGGCGCCCGAGCGGACACCGGTCCAGTCGCTGGTCCAGCTCGAGGAGGAGTTGGGCCGCGTCCGCGAATCGATGGCCGCCCTGCGGGAGCGGATGTCGTCGTAGGCGGCGCGGGCCGCGCGGGCGGGCGGGGCGGACTTGCGGAGTCGCCTGCCCGATGTCAGCATCCGTCCAGGACCGGGCGGCCGGGCGATCGGCGGGCGGCATGCGCGAACGAATCGGGGAAAGGTCGGGCACGCGGACACCGGGCGACGGTCGCCGGGCCGTACCGTTCGTCCTGCTCGTCGCCGCCGGGGCGCTCGGCGGCTGCGTGACCCCCATGATGCACCCGCTGCGCGTCGCCGACGGCCTCGTCGCCGAGGCGGCGCTGACGCCGATCATCTTCGACGGCCGCCACGGCGGCTGCGACAACTCCCAAGGCTGCACCGATTCGGAATCCGGCCCCGGGGGCGGGGGGTTCGACTTCCACCTGACGGGCGGCTGGGGCGCGGTCCTCGGCGACACGTTCGGCGTGATGGGCGGCCTGTACGTCTTCGCCCAGGACACGCTGCGCTCGGCGGTCGGCACCGGGCTCTACTCGTTCTTCGCCGCGTGGGGCTGGTTCACCGTGCAGTGCCCCTGGTTCCTGGTGGGGGTCGGTCCCGAGCTGGGGGCGAGCGGCTTCGCGGTCGATGTCGGGGCGGCGGTGCGCCCGCTGGGCGACCTCGATTGGAGCCCCGAGCTGGGCGTCTACGGGCGCCTCGGGCACCCGTGGGAGGTCGTGTACAAGGAGTTCAACGGGCAGCCGCCGGCCTGGGAGATCGGCGTCCGGCTCCAGATCGGCCCGGTCTTCGCGCAGTACGCCTACTGGCACCAGACCGCGGGGGTCTCGGACTTCACGATCTACGAGACGTCGGTCTACACCGACACGATGCACCTGATCTCCGTCGGACTCAGCCTCACCGGCGACACCTTCGACGCGGAGTTCGGGTTCTGACGGGGGTCGGTGCGGCTACGACGGCCCGGGCCGCTCGAGGTGGTCGCAGCTCGGGTCCTGCTGCGGGTCGAAGCCGAAGAAGCGCCGCAGCTCCTCGTACAGGTCGGGCGTCGCCTGCTGCATCCGCTCGGGCCGCTCGAAGAACGCCTCGGTCGCCACGGCGAAGAACTCCGCCTCGTTCTTCGCCCCGTACGCCCGCAGCACGTGCCGTTCGGGCCAGGAGCCGCCGCGCAGCCGGGCGAAGCGCCGCGCCATCACCTCGGCCCACGCCCGGTAGTGCTCCCGCGCCCGCAGCGGCGGCGTGCCGCTGAACCCGCCGCCGGCCCGGTCGAGCACGTGGGCGAACTCGTGCGTCGCCGTGTCGTACCCGTCGCACGGGTCGGCCAGACCGGCCTGCACGGCCGGCCAGGACAGGACCACGGTGCCGAACGAGTGCGCCTCGCCGAGGAACGCGCCCTGGCCCTCGCGCTTCGGATGGCGCAACACCTCGTAGGGGTAGACGACGATCTCGCGCAGGTCGTCGTACAGCGACAGGTCGAGGTGCAGGACGAGGCGCACGGCGGCGGCCGCGATCACCACGCGCATTTCGTCGGTGACCTCCAGCCCCGCGGCGCCGAAGAACGGCTTCTCCGCGACGAACACCTGGACGAACCCGCGCAACCGGGCGGCCTGCTCCTCCCGCAAGGTCCGGTAGAACGGCACCTTGCGTTGCAGCACTTCCTCCCACGCCGCCGGGAACGGTTGCTCGAGGATCCGTCTGCGCCGCCGTCTGCGCCACCAGCCGAACATGCGCCGCACCGTACCAGATCTCGGGCGCGCCGGGGCCCGGCGTGCGCTTCCGACCGGCCCCGTGACGGAATCGTGACCGGTTGCGGTCCAGGCTGCGCCACCGGCCGCGGCTTCCATCGCGCCGCTTCCATCAACCCAGAGGGTGGCTCGCTTGCCGGAGGAGAGGTCTGCATGGACAAGTCTTCGGGGCGGAAGCTGCTCCTGTCCAGCGTCTGCCGGCCGTTCGGCACGCGCTACGGCGACGGGTTCGGAACCTCGTACGAGGGCACGCACCAGATCCTGTGGGCGCAGGGTCCGTTCCGCACGCGCGCGACGACGACGCAGTGGGGGATCGATTTCATCGCGGAGAACCTCCGGATTCCGACGACGACGCTGCACTACCCGACGATGGAGCAGTTCGTTGCGGAGGTGCGCCGGGGCTACGACTACGTCGGCATCGCCTTCGTCTCGCCGACCCTGCACAAGATGATCCCGATGGCGCAGGCGGTCCGGAAGCACGCGCCGCATTCGAAGATCGTGCTGGGCGGCTACGGGACGGCGCTGGGCGACGACATGCTGGCGCCCTACGCCGACCACATCTGTCGGGGCGAGGGTGTGGCGTTCCTGCGGGAGCTGCTGGGCGAGCGCGCGGACGTCCCGTTCCGGCAGCCGACGATCACGCAGCAATCGACGCTGTTCTCGCTCCCGGTGCTCGGCCGCACCGGCTACGTCTTCGCGGGGCTGGGCTGTCCGAACGGCTGCGACTTCTGCGCCACCTCGCACTACTTCGGCCGCCGGCACATCCGGCTGCTCCCGGACGGGCCGGCGATCCTCGGCGCGATCGAGCGCCTGCGGGGCGAGTTCCCGGACCTCGACAGCATCTGGATCAACGACGAGGACTTCCTGTTGAACGAGGAGCGCGGCCGCGGGTTCCTCGAGGCGCTCCGGGCCTCCGGCCTGCCGCCGCTGTCGATCAGCATCTTCGGCAGCGTGAAGGGGCTGTCGCAGTACACGGCGGCCGAGCTGGTCGAGATGGGGATCGACTGGGTCTGGGTCGGCTACGAGGGCAAGCGCGCCGGTTTCTCGAAGATGCAGGGACGCTCGTACGCCGACCTGTTCGCCGACCTGCACCGTCACGGGATCAGCGTCCTGGCCTCGATGATCGTCGGCTTCGACTACCAGACCCCGGAGATCATCCGCGAGGAGTACGAGGAGCTGCTGTCGCTGCGGCCCTCGATGTGCCAGTTCCTGATCTACGGTCCCGCCCACGGCACGCCGCTGCACGCGCGGCTGACGGCGGAGGGACGGCTCGATCCCGAGGTGATCGACGACCACCACCTCCACGACGGCTTCACGCTCGGGTTCCGGCACCCGCACATCGGCCGCGACGCGATGTCGGCGATCCAGCGCGGACTGTACCACGAGGAGTTCGCGCGGCTGGGCCCGTCGGTCTTCCGCGTCGTGGAGGACCGGCTGGCCGGCTACGAGAACCTGCGCGGCCATCCGGTGCCGCGCGTCCGCGCCAAGGCGGAGCACTACGGCAGGCTCGCGCACGGCGCCATGGCGCTGATCCCGGGGAGCCGCCGGCACGTCAACGCGGCGTCGAGCGCGTGGCTGGCCGGCCTGCAGCGGCGGATCGCGGCGGCCACCGGCCCGATGACGCTCGCCGAGCGGGCGGCGTCGCTGCTCGTCCCGGCCGCGATCCGCTACACCGAGTTCAAGCTGCGCCACGACCTCGGCCAGCAGCCCGAGTTCACGCGCCGCACGTTCCGCATGACGCCCCAGCCGCGGACCGCGGTCGTGCCCCTCCCGCGCCCGGCCTTCGACGCTCGCTAGAGCACCGACCGCTTGACCCCCGCGCGGCCGGACCCTAGGCTCGATCGCACGACCGCCTCGAGTCTGCGGCGGCGGGAGAAGGGGGACCGAGCATGCGCCTGGAAACGCGCCTCGGAGTCGCGCTCGCGGCCGCGTTGGGCGCCGGTTGCAGCGACGAGCTTTGCCCGGGGCTGATCGACTGCGGCGGGACCTGCGCCGACCTCGACCACGACCCGCACAACTGCGGCGCCTGCGGGCTCGCTTGCGCCCCGGGCCTCCTCTGCATCGAAGGCAGGTGCTCGTCCGGGGACTGCATCGACGAGTGCCCCGCGCTGGGCGCCATCCGTTGCGCCGAACCGCCGCACGACGGCCTCGATGTCTGCGCCGACCACGACGGCACCGACCGGTGCCTCGAATGGGGCGGCTTCGCTCCTTGCAACCCCGGCGCGACGTGCGTCGCCGGCGCCTGCGCGGGCGGGTGCGAGGACGAGTGCGAGACCGCCGGGGAACGCTGGTGCGAGGGCGCCGGCTATCGTGAGTGCGGAAACCACGACGGCGACTCCTGCCTCGAATGGAGCGACGTCGTCCCCTGCGACCCGGCCGCGACCTGCTCCGGCGGCCGCTGCTCCGACGAGTGCGTGGACGACTGCGCCGAGGGTGACCGCATCTGCGACGGCGACGAGATCCGGACCTGCGGCTCGTTCGACGACGACCCGTGCCTCGACTGGTCGCCGGCGGAGCCGTGCGGCGACGGCCGGGCCTGCGAGGACGGCGAGTGCGTCGAGACCCGCTGCCTGGACGAGCACGACGACTGCGTGTGCGGGGAGGACCAGTGCTGCGAGGGCCACTGCTGCCCGTTCTTCTTCATCTGCATCTCCTGGGATCCGCAGAGCGACTGGTGCCCCAACGGTCCGGGACCCCACGCCTGACCCGGCGAAGGACGAAGGCCGGCACGGGGTCCAGATCGTGGCCGGCGATGCAGGACCATCCTGGTGGCCGACGATGCAGGAGTGTCTTGGCGCGGCGGGTCGGGCGCGCGAGGCGCGGTCGTTTTCCCGCGGGGCTGGGGCTCGGAGCGGCCGGCGAGGCGACGTGACGGAAGGGGGGACAGCGGCAGCCAGGAGGGAGCGGAGCAGTTACGCGACAACGGAATGGAAGCGCGGTCTACCGGGAGGCCCTGGCCGCTCCTGAAGTCCATCGATGTCCC
>JAFGHH010000137.1 GCA_016930215.1 Deltaproteobacteria bacterium
CGGCGGGCGCGACGGGAGCCCCGTGCGGTGTCGTCGCGGCGAGCGCCGCGGGCGGGATCACGGGCGGCGGCGCCGCGACCGGGGCCGGCGCGGCCGCCGGCAGCCCCTGCACCGTCCCGCCGCCCGCCGGGGCCGGGCGCAGCGTGGGCGTCGGGGCCGGCACCGCCGGGACGTAGGCCGGCGTCGCGGCCGACGGCGCGAGCGCCGCGAGCAGCTCGGTGCACGCCGAGCCCATCTCGTCCGCGGTGCGGTACCGCGCCGCGGGGTCGCGCGCCATCGCCTTGAGCACCACCGCGTCCACGGGCGGTGGGATCGCCGCATCCTCGATGCGGCGGCTGGGCGGCACGAGCGTGTCCGACAGGTGCTTGGTCAGCACCGCGAACGGCGTCGGCGCCTCGAACGGCGGCAGCCCCGTCAGGCAGCGGTACAGCACGCCGCCGATGGCGTAGATGTCGGTGCGGGCGTCGACCGGCTCCCCGCGGATCTGCTCGGGGGACATGTAGAACGGCGTGCCGAGCAGCGAGCCGTCGCCGGTGGTGTCGAGCGCGGCCTGGCCCTTCTCGTCGCGGACCTTGGCCAGGCCGAAATCGACGACCTTGACGAAGTCGGGGTGGCCGGCGCGGGGGACGAGCAGGATGTTCTCGGGCTTGAGGTCGCGGTGCACGATGCCCATCGCGTGCGCCTCGGACAGCGCGTCGCAGACCTGGGAGACGATCGACAGTGCGCGGGGCCAGGCCATCCGCCCGTCGGTGCGGATCACGGACGCCAGGTCGGCGCCGCGCAGCAGCTCCATCACGAGGTAGGTCAGGCCGCGCCAGTGCCCGTAGTCGAACACCTGCGCCGTGTGGATGTGCATCAGCTTCGAGGCCGACTCGGCCTCGCGCCGGAAGCGCTGGAGCACGTCCTTGCGCTGTCCGAGGGTGCCGTGGAGGATCTTGACCGCCAGCGGCTTGCCCAGCGCCACGTGCTCGGCCCGGTACACCGCGCCCATCCCGCCGCGGCCGATCAGCCCGGTCAGCCGGTAGCGGTCGGAGACCACCTGGCCGATCAGCGGGTCCGGGAACGACTCGATGGTCTCGGTCGTCTGCGGGATCTCCGCGCCGCACAGGCCGCAGAAACGGACCGTCTGGTGGTAGACCGCGTAGCACCGGGGACAGGTCAGCGGCATCGTTCTCGACCTACTGCGGCACCACGAGCGCCGCGCGGACCGCCGGCAGCTCGGGGAACTTCTCCGACGTCGTCCGCTCGCGCCCTTGGACCTCGCCGAGCACCCGCACCTGGTCGCGCTCGGAGAGCGTCTGCGCCGTCGGCACGTGCACCATCACCGCGCAGACCTCGGCCGCCGGGCAGCCGGACCCGGTGTCGACGTACAGCACGAACGAGCTGACGCCCTCGCGGGTGGCGGGGACCGAGCTGATCCGGCCGAGCAGGTCGACCTTGCGGCCGCGGAAGCTGTCGGCCGCCCCGGCGAAATCGGAGAAGCCGAGCCGCTCGGTCAGCCCCGCCGCCCACTCGTCCGCCGCCCGCGCCAGCTCCGCCGCCGTCGTGCGCGTCACGGCGACCGTCGCGACCCGCGCCGCGGCCCCCGCGCGGCTCGCCCGCAGCTCGAGCGTCCGCTCGGCCCCCGCCGCCAGCGGGACCTCGACGGCGAACGCGCCGTTGTCCGCGACCGTCACCGCGGCGCCGTCGAGCGCCAGCGATGCGCCGGGGGCGGTCTCGCCGCGCACCCAGACCGACTCGTCGGTGGTCCGCCCGCCGTCTCCCGGGAAATCGATCCGCAGCGGCACGACCGGGACGCTCGTGGTCGCCGTCCCCTCGGCCACCACCCCCGTCGCGTCGCGCACGACGAACGGCAGCGTGAGATCGATCCGGGTCGCCTTCTCGGCGAACACCCCTTCCTTGCCGCGCAGCGCGTCGACCGTGCTGCGCCAGGCGGCCGTGCCGTCGGCCGCCACCGCCACGTCGGCGCCCGCCACCTGCAGCGTCCGCCCCTCGGGGTTCGCCAGCCGGAACGCCAGCACGACGGTCGGCTCCGCCGCCGCCGCGTCGACCGTGGCCCGGAAGGTGTACGGCACCGTGAGGGTGTTCTCGATGCGCTGGGTCGTGCCGTCGCCGAAGGCGACGTCGAGCGGGATTTTCAGGGTCCCGGGGGCGGGCTCGGCCCCCGCCTCGAGGAAGTCGGACAGCGGCACCTTGGTGCCGGGCTTGACCACCGCGTCCGGCGTCCCGGCCTTCGGGCCGGCCGCCAGGCGGATCTCGAGCACCGGGCGCTGCGAGACGATCTGACCGAACTCCAACTCGACCGACGACCCGTCGCCCGACCAGACGAGCTTGACCGCGATCTGCGGCGGCGGAGCCGGCGGCGCCGCGGGCGTCCCCGGTAGCGTGGCGGTGCCCGGAGTCGCGACCGCGGCGCCCCCGTCGGCCGCCTTCGCCGGCGCCTCGCTCCCGCCGAACAGCTCCTCCCGGAACGCCAGCACCACGACGATGCCGATCACGGCCAGCACGCCGACGACGATCGCCGCCACCAGCCCGGCGCGCGAGCGGCGCGGGGCGCCGGCGTACGATTCGCGATCGATCTGCGTGGAGGCGAGGGGCGACCTGGCCGGCCTCGCGGACGGCAGCTCGCCGAACGCCGCCGCCGACACCTCGACCTTCGGCATCGCGGGCGCCTGGTAGGCGGGCATCCCCCCCGGCGGCATCGGTGCCGGGGCCGGCATCGGCACCGCGGCCGGCGGCGGCGCCGGCACCGCCTGGCCGCCCACCTCCAGCCCGCCGCTCGGAGAGGGAACCCCGAGCATCGTACGCTTGGACGACGGCAGCGCGGCCAACGCGGCCTGCGCCGCGTCCCAGGAGCTGGACGACGAGGGCGGCGGCGTCGGCGGCGTCATCGAAGGCGCCGCGGGCGGCGCGACCGGAGGTGCCGGAGCCATGACCGCTCCCGCGGGACTCGGTACGCCCAGGACGGTGCGCTTGGAGGAAGGCGGCGGGGGCTCCGCCGCAGGGGCCGGCGCGTAGGTCGGCGCGAAAGCCGGCGCGGGGGCCGGCGCATGCGTCGGCGCGGGAGCAGGTGCCGGCGCCGGAGCGGGCGCGTAGCCCGCACCCGGACGCTGGGCGATCTCGGGCACCGGAACCGGCATCGTCGGCTCGTACGGTGTCGCCGTCGGCGGCTGCATCGAGCCCGCGTGCGAGGGCATGCCGGGCAGCGGCGGGGTGGAGAAGGAGGAAGGGGACTGGGCCCGGGGAACGGGAGCCGCGGGGGGAGCCGGCACCGAGGGCGCCGGTGCCGCCGGGGGCGCACCGAACGTCGCGGGCATGCCGAACACGGTGCGCATCGAGAGCCCGGGGGCCGGCTTGGGGGACGGGGACTGGGACGGGGAGACAGGGGACGGGGACTGGGACGGGGAGATAGGGGCCGGGGACGGAGCCGGCGGCGCGGGCGCCACGGACGTCGGGGGCGGTGCGGGGACGGGAGCCTGCGCGGGCGGCACGGGTGCCCGGGGCACTCCGGAGACGCTCGGGGCCGCCATGCCGAACATCGTGCGCTGCAGCGGGGACTTGCCGGCCGGCGCCGCGGGCGCCGGGGCGGCTGCGGGACCGGGCGCGAACGGCGCCGGCGTGAACGGCGTCGGCGCGGCCGGGGCAGGCCCCGGCGCACGGCCCGGGCCGGGCGCCGCCGGAGCCGACATCGGCCCGCCGGACGGTTGCGGCTGGTCGGTCAGCGAGCGCCCGCAGGCGACACAGAACGGTGTCCCGTCCGGGTTCTGCGTGCCGCAAAAGGTGCAGAACGTCATGCGATCCCGGACGCTAACACGCACCTTTCCGGACAGTCAAACGGTCCCCTCGATTTCTCGACCCCGTTGAATGCCCACCCCGTCTCGCCCGTCGATGACGCGGCGTGGAGTGCCCGGGTCGCCGGGGAGAGGTCTTGCGGACGTACCGGGCCGATGCTAGGCTTCGAGCGTTCGAAAGGAGGGTCCCGATGAAGAAGGTGTTCGTGGGTGTGGCGTTGGTGCTGTCGATGTCCCTGCTGTCGGGGTGCATCATCGAGGTCGACGAGGAGTGGTGCCGCGGCGGCACCTGCTACACGGTCGGCGCCACGTGCGACTTCTACGACGACCAGGATTGCTTCAACCGGACCCAGGCCTGGTGGTGCAATCCGTCCGACGGTCGCGTGTACCTGAACGACTGTATCCAGCAGTGCGCGACCTACGCGCCGACGATGCCGTACGTCTGCTGCGGCTACGACCCGTTGCGCGGCGACGACGCGTGTCTCTGCTGCGCCGACTCGACGTGCAGCGGATACGGGACTTGCCACATCTGATCGGGTAGCTGCGCTCCGCCGGGACTCGTCCCGGGATAGGTGTCGCCTTGCCCTCCACCATCTCCTGGCGCTGGTTGTCCGTGTGTGTGGTCGGTCTGTTCCCGGCCGCAACCGCGTGCACCGTCGACCCCGTGCAGCCCGGCGAGGAATGCGAGGACGAGGGGGACCAGCTCTGCCGGACGCAGCAGGTGGCGTTGTTCTGCCGGGACGGGCACTGGCAGGAGCGGGACTGCTGGGTCGAGTGCAAGTATCTCGGGTACGAGGTCGGCTCGTGCGGGCTGCACTCGCGGTACGGCGACGACACCTGCCTGTGCGCGCCGGACGCCCAGTGGAACGTCGGGGAAGCCTGCACGCACGAGGGCGACCAGGAGTGCATGTCGACCCGCACGCTGCGGATTTGCCTGGCCGGCATCGTGAGCGAGATCGAGTGCGCGAACGCCTGCGCCGGCAGCGCGTCGTCCTTCTGCGGCTACGACCCGCTGCTCGGCGACGACTCCTGCCTGTGCTGCGACACGGCCACCTGCCCCTGACCTGATGGACCATCCGATCCCGATCTCCGAGCTGTCCCCCGCGGTGGCGAAGGTCTGCGGACCGGCCGCCCCGTCCGCGGTCAAGCTGATGGCCGCGCGCGGCATGCTGCCGGTCCCGCAGGTCACCGACCTGGTCACGCTCCTGTACATGCTCGCGCACGACCCGACCCCGACGCTGGCCGAGCCGGCCCGCCAGTCGCTGCTCGGGCTGCCCGACGAGGTGGCGAAGTCCGCGTTCGCCGGCGAGCTCGACCCCCGCGTGCTCGACTACCTCGCCGACGCGCTGCGCAAGAAGGAGCCGTTGCTCGTCGCCGTGCTGCGCAATCCGCGCACGGCCGACGAGACCTTCGAGCGCATTGCGGGGAGCGCCGGCGAGTCGATCGTCGAGCTGATCGCCGTCAACGAGACCCGCCTGCTGCAGTCGCCGAAGATCATCGAGGCGCTGTACTTCAACAAGCGGGCGCGGATGTCGACCGTCGACCGGCTGATCGAGCTCGCCGTGCGCCACGGCCTGACGCTCGAGGGGATCCCGGCCTTCCGCGAGATCGCCGCCGCGATCGAGGGCCAGCCGATCCTCGAGGCGGAGCCCGACGCGGAGCCGACGCCCGACGACGTGCTGTTCACCTCGGCCCTGAGCACCGAGCTCGGCGCCGCCGCGGCGGCGGCCGAGGTCGCGGCGGGCGGCGACGCGTTCGGCGACTTCGACAGCCCGGACGCGCCCAGGCCGGCCCAGGAGGGCGAGGGCGAGGTGCAGCGCGGCTTCGACGTCTCGAAGCTCACCGTCAGCCAGAAGATCCGCCTCGCGCTGCTCGGCAACGCCGGCCACCGCGCCCTGCTGATCCGCGACCCGAACCGGCTGGTGGCGATGGCGGCGATCAAGAGCCCGGCCGTCAGCGATCAGGAGGTCGCGATCGTCTCGCAGAGCCGCGCGATCGCCGAGGACGTGATCCGCTACATCGCCGACAACCGCGAGTGGACCCGGTCGTACGTCGTCAAGTACAACCTGGTGAACAACCCCAAGACCCCGATCGGGCATTCGCTGCGCTTCCTCCCCCACCTGCGCCCCGGCGATCTCAAGGCGCTGACCAACAACAAGAACGTGCCGCAGGCGCTGAGCATCGCGGCGAAACAGCTCCTGCAGCGGCGCCCGGGAGCGCACTAGGGACGGACCCCAGGTCCCTCGGGGTCGGGGATCGCGCCTCGTCGGGTAGGGGACCCACCTAGCGGCGGACGCCTGCGCAGCGGGCGTCCCGACGCGAGTGGTCCCCCGACGTTGCGCTCGCGGGCGCACTCGCCGACGCTTCGCGTCGTCTACGTGGCGCCCGGATCTACTACGTCTTCGCCGTGGTGCGCTTGCGCATCTGGTCGACGAGCTGGACGATGTCGGGGGCGTTCCCCGAGCCCTTGAGCGCCGCGGCGAACAGCTGCTCGGCGCGCGCCGCGTCGCCGAGCAGCCGAACCGTCGCCCCCGCGATCACCAGCACCTTGGGCGCGGGGTTCCCGCGGCCGAGCACCCGCTCCAGCAGCAGGCGCGCCTCGTTGCGCCGCTCGCGGTCGTCGGGGTAGGCGCGCGCGGTCGCCAGCGCATACGACGCGGCGTAGATCGAGACGTCCGGGCACATCTCGTAGGCCGACGCGAGGATCTCCAGCGCGGTCCGCGGCTCCTCGCGCCAGAACAGGAAGATCTCGCCCTTGCGGAACTGGATCTCGGCGAAGTACTCGAGCCGGCCGCGGTCGTACTGCGCCTTACGGTACTCCTTGCGCCGCCCCGCGTTCCGCAGGTGCTCGTAGGCCTCCTCGATCATCGCCTTCATCCGCTCCAGGCGCTCGCGCGTCTCGGGGCGCAGGTTGCTGTAGTAGCGCGGGTCGAAGCGCGCCAGCATCCGCTGCCGTGCGTCCTCCACGTCCTGGTCCGTCGAGACCGGATGGGCGCTCAGGCGGTCGAAGAAGTTGCCCGCCTTCATCGCCTCGAACAGCCCCGGCAGCTCCCGGATGTCCACCGGCCCGGTCTCGGTCGGGTTCTTCTCGGAGAGCTCGACCAGGCCGAGCGCCAAGAGGCCGTCCATGAAGCGGTAGGTCTCGGTGACGAACAGCGGGGTGATCTCCATCACGTCCCGGACGCGCCGCGCCTGCTCCCGGATCGACTGGAACAGCCGCTCCTCCTTCGGGTTGAGCCGCATCTTCCCGACGGTCTCGTCGGAGACCGTGCCCGGGACCAGGTACCAGTTGTGGTGTGCGTCGAAGAACTTCCGCCGCGCGTCGTCGAACGGAGCCTCGCGCCAGGCCTTGAGCACCAGGTTGGGCAGGCCGAGGTCGTAGCGTGGGGCCTCGACCGGGAACCGGCCCGGCTCGCCGAGCTCGTACGTCCCCTCGCGCCACATCAACGCTTCGTACAGCACCGCCTGGGCCCGCCAGCGGTCGGCGCGCGCCGCGTCGTCGGCCGCCACGGCGCCCAGCTCCAGGAGGGCGGCCGGCGGCTCGCGCCCCTGCCGGCGCAGGTGCTGGTAGGCGGCGAACATCTTGTCGTCGAGCTTGCCGCGCACGTGCATCAGGCAGCCCAGCTCCTCGGCCGGCGCGTCGGACTCCGCGTTGACCGGCGCGCCCAGCGCGAACAGGATCCTCTTGGCGACCTCCCCGCGCCGCAGCACCAGCACGCCGGTGTAGCGTGCGGCCGAGAGGTGCCGGGCCAGGCGGGCCGGCGGCCGCAGCGCCAGGTCGCCCCGCCGCTCGTGCGTCAGCTCCTCGGTGGCCGGCGGCGCCTGCGCCGGCTCCAACGGCGGCGGGATCGAAGCCGGCGGCGGGACGCTGAACGTCGCGGGCCGAGCCGACTCCGCCGCCGCCGTCGCGGCGGGCGTGGCCCGCGAGATCTGCACCGGGGCGACCGCGACCGGCGGCACGACCGACGGCGCGGCCGGCGCCACGGGCGGGACGGCGTCCGGCGGAGACCGCAGGTACTTCGCCTCGAACTCCGGGCTGAACCCGATCAACCCGTCGGCGTGCAGGCGCACCAGCGCCTCGAGCAGCGTCGCGGGCGGCACCGGGCGCGCGGCGAGCAGCTCGCCCAGCGGCGTCAGGCCGTCGATCCGGGCGAGGACGACCCGCGTGCGCTGCGGGAGCTGCTTGTCGACGGGGTCGACGCCGAGCATCGGGCAGGGAGCCTCGGCGGCCCAGTCGGCCGGCGGGTTGCCGACGTCGATCTCCAGCAGGAGGCAGCGCGCCGCCATCGTGATCCACGCTCCGGCGGCCGCTCCGGCCGCCCCGGGCATCTTTCCCTATTGACTCGCGACTGTCGACTGGCAACTGTCGATGCCGTCATGCTGGAGGCCAAGGAACTGGTGCTCTCGGGGTGGGCGAACACGCCGGCCGTGCGCAGCCTGAGCGGCGTGTTGCGGCTCAAGGGACTGAAGTTCCGCTTCGAGCCGTTCACGCTGCTCGAGCTGCGGCAGGTGGTACGGCACGGCGGCGCCGGGCGCGGGCCGGTGCTGCGGCTGGACGGACGAACCGTCGCCGGGCCGCGGGCCATCCGCGACTTCCTGGAGGACCACCGGCCGCAGCCCGCGCTGCGGCCCCGCGACATCTCGGCCGCCGCCTGGTGCCACGTGCTGGAGGACTGGGCCGAGGAGGCGCTGGCCTGGCGCGTGGCGGTCCTGCGCTGGCTCGTGCCGGTACACCGGGAGCGGGCCGCCGCGGCGGCCGCGGCCTGGGCGCCCGCGCTCCTGCGACCGGCGCTGGCCGAGACCCACCGCGTGGCGATGACGCTGCGCCTCCGGGCGCGCGGGAGGACCGCGGCCGACGTGCCGGCGGCCGAGGCGGCCCTGCGGCGGGACCTCGACGAGCTGGACCGGCTGCTGCACGACCGCGACACGCTGTTGGGGGAGCCGCACGGCCGGTGCACGGCGGACCTGGTGGTGGCGGCCGAGCTCCAGGCACTCGACGGCACCGCGTACGAGGAATCGGTCCGCGCGCGCCGCTCGCTGATCCGGTGGTTGCGCGCCACCCGCGCCGTCTGGGACGGCGCAGGCTGACCTACGATTCGAGGACGGCGTCGGCGATCAGGTCCTCGACCTTGGCCGCGGGGATCTCGAGGGCCGCGGCGACGCGGCCGAGCAGCTCCTCCTCCGCGGCGGCGAGCACGCCGTCGGTGGCGACGGCGCGCGCCAGCTCGCGCAGGGTCTCCTCGCGCGCGGCGGGGTCGACGATCCCGCGCACCAGCTCGGCGGGGTCGTCGCCGACGTTGCGCAGGAGCACGTCCTTGCGCTGGGCCGGGTCGAGCTCGTAGCGCGCCATCAGCTTGTCGAGGAACGCGCGCTCCTCGTCGGTGATCTGCGCGTCGGAGAGGATCGCCTGCGCCACCACCTTGCAGATATCGACCTTGTTCGCGACGTCCATGCGCAACCTCCGTTACGTCGGGGGGACAGGCTACACCAGCGCGTTTCGGCGCTCAAGGCGTGGGGTCCGGACCGGACGGTGTCGGCGGCTCGCTGGGCGGCCGGTCCTCGGGCCGCACCAGCTCGATGGCGGCGATCGCCGACAGCAGCTCCTCGCACTCGTCGACGTGCACACGGTTGCCGGTGGTGCGGCCGAGGCGGACGGCCTCCTCGAGGGCGAGCTTGGCGTTGCCGAGGCGGCCGAGCTCGTAGTAGGCGAGGCCGAGCAGGTACTTGCCCTGGATCATGTCCCAGACGTAGTGCTTCTCCTCGGCGTAGCGGAGGCCGTCGAGGATCTGGGCGACGCCGTGGTCGGAGCGCAGGCGGATGGCGTCGATGTGGCCGATGAACATCAGGTTGAGCGAGCGGAGCTTCTCGAAGCCGTGCTGCTCGCAGACCTGGAGCGACGAGTAGAAGTAGGTGAAGGCCTTGGCGGGGTTGGCGCGGCGGACGTGGACGTCGCCGATGTTGTGCGAGCAGACGGCGCGGATGTAGGGGAAGTCGTAGCTCTTGGCGATCTCGAGCGCCATTTCGGTGGAGGCGATGGCGGCGTCGAAGTCGCGCAGCATGAACTGGATCAGCCCGGCGTCCTTGTGCAGCTCGGCCAGCGCCAGCATGTCGCCCTTGGCCTGGATGATCTTCTCGGCGCGGCGCAGCGAGCCCAGCGCCAGGTCGCGGGCGCCGCGGGCGGCCTGGGAATGGCCGATCGCGAGGCACAGGCTCGCCTCGCCCGCCTCGTCCCCCGTCGCCACCGCCAGCTCGATCGCCTCCGACAGGTACTGCTCCGCCTGCACGTGCTCGGCGTTGCGGGCCAGCGTCTGGCCCATCGCCCCGAGGATGTCGCGGCGCAGCGTCTGGTCCGTGAGGCCCTCGGACAGCTCGAGCGCCCGGGTCAGGTGGCGCAGCGCCTCGCCGAAGCGGTTGGCCTTGGTGGCCAGCCGGCCCATCAGCGTCACCGCGCCGACCAGCGTGCGCCGGTCGCCCAGCTCCTCGGCCAGGTCCGCGGCCAGCCGCATCTTCTCGAAGCCGAGGTCCGCGCGGTTGGCGGCCAGCGCCAGCTCGCCGACCCGCTGGTACGCCGACAGGATCGACCGGTTGTCGGGCTGCGGCGCGTTGCGCATCAGGTCGATCGCCTTGAGGTACTGCTGCAGGGCCGCCTCGGGCGAGTACTCGCGGGCCAGCCGGTCGCCGTTCTTCACCAGGTAGACGATCGCCTTCTCGCGGTCGGTGCTCTCCCGGTAGTGGTGCGCCAGCACCTCGAAGAAGTCCGGCAGCCGGTCGGCGTACAGCGTCTCGACCGCCTGCGCCACCCGCTGGTGCAGCTCGCGGCGGTTGGCGTACGTCAGCGCGTCGTAGATCACGTCGCGCGTCAGGTCGTGGGCGAACGCGTACTCGACCAGCGACGCCCGGAGCAGCACGCCGCGGTTCTCGAACTCCGCGAGGTACGGATAGAGCGCGGCGCTGCGCATGCCCAGCACCTGGGCCAGGAGGTCGACGTGGAAGCGCAGGCCGATCACCGCGCCGACGCGCAGCACCGAACGGGCCTCCTGGGAGAGCTGGCCGAGGCGCGCGGTGACGATGCCGCGCAGCGTCTTGGGCACCTCGGTCGCCGCGGCCTCCGGCTGGTAGGTCAGGGTGTCGCCGCTGTGCACGAGCGCCCCGGATTCCTCGAGGCCCTTGAGGTACTCCTCGATGAACAGCGGGTTGCCGCCGGACTTGTGGACCACGTCCTGGAGCAGCTGGAACGGCGCGTCCTTGGGGTTGCCCAGCCGCGCCAGCACCAGCCGCTGGGCGTCCGCCTCGGGCAGCGGCCCCAGCACCAGCTCGCGGTAGTGCGGCAGGTCGCGCCACGGGAAGGCGCCGTCCGGGCGGGCGGTGAGGAACACCAGCAGCCGCAGCCGGCGGGCCAGTTGGAGCAGGCCGTCGAGCGCGGCCATCGAGTCGGGGTCGATCCACGCCGCCCCCTCGATCACCAGGATCGTCACCCGCTCGGCCGCCAGGGCGGAGACGATGCGGGTGATCGAGCCCTTGAGGATGCGCGCCAGGTCCTCGGGCCCGAAGGTGGCGGCGACGGGGACGCCGAGCGCGGTGCTGACGGCGTCGACCTCCTCGCGGCCGCACCCCAGCTCGCGCAGCCGCCGCAGCCGCTCGACCAGCGTCGGGGCGGGGTCCGATTCGTCGGCGCCGACGATCGCGCGGACCAGCGAGCCGTAGGCGGCGTAGGGGGCCGCGGCCTGCTGGCGCGCGCAGCGCGCTTCGTACCAGAAGGCCTCGTAGCGGTTCCGCAGGCGGTGGGCCACCTCCTGCAGCAGCCGCGTCTTGCCCGTGCCCGCCTCGCCGATCAGCGACACCACGCGGCCGGAGCCGCCGGAGGCCGCCGTCAGGTGTTCGGCCACCGCCTTGATCGCGTCCCGCCGGCCGACCATCGGCGTCGCGCCGGCCGCCGCCGGCCGCTCGTCCTGCACCACGAACAGCTCCGGCGGGGCCGTCGACAAGACCGCCGGCGCCTCGTCGATCAGGAACTGCTCGCGCAGGTGGCGGCCGGTGCGCCCGTCCGCCGACACCAGCCCGGGACAGCGTCCGGCCTGGTCGCGCATCTGCAGCACGAGCTGCCGGAACAGCTCGTCCTCCTGGAGCCGGTCGTCGGCATCGACCACCACGCGCACGGAGCGCAGCGCGAGACCGACGCGGCGGCCGCGCTGGTCGGCGATGTCGCGCGAGACGCGGCGGATGCGCAGGGCGCAGCGCGCGGCGGCCTCGAGGTCCCGGCCGTCGGTCTCCACCAGGCCGAACAGCGCGAACAGGTACTCGGCGTGGTCCACCTGCACCTGCCCGCCGTGCCGCTCGACGATCCGACGCGCCTCCGCCGCAAACCGCTCGGCCTCGTCCAGCCCCGGGAAGGCCAGGCACAGCGCCGTCACGTCCCGCTGCTCGCGGTCCAACTCGGCCTGCTGCACCGACGGCGTGTGCGTCTTCTCCGCCGGCGCCGCCTCCGGAACCTGCCGCGCCGTCGTCTCGTCCAGCCCCGTGCGCGACACCGCCGCGCCCGTCGCCGAATCCGGCCGGTCCAGGATCTGGATGATGTCCCGCGCCAGCTGCTCGTTGGACGGCCGCGGCGCGTCCCGCAGCGCCTGGACGAACTGTGCCAGGTCGTGCGCGCCGACCCGCAGCCCGCTCGTGTACAGGAAGCCGATCAAATCCTCGTGGAACCGGCCCGCGTTGGGGTAGCGCTTCTCCAGCGCCGGGAAGATCGCCGTCTCGATCACCCGCCGCAGCTCGCCCGCCAGGTCGGACTTGACCTCCGCGAGCGACACCGCCTGGCCCTTCTGGACCCGTTCGAGCGTCTTGGCGCCGGTCGCGTCGCGGAACGGATTCACCCCCGCGACCAGCTCGTACAGCACCACCCCCAGCGAGAACACGTCCGTCCGTGCATCGACGTCCTCGCCCCTTGCCTGTTCCGGCGACATGTACGAGAACTTCCCCTGGACCGCGCTCCCCGTCGGCTCCGCCACCAGGTGCTTCGCCCGCGCGATGCCGAAGTCGGTGATCTTCACCTCCCCCTCGAACGAGACCAGCACGTTGTGCGGGCTGATGTCCCGGTGCACGATGTTCAGCGGCGCCAGGTCCGGACCGCGGCGCCGGTGCGCGTAGTCCAGCCCCTTGCAGACCTCCGCCGTCACGTAGACCGCCAGCTCCGCCGGGAACGGCTGGCCCCGCCGCAAACACCGCCGCAGCAGCTCCGCCAGGTCCATCCCCGCCACATGCTCCATCGCGATGTAGTACCGCTCCGCGTCGTCCTTCCCCAGGTCGAACACCTGCACGATGTTCGCGTGCGACAGGTTCACCGCGATCTTCGCCTCGTTGATGAACATCTCGACGAAGCCCCGCGTCGTCGAGAACTCCGGCAGGATCCGCTTGATCACCACCGTCTTCTCGAACCCCTCGACGCCGAACGACTTCGCCTTGAACACCTCGGCCATCCCCCCCCGAGCGATCATCTCGAGAAGCTGATAGCGGCCGACGAGGCTGGCAGTCTCCACGCTCATGAACGGACGGGAGTTACCACACTAGGGGGGGGTTCGCAAACGCGGCCGGGCGCGTCTCCGCGGCTCACGGACAGCGCAGCCGTCGCAGACGGACCGGCGCCGCGGGACGCGCCAGGCCGGGGTCCCACGACGCCGGACCCGGCGGCAGCTCGACGCAATTCCCCGGCGCTCGTACCGCGAAACCGCCGGGCAGTCCGAGTCCCGCCGACGGCTCGAGCCACAACGCCACGCCCGGCGCCGGCCGCGGCTCCCCGCGGCCGCGCCCGCCGCCCGCGATGCCGCCGGCGCAACCCGGCGCGACCGACCCGCGGAACCGGTGGAATCGCAGCAGCGCCACCGCTCCGTACCAGCCGGGACACACCGCGTCGCCCTGACGCTCCAGCGCCCGCACGAGCGCCTCCCAGCCGTGCAGCCGCGCGGCGGGGTCGGTCGAGCCGACGAACGGCTCGCCCCCGCTCCGGTCGAGCGGCAGGCACGGGCGGGCGAGGTGGACGTGGACCGCGGCCGACACCGCGACCGCCAGCGCCAGCGCCGCGGCGACCCACCCCGTTCGGGACCAGCGGGCTCCCCGCCGCTGCGCCTCCTGGACGGCGAGTGCCGCGCCGAGCAGGCCGCCGAGGTGCGCCACCCCCGGCCAGTTGGCCTCCGGCGCCGCCAGCGGTGCGGCCAGGAGGAATGCCGCCCACGGCAGCAGCGCCGACCACCAGACCGCGGCGCGCGACGGCTCGCCGAGCCGCGGGCGGACGAGGAACACCACGACGCCCACCGCGAGCAGCGGGGTCAGCAGCCCGAGCTGCGCGCCGACGTACGCGCCGAGGTTGCCCACCCGCTCGAGGAACGACAGCCCCGGCGACCACAGGCCGTGGGCCAGTTGGAAGCCGGTCGCCCCCCCGCCGGCGGCATCCGCCCAGAACGTCGGCGCCGCCGCCGCCGGCCCGGCCGCGAGCGCGAGCCACGGCTGCGGGCGCCGGCGCCACCCGGCACCGGCCGGGCGGACCAGCCAGGCCGCGACCACGACGGGCAGCAGGACGCCGGTGAGCTTGGACCAGCAGGCGACGGCGATCCCCGCGGCGACGAGCGGCCAGTCGAGCCGGGACGGGCGCACGCCGGCGGCTCCGAGCAGGCCGACCAGGCCCACCGCCCAGCCGAACGCCAGCGGCGTGTCCGGCGTGGCGAGCAGCGCCGCGGCCGAGCCGAGCAGCGACGTCCCCGCCGCCGCCGCGGCCAGCAGCGCCAGGCCCGGACGCAGGCCGGCCCGACGGCCCGCGACGAACACCAGCGGCACCAGCAGCGTGCCGAGCAGCACGAACGGCCAGCGCACGCCGAGCGCCGTGTCGCCCCCGACCGCCGTCCCGAGCGCGACGAGCCAGGCGCAGAGCGGCGGATGGTCGGGATAGGCCAGCGCCGGCGCCTGCGCCCAGCTCCAGTAGTACGCCTCGTCGGGCGACAGCTCGAGCGCCCCGGCCATCACCAAGTGCAGCACGCCGAGCGTCAGGGCGAGCAGGGCGACGGCGACCGCGGCGCGCCGGGAGTCCATCGGACGCAGGCTACCAGCCCGCGCCCGGCGAAGGAACCTCGGCCGCTCGTGCGAAGGTGCGGGGCCCCCTTGCCCGTTGCGCGGAGAATGCGGTCCGGGCTACAAGGGTCTGGCGGAAGGGAGCGCCCGATGAGCTTCAACAAGGTGTCGGGAAGCCGGAACAAGCACCGCGTCGTGCTCTATGCGTTGTCGACCTGCGGCTGGTGCCGCAAGACCAAGGAGCTGCTGGCGGCCGAGGACGTGGAGCACGAGTACGTCGACGTCGACCTGCTGGAAGGCCTCGAGCGGAAGATGGTTTCGGACGAGGTGCGGGCGTTGAACCCGCGCGGCAACTACCCCGTGCTGCAGATCGACGAGCAGGTGATCGTCGGCTACGACCCCGACAAGACCCGGGAGGCGCTGTCGCGATGAACGGCCCAACATCGAAATCGGAGGAGTTCGCCCCGGAGGTGCTCGCCCTCCACGCGCGGCTCGACCGCGAGGCGCGCGAAGGCGGGTACCGGCTGAACCCGGACCGCGAGTTCACCCTGCGCCTGGTCGAGGCGCTGCTCGTCAACGAGAAGCGCTACGGCTACTGGGCCTGTCCCTGCCGCCTCGCCTTCGGCGAGAAGTCGAAGGACCTCGACGTGATCTGCCCCTGCAACTACCGCGACGCGGACCTCGAGGAGTTCGGCGCGTGCTACTGCGCGCTGTACGTCGGCGAGGAGTGGCTCGGCGGCAAGGTCCGGCAGCAGTCGATCCCGGAGCGGCGCCCGGAGAAGTTCATGCGCGAGGGGTACTCGCCCGAGCCGCCGCCGGTCGCGGAAGGCGCGGTGCCCGGCACCGGGAAGCTCCCGTACCCGGTATGGCGCTGCCAGGTCTGCGGATACCTCGCCGCGCGCGACGCGGCGCCCGGGGTCTGCCCCGTGTGCAAGGCGAAGAAGGATCGCTTCGAGAGGTTCCTGTGACGGCGACCGGCCGCTGCGCCGGCTGCGGGGCCGAACTGGCGCTCGAGCCGGACCGGCACGTCGTGCGCTGCGACCACTGCGGCGCGGCCAACCTGGTGCGCGGCCGCGTCACCGTTCCCGTCGGTCGCCTGCGGCCGGCACTGGGCGCGCCGGACCTGCCGGCGGCGCTGGCCCGCTTCGCCCGCGGCGCGGACCTGGGGAGCGTACCGACCGTCGCGGCGTCGCACGAGCTGTGGCTCCCGTACTGGGTATCGGCCCCCGCGGCGGCCGGAAGCCCCGGCCGGGCGGCCGCCGGCACCGCCGACCCGCAGCTCGCGGAACGGCCGCTCCCGGGAGCCGAGACGGAGCCGGTGGACGAGACGGCGCTCGGCGCGGACGCCGGCTGGGTCTGGCCCGACTCCGCGCCGGCCCCCGGCGAGGTCCTGCGCTACGTGCCCTGGTTCGGCGTCCGGCTGTCGGCCGGAGGACGCGAGCTCGACGCGTGGGTCGACCGGGTGGACGGCGAGGTGGTGACGGCCGAGCCGCTGAACCCGGAGCGGCTCCGGTTCTCGCCCGCCCTCGGCGCGCTCCTGGTCGCCTTCACCGTCGGCGTCCTCGCCGTGGGCACGTTCGTCCCGAACCCGTGGGCGGCGCTGGCGGCGTCCGTCGCCTGGGGGCTGCTCGCCTGGTACCCGGCGCATCGTCTGACGGCCGGCGGGCGCAAGCGACCGGCGGGCGCGGGGGAGGCGCGCGGACGATGACGGCCCGCGTGCAGCGGTTCGCCTGTCCCGAGTGCGGTGCGCTCTTGGACCAGGACGCCAGCGGCGGCGCCGTGCGCTGCGCCTTCTGCGGGGTCCGCTCGGCGCCGCTCGAGACGCCCTCCGGCGGCCGGCAGTACCTGCCGCCCCGGCTGGACCGCTCGGCCGCGCTCCTCGCGCTGCGCCGCGGGCTGACCGAGGGCGGCGTGCTGCCGCGCTCGCTCCGCCGCGAGCTGCAGCCGGTGGACGCGCGGCTGGTGTTCGTCCCGTACTACGTGGCGCGCGGGATCCGGGCCGGGGTGGTGGAGCGCCCGGAGGAGGTCCGGACGACGACCGTGCC
>JAFGHH010000138.1 GCA_016930215.1 Deltaproteobacteria bacterium
ACCCCCGCTGCTTCTTCCACGAGCGCGTGGCGGACGCGCCGGGCGACACGGCGATCGAGATCTACACCGGGATCTGGGAGGACCAGGACGACGGCGCGGGCGGCCGCTGCAACTACTGCAGCACCTACGCCGAGAACGTCTGGGGCCACTGGAGCTACACGATCACCTTCCAGCGCACCCCGGGCGCGACCGAGCTCTGCGAAGTGCCGACCGACCACGCCGGCCAGGCGGCCTGCTCGCCGCTCCTGCACTGGGAGGAACCGGGGGCCTGCACGCCGTTGTGATGCCGACCTGCCCGGGCGCTCCTACAACGGCGCGATCAGCGCCTCGACCGGCTGGAGCCAGGGAGCGGTCGCACGGACGGTGATCCCCGCCGGGCCGGTCGGGATGAAGCGGAAGACCACGTCGCCGGCGTCGTCGGTCGTGCCGCGGAGGACGAAGTCGCCGTCCTTGAGCGCCACGACGGTCGCGCCGGGGGCCGGGATGCCCCCGGGCTCGGACACGTGCACCGTCAGCTCCTGCCAGCCCGGGCCGTAGGTCGCCGGGACCGTCAGCTCGATCGGGCGGGGGGTGTGGATCCACATCGGCAGCGCGGGGTCGCCGAGCAGGATCACCGCCAGCAGCGTCCACCACTCGGTGTCGTCGGACGTCGGCATCGGGATGCCGCGGACCACCAGGTTCATGTCGCGGATGTGCGCGCGGCCGTAGTTCAGCGCCTCGCCCAGCCGCGTCAGGCCCTGCTCGAACATCGCCCGGTAGAACGCGTCCAGGAGCTGCACGCCGCCCACCGGGCCGAGGCCGACGGCGGTGTTGCCGACGTAGCCCACCGCGCCGCACGGGCCGGTGATCAGCAGCTCGGCCGCCGAGTCCTCCCCCGGACCCTGCTCGGTCCACAGGTCGAAGGTGATGTCGTCGGCCACGTCCGCGAAGTTGGCCGACAGGCAGGCGCAGCTCGCCAGCACCGTCGGCATCGCATTGTCCAGCCCGCGGGCCCAGTCGCCGTCGAGCGGGTTGGCGAGGTACCAGTGGGAGCCGTGGCCGTTGTGGAACGACAGCGGATAGCCGTCCCGCAGCCGCTGCGCCACACGTCGCGCCGTGATCGGCTCGCCGCCGTAGTCCGCCAACGCCTCGTCCGTCGTGTACAGCCGCCAGGCGTTGTCCCGGAACTCCGGCGGGAACACGTCCGCGATCGTGATCTCCATCGCCTCCGCGCCATCGATGTCGCCGACCAGGGCCATCGTCGTGGCCAGGTCGCTGAAGAACAGCGGGTAGGCCCCCCGCTGGTTCGCGTCCGCCTCGTAGGCCGCCACCTTGCGGACGAAGTTCCCGACCTCCGCCGCGTCCCCCGCCGGCACCCGTCCCACCGCCAGCTCCGCCTGCCGCAGCTCGTCGAGCGACAGGTCCTGGATCCGCTCGCCCCAGCGCCCGTCGCCGTCCCGGTCCCAGTCGGCGTCCAGCTCCGCGAAGAACAGGTCCGTCGGGCCGTTCGTCGTGTACGTTCCCGAGAACGGCACCGTCACCGAGGCCTCGACCCGCCGGAACGGCACCAACTCCGCGTCGCCCCCGAGCAGCGCGAAGCGCAGCCCGTGCTCGAGATACTCCCGGCCGAGGTAGTTCCGCAGCCGGTCCGCCTCGTCCGCTCCGTCCGCCGCCGCGAACACCTCGTCCGTCGTCACCACGCGCGTCGGGATCCCGGTCAGGTTGCGGTGCCGCGCGTACGCCTGCCAGGCGTCGGCCAGCTCCGGCGGCGCGATCACCAGCATCTCCGGGTCCGCCTCGCGGAGGTTGCCCTCGGTCAGCCGCCCCTCCGGGTCCGGCTCGTACCAGGCGGGGTCGACCGTGTCGATCGGGATGTCTTCCGGGATGTCCGCCGGCGCGTCGTCCGCGACGTCCGCGTCCTCCGCCGGTGTCGTGTCGTCGCCGCAGTCGCCCGATAGCAGGCCGGCCAGACAGCACCAGGAAAGCAGCGACCATCGATTCATGCGACACCTCGCCCCGCCGACACCGGTGCAGCCTAGCTCGCGCCGGGCCGCCCGTCCACCGTCGCCCCCACCCGCCGACCCGCGCCGATTCCCGCCGATTTCCGCTTGCGGCCCGCGCCGATGGGCGCTATAGGCCCCTGCGACCGGGCGGCCCGGGGGACGGGCGCCGGAAGGAGAGGAACAGATGGCCCAGAAACTGATGCTGCTCGCTTTGCTGGCCGGGATCGGCACCTTCGGGTTCGCCGGTTGCGGCGATGACGACTCCGGCGACGACGTGGTCGATACCGGCGCCGATGCCGACGCCGACGCCGACGCCGACGCCGATCCGGACGTCGATGCGGACACCGAGGCCGAGGTCGAGCCGACCTGCGACCCGCCGTGCGACCCCAACGAGTGCGAGGAGTGCGTGGGCGGCACCTGTACGTCCACCTGCGCCACCGGCACCGCCTGCGACGGCGCCGGGAACTGCGTCGCCCTCCCGACGGGCGACGTCGGGTCCCCGTGCCTCGTGGACGACGATTGTGACGAGGGCTACTGCTTCACCGAGTTCGCGATGGGGAACCCCGGCGGCTACTGCGCCACCGACTGCGGCACCGAGGGCGACTGCGGCGAGAACCTGTGCGTCACGTACGGCGAGTACACGTTCTGCGCCGATAGCTGCACGACCGACACCGACTGCCGCGACGGGTACATGTGCCTGGCCCTGACCTCGGGCAGCGTCTGCTGGTCCGACTGCGATTCCGACACCCAGTGCACCTCGACCGGGCATTGCGAGGTCGACACCACCGGCGAGATGTTCAGCGTCTGCACCTGCCCGCCGGGCGAGCACCTGAACGACGACGCCACCGACTGCGCCTACGACGATTGCGACTACCTCGACTGCACGAGCCGCCACATGGACTGCGACGCCACCGGCGGCTGCAGCGGCTCCTGCGCGGCGTGCGACGGGTGCAACCCGGCGACCTACACCGCCTCGACCAACCACTGCTACCCGCCCGGCGCGACCTGGGGCGGTCCCTGCGAGACCAACGCCGACTGCCCCGGCACCGGCATGCCCGGCTACGACACGTACTGCGCCACGAGCGGCGGCGGCAACTGCATACAGTGGAACGGTCCGGACTGGGTGGCCGAGGGCAGCCCCTGCGCCGGCGATACCGGCAGCGTCGGCATCGCCGTCACCGACTTGTGGACCGGCGCGGTGGACGAGTACTGCGTCGCCGGCTGCGCCGCCGACACCGACTGCATCCCCGGCCTGTTCTGCGACACCGGCAGCGACTCCGGAACCGTCCAGTACTGCGTGGCGATCTCCGACTGCGACACCGAAGGCTGCAACGACCCGTCGTCCACGCTGTACTGCGCCGCCGACGGCTACTGCTACACCGACGGCTGCTCCGGCGACCCCTGCACCTCCGTCGCCCATTCCTCGGGCGTGTGCGTCCACGCCGGCAACGACTTCGCCTGCGTCTGCGACGAGGGCTTCGCCTGGAACGGCGAGACGGGAGCCTGCGAGACGTTCACCTGCCCGGCGACCGACATCACCCCCGGCGCCACGCTCAGCAGCCAGGACAGCTGCACCGGCAGCAGCGACTACAACGCCGCCGGCAGCGGCTCGAGCTGCACCGGCTACCACACGAACTCCAACGAGCTGCTCTATCGCCTGGTCGTGCCGGCCGCCTCGCAGGTCACCATCACGATGGACGGGCCCTCGTTCGACGCCTCGGTGTGGGTCACCACGAGCTGCGCCGACGTGACCGGCGCCTTCTGCGTCGTCGGCGCGGACGACCCCGAGACCCTCACCCTGGAGAACTACGAGACGACCGCCCAGACCTTCTACGTCGTCGCCGACGCCTACTCCGGCTGCGGCACGTTCAGCCTCACCGTCAGCGCCGCCACCCCCGTCCCCTGCGGCAACGGCACGCTCGACACCGGCGAGGCCTGCGACGACGGCGGCCTGGCGGACGGCGACGGCTGCACCGGCCGCTGCGAGGTCGAGTTCGGCTACACCTGCACCGGCGCCGGCGCCGGCAGCTGCTCGACGATCCCCTCGCTCGGCTCCTTCGCTCCCGCCGCGACGATCGCCCCGGTCGCCGGCGGCGCCATCGCGGCCGGCGCCTCCGTCTCCCACATGATCACCTTCACCGGCGCCGTGCTCCTCGACGGCAACGTCGTCACCACCGCCGGCAATCCCGACGTCCGGATCCTCGACGCCACCGGCGCGCTGTTCAACCACCTCGCCTTCGGCGTGACCGAGACCTGGTCGGGCGACAGCCTCGCCGCCGGCACCTACGAGATCCGGATCACCGCCTTCGGCAGCACGGCGATCTCCTCGTACACGCTGAACCTGGCGACCGCCGCCCCGTAGCGCCACCCCCCGCTCCTCCCCCTCGTCCCTCCCCGCTTCCCCTAGGGTAGGGAGGGAGTTCCATGTCCTCAACGGCTTCCGCTCCGACGGTCCTGCTCGTCGGCCGCAAGCTCGCCGACGCCGAGAACCTCGGCCTTGCGTGCCTGCTCGGCGCCCTGCGCGACGCCGGCATCCCCGGCGAGCTCGGCGTGCTCAACGGCCCCGACGACCTCCCGGCGCTCGCCCGCCGCGCCCTCGCCGGCGACGTGCCGCTCGTCGGCCTCGCCCTCCCCGACGGCAACACCTCGTTCCTGCCCCTGGCCCTCGGCGAGCTGCTCGACGCCCGCGGCTACCCCGGCCACGTCACCTGCGGCGGCGCCTTCGCCACCCTCGCGCGCGAGTGGCTGCTCGAGCGCTACCCGTGGCTCGGAAGCGTCGTGCGCTTCGCCGGCGAGCGGCCGCTCGTCGCACTGGCCCGCGCCCTCGCACGCGGCGAATCCCTCGACGACGTCCCCGGCCTGACGACCCGTGCCGGCGACGGTCGCCCCGCGCCGGTGACCGACCCGCTGCCGTTGCGGGTGCGCGCCGTGCGCGGCGAGCTGCCGGAGATCCTCGGGATGCGCGCCGCCCACGTCTCCTCCGCCCGCGGCTGCCCCGGCCGCTGCCTGTACTGCGGCCCGGCCGCGCTCCAGACGCTGGAGCGGGCCGAGGGACTGCGCGCCGGCTGCGGCGCCGCCGAGCTCCGCGCCGCCGGCGTCGGCGGCACCCGCCGCCGCGACGACGACGAGCTGTGCGATGAGTTGGCGGGCCTCTGGCACGACCGCGGCGTGCGCTACTTCTACTTCGTCGACGAGCACCTGTTGCCCGCCGACCGCGACGCGGCCCTCGGGCAACTCGACCGCTGGCGCCGCGGCCTCGCCCGACGCCGCGTCGGCCGTTTCGGCTTCGGCATGATGTCCCGCGCCGACCTCCTGCACCCCGACGTCGTCCGCTCCGCCGCCGACCTGGGGCTGGTGCGCTGCTTCGTCGGCGTCGAGCTGGCCTCGCGCGAGGAGCTGCGCCGCTTCGGCCGTACCTCGGGCGTCGCCGAGGGGACGGACGCGATCGCGCGACTCGCCGAGCAGGGGATCGCCACCGTCGCCAACCTGATGCTGCTCCACCCCGACTCGACCCCGGCGACGATCGCCGGCGGCCTCGAGTTCCTCGCCGGGATGCGCGGCGGGGTGTTCGAGGCGACGCAGATGATGCCGTACCACGGCACGCGGCTGCAGCAGCGGCTGGCCCGCGAGGGACGCCTGGTCGGCAACCCGCTGCGCTGGGGCTACAGCTTCCCGGACCCCGTCGTGGCTCGTTTCGGCGAGGTCTTCGCCCGCCTGCGCGGCGAGTCGTTCGGCAACTACAGTCTCGCCTTCCGCGTCCACGACCTCGCCCTGGCCCTGGCGCTCGCCCGCCGGCTCCGCCCGGAGCTCCCGGCCGCCGACCTCGCCGCCCGCTGCGGCGCCCTGGCCGCCGAGGCGAACCGTCTGCGCGTCGAGGCCCTGCGCCGCGGCCTCGAGCTTGCACGGGCCGGCGGAGGCTTCGACGACGCCGCAGGCCTGGTCGCCGCAACCGCCGCGGAGGTCGCCCGGCTCTGCGACGACGTCGACGCGCCGGCCGGGATGCTCCAGGCCCGCCTGCAACGCCCGGGCCGGATCTTCTCGCCGATGCGGACCGCCGCCGCGACCGCCCTCGTGTTCTGCCTCGCTGCCGCGGACGCCGGCTGCTCGTCGGGCACCGCGTCGCGTGGCCCCGAATCGCGTCCGGCCGAGACGACGGCCGCCGGCGATGTCGCCGTCGAGCCGTCGCCGCCCCAGGCCGCCGGCGATGTCGCCGTCGAGCCGTCGCCGCCCCAGGCCGCCGTCGAGCCGCCGCCTGTTGCCGCCGCGCCCGACGACGACGCCGGGCCGGCCGAGGATCCCGTCCCGGTCGGAACGGAGCCCGCCGACGATTGCTCCGGAAGAACCGCCGACCAGGCGGAGCTCGCCGCCCGCGCACGCCTCGACGCGCTCGACCTGGGCCGCGAAGGCTGCCCGAGCCTCGAGGTCCGCTTCTGGTCCGAGGGCCCACCGTCCGTCAGCCGTGGCTGGGACGGCAGCGTCGGCCCCTGCGAGGACTCGGACGACGGCCGCGCCGACCGCGTGCGGCAGGCCTTCGCCGACGGCGACTGGAGCTGCCTCGCCGGCCGCGAGATCGAACGGCAGGGGCGCGAAGGCCCCGAGTACGCCGAGATGGCCTCCCGGATCGAGGAACGCTGCGGCGGCTACGCGTCCCCCGTCCACTCCGGCAACGTCGTGATCGTCGTCGGCGACGGAGGGACGGTGGCCGACGTGCGCCCCGCCCGCGGCCGCCCCGGCGGACGGGACGACGAGACGCTGCGCTGCATCCGCCGCGCGCTCCAGGGCCTCGCCTTCCCGTGCCTGGCCGGCCGCCGCGTCTGCCCCGACTGGGTCATCGTCGAATGACCTCGTCCCGGCGAGCCGGCGCGGGTTGCCGTCCGGCCGTCCGTGCTGCATCCTAGCGGGGAAGCGGGAGGTCGTAGCGATGAGATCAGCAAGCCTCGCGTGCCCGGTCGGACTCCTGGTGCTGCTCCTTGCCGCCGGCTGCGGCTCGGTCGTCGCGACCGAGGACGACGGCGGTACCCACGACGACGGCCGCGACGGGGACGGCGGGTACGACGGCGACACCGGACCCGACGACGCCGCGGACGGGGATCCGGGCGACACCGCCGACGACGGGCCGACCGACGTCCCCGCCGTGTGCGGCAACGGCGTGGTCGAGCCGGGCGAGGAGTGCGACGACGCCAACACCGTCGCCGGCGACGGGTGCGAACCGGATTGCACCTGGAGCTGCGAGACCCACGACGACTGCAACGACGACGAGTACTGCAACGGCGAGGAAATCTGCAGCGGCCACGTCTGCGTTCACGGCGGCGCCCCCGCCGACGGCACCGAGTGCACCCTTGCCGGCGGCGGCACGGGCGCCTGCCGCGCCGGGCTGTGCGTCTCCGTCAACTGCGGCGACGCGCGCGTGGACCCAGGCGAGGAGTGCGACGACGGCAACACCGACAACACGGACGACTGCATCTCCAACTGCCGGCACGCCGTCTGCGGCGACGGCTACATCTTCGTCACGGGGGCCGAGGAGTGCGACACGGAGGGCGTGCCCTGCAGCACGACCTGCGGATCCACCGGCAACCAGGCGTGCCTGGATGACTGCGAGCTGTCGGACGTCTGCTCCCCGCCCGGCGAGGTCTGCAACGGCGCCGACGACGACTGCGACGGCGCCTGCGACAACGGGTTCGCCTGCTGCGTCGGCACCGTACAGGGCGGGTACGACCCGACCGGTATCTGCGAGTATCACGAGCTCTGCACCGCAACCTGCGTCTGGGGACCGCGCACCTGGGGCACCGCTCCCGACAGCGACCGGTGCGCCGGCGCCGAGCCGATCGCCCTGTCCGCGCTCGGCACCGCCCACCTCCCCGGCTCCACCTGCGGCGCTTCCGACGACTACCGCCCCACCTGCGCGCCGGCCTCCAGCGTCGGCGCCCCGGACATCGTCTACGTGCTCAGGCTGGACCGGCCAAGCTACGTCCGGCTGTCCACGCAGGGGTCCTCGTTCGACACCGTGCTCGCCGTCTACCTGACGGCCGGCGGCACCTGCCCGGGGACCGAGCTCGGCTGCAACGACAACGCCGCGGCGGACGGCGGCACCGGCTGGTCCGAGCTGGGACTGTTGCTCGACCCGGGAACCTACCACGTCGTCGTCGATGGTCGGGACGGTTCCCGCGGCCTGGTCACGCTCGACGTCGGCGCGTTCCTCACCGATCCGTCGACGAACGACGGGTGCGCCGACGCCTACGCGCTCGGCGCGAGCACCGCCGTGCAGACCACCGCCCCCGCCGCGACCTACGGCGCCACCGACGACGGCGCGCGCTGCGGCGGGTCGGCCATGGCGGGGGACGGCCCCGACGTCTGGTTCAAGTTCCCGATCGGTACCGGCCGGCACTGGGTCTACCTCGACCTGCTCGACGGCGCCGGGTGGCACGGCATGCTGCGCGTCTACACCGCGTGCCCGACCGGCTCCACCACCCTGCCGCTCGGCTGCGAGGCCGGCGGCGCCTGCAGCACCACCCGACCCAAATGGTTCGGCCTCCTGGGCACCATCGGGCCGGCGGATCAGACCGTCTACGTCGCCGTCGACGGCGTCAACGCGACCGACGTCGGCGCCTTCCGGCTCTCCTACCAAGTCATCGGCATCGGCTGCTCCGATGCCGTCCCGGTCGAAGCCGACGGCTCGTTCCCCGGCGTGCTCGAGGGAAGTGCAACCCGCAGAACGCGGGGAAGCTGCGGCGGCGACGGCCCCGAGGACCTGTACGCCTTCGCTCCGTGCCCGGCCGGGACCGTCGCGGCGACCACCTGTCACGCGGACACCGACTTCCCCTCCGTGCTCTACCTGCGCAACACCGGTTGCGGCATCCCCGTCGGACACGGCGCCGAGCTCGCCTGCAACGTCGGGCCCGGCGACTGCGGCAACCCCAACGCCACCTCGCTGGCCCTGGGCTCCCTCGCCAAGGGGCTCCACTTCCTGTTCGTCGATTCCGACAGCACCACCACCCTCGACGGCAACTACCAGGTCCAGTTCACCTTCTGATCGGCCGAACGTGCCACTTCGCGCCACCGTGACCGGCGACGGTGCCTTCCACGGGACGTGAAGGAATGTATTATAATCCTTTGTGTTCATGGATGATTTCCAAATCGTCGACTGGGGCGATCCGGCTGGTACGGGGCGTGCTTTGCTCGGCCGCGGCGGAGGTGTCGCATGCGTCGCCCGATCCCGTGGATCCTCGTCCTGCTCCTCGCCGGTCCCGCGTCCGGCTGCTTCCTCTCGCACGCCGAGTTCTCCGAGCGGGACGGCGGCAGCGACGCGGCCGACGACC
>JAFGHH010000139.1 GCA_016930215.1 Deltaproteobacteria bacterium
CGACCGGCCAGGACACCGTGCTGCTCACCGGCGGGGTGTTCGTGAATCGCCTCCTCGTGCCGCTCGTGCGCGAGCGGCTGGCGACGGCCGGGTTCGTGGTCCGCGAGCACGCCCGGGTCCCGCCCAACGACGGCGGCGTCGCGCTGGGCCAGGCCGTGGTGGCCGGATGGTCCGACCTGCGGGGGGGACTGGCACGGCCCCCCGGGATCGGCTAGGGATCGATCGGCCGCGCGGGCGCGGCCCGTGGAGGACGTCGCATGTGCCTGGCCGTTCCGATGCAGCTCACCGAGGTCCGTGACGACGGCGCGGCCGGCGTGGCCGAGGTGGAAGGTGCGCGCTACGACGTCAACCTCAGCCTGATCGACGACCCGCGGGTCGGCGACTACGTGATCATCCACGCCGGGTTCGCGATCGAACGCCTGGACGTGAACGAGGCCAACGAGCGGCTCGAGCTGTTCGCCGCCTGGGCGGCCGCCGAGCGGGAATCGAGCTGATGCGCTACCTCGAGGGGTTCCGCGACCCGGAGGCCGCTCGGCACCTCGCCGGGCGGATCCGGGACACCACGGCCCGGCTGGCCGACCAGGGCCGGCAGGCGCGGATCATGGAGGTCTGCGGCACCCATACGATGGCGATCGCGCGCCACGGCCTGCGCGACCTGCTTCCGCCGCAGGTCGAGCTGATCTCCGGTCCCGGGTGCCCGGTCTGCGTCACCGACGCCGGTTACGTCGATGCCGCGATCGCCCTGGCCGACTCCGGCTGCACGATCGCCACCTTCGGCGACCTCGTCCGCGTCCCGGGCAGCCGCTCCACGCTCGCCGAGGCCCGCAGCCGCGGCGCCGAGGTGGAGGTCTGCTACTCCCCGGAAGCCGCGCTGGCCCTCGCCGCGCGCCGCCCCGAGCGCGAGGTCGTGTTCCTGGCCGTCGGGTTCGAGACCACCATCGCGCCGGTCGTGACCCTCGTGCGCTCCGCCGCCGGGCGCGGCCTGCGCAACCTGTCGCTCTTGACCGCGTTCAAGACCGTGCCGCCGGCCCTCGCCGCGCTGGCCGAGGACCCCGAAGTGCAGGTCGACGCGTTCCTCTGCCCGGCCCACGTGACGGCCATCATCGGTTCCGAGGCCTACCGCCCGTTCGTCGAGCGGTACGGCATCGGCTGCGTGGTGGCCGGGTTCGAGCCGCTCGACATCCTCCACGGAGTGGACACGCTGCTCGGACAGCTCGCCGACCGCGCGCCGGCGCTGGCGAACCAGTACGAGCGCGTGGTCCGGCCGGGCGGCAACCGGAAGGCGCAGGAGGTGATGGCGACGTACCTCGTCCCGGAGGACGCCTCGTGGCGCGGCCTCGGCGTGATCCCCGGGAGCGGGCTCGCGCTGCGGCCGGAATACGCCGCGTTCGACGCCGCGCGGCGTCACGGACGCCCGGTGGCGGCGGGCGCGCCCGACCCGCGCTGCCGCTGCGGCGACGTGCTCAAGGGCAAGATCCGGCCGCGGGACTGCCGGCTGTTCGGCACCGCCTGCACGCCGGACCGGCCGGTCGGACCGTGCATGGTCAGCTCCGAGGGGAGCTGCGCCGCCGAGCTGCGGTACGGGGCGTGAGCCGATGGACGACGAACGGATCCAGCTCGGGCACGGCGGCGGCGGGCGATTGTCCCGCGAGCTGGTCGATCGCGAGATCCTGCCGCGCTTCGGGGACGGCCCGCTGCGCGGCCTGCCGGACGCCGCCCGCCTGCCGACCCTGACCGGCCCCATCGTGTTCACCACCGACAGCTTCGTGGTCCAGCCGCTGCGCTTCCCGGGCGGCAACATCGGACACCTCGCCGTCCACGGCACGGTGAACGACCTGGCGGTGTCGGGCGCGCGCCCGCGCTGGCTGTCCCTGGCCCTGATCCTCGAGGAAGGCCTCCCCCGTGCGGTTTTTCGCGAGGTGCTCGACGCCGTGCGGGACGCCGCCGCCGCCTGCGACGTCCAGGTGGTCACCGGCGACACCAAGGTGGTCCCCCGCGGCCAGTGCGACGGGATGTACGTCAACACCGCCGGGATCGGCGAGGCCCTCCCCGGCCTCGAGCTGGACCCGGCGGGCCTGCGGCCGGGCGACGAGCTGCTGGTCAGCGGCCCGCTCGGCGACCACGGCATGGCCGTGATGGCCGCCCGCGAGGGCATCGCCATCGCCGGCGGGCCGGTGAGCGACACCGCCCCGGTCCACCGCCTCGTCGAGGCGCTGGGCGACCTGTCCCCCGCCGTCCGCTTCATGCGCGACCCGACCCGCGGCGGCGCCGCCGCGGTGCTCAACGAGCTGGTCGGCGGACGACCCGTCGGCATCCAGCTCGAGGAGGCCGCCCTGCCCTTCTCCCCGTCGGCTCGCGCCGTCGCCGAGGCCCTGGGACTCGACCTGCTCCACGTCGCCTCCGAGGGTCGCGTGCTGCTCGTCTGCGCGCCCGACGCCGCGGCCGGGATCCTCGAACGGTGGCGCGCGCGGCCCGAGGGTCGGGCCGCGACCCGGCTCGGCCGCGTCACCCCCGAGGCGGGCCGGGTGGTCCTGCGCACCGCCGTCGGCGGCCGGCGGCTCGTCGATGTACCCCAGGGCGAGCTGCTCCCGAGGATCTGCTGATGCACGAGCTCAGCCTCGCCGTGGCCCTCGTCGAACAGGTGGGGGAGATCTGCCGCAAGGAGCGGGCGGAGCGCGCGCTCCGGATCGAAGTCGTCGTCGGCGCGCTCTCCGGTGTCGAGCGTGACCCGCTGGAGTTCTGCTTCCCCCTGGCGGCCGAGAACACCGTCGCCGCCGGGGCGACGCTCGTCGTCGAGGAGGTGCCCGTCACCCTCGCGTGCCGGGCATGCGGGGAGCGGACGAGGCCCGAGGTGCCGTTCATCCGCTGCATGGCGTGCGGCTCGACGAACGTCGAGGTCGTCGAGGGCCGCGACTTCCTGATCAAGACGGTCGAGGTGATCTGATGTGCAAGGAATGCGGATGCCAGGAGGGGCTCGAGGCCAGACAAGCGGAGCGCGCGGGCGCGCATCGCCACGTCGATGCCCAGGGCCGGACGTACGTGCACGTCCACGAGGACGAGGGCGCCGGCGAGGACGGGCACGTCCACGTGCACGTCCACGTCCATGTGCACCACGAGCAAGAACACGAACACACCCACGAACACGAACACGAACACACCCACACCCACACCCACGAACACGACCACTCGCACGACCAGGTGCCGGACCGCACCGCGCGGCGCATCGAGGTCGAGCGGCGGGTCCTGCAGCGGAACGACGAGGCGGCGGAGCGGAACCGCGCGTGGATGCGGGAACGCGGCCTGGTGGCCGTGAACCTGATCTCCTCGCCCGGCTCGGGCAAGACCCTGCTGCTCCAGAAGACCCTCGACGCGCTGCGGGGCCGCGTCGAGTGCGCGGTGATCGTGGGCGACCAGGAGACCGACCGCGACGCGCGGCGGCTCACCGGGCACGGCGCGCCGGTCCGGCAGATCCAGACGCGCGCATCCTGTCACCTGGATGCCGAGCAGGTGGGCGAGCACCTGCGGGCCGTGGTCGGGCCGACCACCCGGCTGCTGTTCATCGAGAACGTCGGCAACCTCGTCTGCCCGGCGGCCTTCGACCTGGGCGAGCAGTTCAAGATCGCGCTCCTCTCCCCGCCCGAGGGCGAGGACAAGCCGCTCAAGTACCCCGTGCTGTTCCACGACGCACCGGTGACCGTGATCACCAAGCTCGACCTCGTGCCGCACCTCGAGTGGAGCCGCACGGCATGCCTGGATGCGATCCGTGCCGTGCGACCCGATGCACGGATTCTCGAGGTCAGCGCGCGCACCGGCGAGGGCATGAGCGACTGGATCGCGTTCCTGGAGGGCCTCGTCCGGGCCGCGGAGCAGAAGCGGCCCTCCGTCCCTGCGAAAGACTGACCCTACGCGCGAGGGCACGGCACGGCACCGGGGCGTGATGCCCCACCGCCGGCAGGCAGGCTGCCCCGCCCCTGCCCCGGTCGCGCGCACGGACCGTGCACCGGCTCCCGTTGTCAACGCGTAGTGCACTGAAATTGAAGATCTATCCAGGCGTGGGACGACCCGGGATCGGAGCCGCCGGCGTGGCAGGGAACGTGCTAGTGCACGACCGTGCTTCTCGGGGCAGCGGGTCCTCAGGTGGATCGGAGGAGTTCCGTCATGAGCTTCGAACCCAGGATCGTCGCCTTCCTCTGCAACTGGTGCTCCTACACGGGCGCCGACCTGGCCGGCACGGCCCGCATGCGCTACCCGCCGAACGTCGTGATCATCCGGGTCATGTGCTCCGGGCGGGTCAGCCCGCTGCTCGTGATGTCCGCGCTGAAGCAGGGCGCGGACGCCGTGCTGATCTGCGGCTGCCACATCGGCGACTGCCACTACACGACCGGCAACTGGCAGACCGAGAAGAGAATCCCGCTGCTCCGCAAGGCGCTCGAGATGCTCGGCATCGACCCCCGCCGGGTGCGCCTGGAGTGGGTCTCGGCCTCCGAGGGGGCGCGCTTCGTGGAGTTGATCGAGGAGTACGTCGCCGAGATCAGGCAACTCGGACCGAATCCCCTCACAGGAGCGCAAGATGCTCGAACAAGTCCGCCGTCACTGTAAGGAGGCCCTGGACGCCAAGCGCCTGGACCTCGTCTACGGCGTGGGAAACCGGAAAGCGGGCCCGGCCCCACGGTTCTTCTCCACGGCCGAGGAGCTCGACGAGCTCGTGCTCGCGGGCAAGGAGCCGCTCGTCTTCACCTGCCGCCCCAGCGACCGGAACGTCGTCGACCTCGTGCGCGAACGGAGCCCGACCGCGAAGCTCGGCATCGTCGCCCGGGGCTGCGACGAGCGGGCGCTGTTCGAGCTGGCGAAGCGGTTCCAACTCAGCCTGGACGGCATCGAGATCATCGGCGTCGCGTGCGACCAGGCCCAGGCCGAGGAGTGCCGCTGCCCCCGCCCGTACCCGAAGAACCTGGCGTTCGGGACGCCGCTCGACAAACCCGTCGACGACCCGGTGCTCGAGAAGCTCCAGCGGCTCCCGCTCGAGGAGCGCCTGGCGTTCTGGCGGTACCAGCTGAGCAAGTGCGTGAAGTGCTACGGGTGCCGGAACGCGTGCCCGATGTGCTTCTGCAAGGAATGCCAGATGGAGGGCGAGCTGTTCGTCCCCCGGGGGGCGCAACCGCCCGAGTTCCCGACGTTCCACTTCGTCCAGCTGATCCACCTGGCCGACCGCTGCATCGATTGCGGGGAGTGCGAGCGCGCCTGTCCGATGGATATCCCGCTGCGGCTGCTGAAGAAGTCGCTGCGGTCCGAGGTCCGGGAGCGGTTCGGCTACGAGGCGGGCGTCGATCCGACGACGGCGTCGCCGCTCGGCAGCATCGAACGAGGAGAACCGAGCCATGCCGAATGAGAGCGTGTTCTCGATCTGTCCGTACTGCGGCGCGGGTTGCGGCCTCAACCTGCAGGTCCTCGACGGCAGGCTCGTGGGCGTGCGGCCCTCGCGTTCGCACCCGGTCAGCCAGGGCAGGCTCTGCATCAAGGGCTGGCACGCGAACGAGTTCGTCACCTCCGAGGACCGCCTCACCACGCCGCTGATCCGGAAGGACGGCCGGCTCCAGCCGGCCCCGTGGAAGGAGGCCCTGGACCTGGTCGCCGCCAGGTTGAGGGCCGCCGCGCCCGACGGCATCGGCGCGCTCTCCTCGGCCAAATGCACGAACGAGGAGAACTACCTGATGCAGAAGTTCGTGCGCGTCGTGCTGGGGAGCAACAACGTCGACCACTGTGCGCGTCTCTGACACAGCGTGACGGTGGCCGGTCTGGCCGCCACGTTCGGTTCCGGCGCGATGACGAACTCGGTCCGCGAGATCGAGGACGCCGACTGCATCCTCGTCATCGGCTCGAACACCATGGAACAACACCCCCTGGTCGCCCGCTACGTGATGCGCGCCAAGGAGAAGAACGCGAAGCTGATCGTGGCCGACATCCGCCACGTCCCGATGGCGCGGTTCGCCGACCTGCATCTCCGACACCGCCCCGGCACCGACGTCGCGCTGATCAACGGGCTGATGCACGTGATCCTCGCCGAGGGCCTCGAGAACAAGAAGTTCGTCGCCGAGCGGACCGAGGGGTTCGAGGCGGTGAAGAGCGCCGTCGAGAGCTACACGCCGGAGCTCGTCGAGGGCATCACCGGGGTGCCGCGGGACCGGCTCGTCGAGGCCGCCCGGATGTTCGCCAGGGCCGGCGCGAGCTCGATCGTCTACGCGATGGGCATCACCCAGCACACCACCGGCACCGACAACGTCAAGAGCCTCGCCAACCTGGCGATGCTCACCGGCAACGTCGGCCGGCCCTCGACCGGCGTCAATCCGCTGCGCGGCCAGAACAACGTGCAGGGCGCGTGCGACATGGGCGCGCTGCCCGTGGTCTACCCGGGCTACCAGCCGGTCGCCGACGAGGCGAACCGCAAGAAGTTCCAGGAGGCCTGGCACACGGAGCTGAACCCCAAGCCGGGCCTGACGATGATGGACATGACCGACCTGGCGGCCCAAGGGAAGCTCAAGGCGCTCTACGTCATGGGCGAGAACCCGATGCTCGCCGACCCCGACCTGTCCCACGTGCGCACCGCCCTCGGCCGGCTCGAGTTCCTCGTCGTCCAGGACATCTTCCTCACCGAGACGGCCGAGCTGGCCGACGTCGTCCTGCCGGCGGCCTCGTTCGCCGAGAAGGACGGCACCTACAGCTCGACGGAGCGGCGCGTCCAGCGGAGCTACAAGGCGATCGAGCCCGTCGGCGAGAGCAAGGCCGACTGGCGGATCCTGTGCGAGCTGGCCCGCGCCGCGGGCTCGAAGGAGTTCGAGTACGAATCACCGGCGCAGATCATGGACGAGATCGCCCGGCTCACCCCCAGCTACGGCGGCATCTCGTACGACCGCCTGGGCCTCGAGGGGCTCCACTGGCCCTGCCCGAACAAGGACCATCCGGGGACGCCCTATCTCCACAAGGACAAGTTCAGCCGCGGCAAGGGGCAGTTCCTGCCGATCCAGTTCAAGCCCGCCGCCGAGCTGCCCGACGACGAGTATCCCCTGCTGCTGACGACCGGCAGGACCGGGTTCCACTTCCACACCGGCACGATGACCCGGCGCACCGCGATCCTCAACCGGGAGGCGCCGACGGGGTGGATCGAGCTCAGCCCGCACGATGCCGAGCGCTCCGGGGTCAAGCACGGGGACACCGTCGTCCTCGAAAGCCGCCGCGGCCGGGTCTCCGTCACGGCGCGCGTGACCGACAAGACCGGCGACGGCGTGGTCTTCATGCCGTTCCACTTCGCCGAGTGCGCCGCGAACGTCCTGACCAACGCCGCCCTCGACCCCATCGCCAAGATCCCGGAATACAAGGTCTGCGCCTGCCGCCTCGCCGGCCCCGCGGCACCCCCGCACGACTGACGCACCGAGCCCGGCGCGGCACGACCGAGCGCACCCGCCCGCCGCGGCGACGGTCCGCCCCGCGCCCGCATCCCTCGCTCGACGGTCCGCCCCGCGCTCCCGCCTCGCTCCGGATGCCCCGTCGATGCCCTCAACGCGCGGCCCAGGAACCCCGCAGCACCGAGCGGAAATCGAGGCCGGCGGGGCAGTACCGGATGCAGCGCCCGCAGCCGACGCACAGGGGCCCACCCCGCGCGACGCTCCCGCGGCCGAACCGGCGCTCCAGCCGGTCGCGCCACCAGCGGTCGCGCCGCTCGAGCGTCGCACGGCCCGCCTCCGGCGCGTCTCCGCCGGCCGGCGCTTCCCCGTGCGGCGCCGGCCGGTCGTCGTCGTGGCCGCCCTCCGCGGACGACTCCCCGCGACCGCGGGTCGGACACAACGTCACGCAGACCCCGCAGCCGCGACACGACTCGACCAGCTCCCGCCAGGCCGCCGTGCCGAAGGCGCTCGAGGGTTCTCCGAACGAGTCGCCCGGCACGGCGAGCGCGACGTGCTCCTCCGCCGCCCGAACGGTCTCCGCCGCGCTGTGGACCACGTCCGCGGCCGCGGGAGTCAGGAGGTCCGCCGACGACGCGAGCAGCTCGTCGCCCCGGGCGGTCTGCCGCTTCAGCAACAGGTCCCCGCCGGCCGGCACGATCAGCAGGTCGGCGCCGCGGACACCGGCGGGACCGCCGCCCATCGAGGTGCAGAAGCAGCTCATCCGCGGGCACGTGCAGGCCAGCACCACGACCGTCCGGGCGCGGGACGGCCGGAGCCCGGAGGCGGCCGTCGGACCGGACCGGGACGGGACCGCGTCGAGCAGCTCGAGGGCCGCGGCATCGCACGGACGGATGCCGAACAGCACCAACGGAACGTCGCCGCCGCTCGTGCGGCCGGGCCGCTCGCTCGCGGCCGAGGCCCCGCTCCGGCACGCCGACAGCAGCACGACGGGCGGCTCGAGGAAGCTGCCGTAGTCCAGGTCGACGTCGCTTCCCGGCTCGTACGGACGCAGGACCGCGCCGCCCGGTGCCGCCCGCGGCGCCCAGACCTCGGCCGTCGAACACCAGCGGTCGAGCAGGTCCGGCAGACGGCTCTCGCGAATCTTCAGCGGCCTCACGGCGACGGACCTCCCGGGGCGCTCGGGGCCCCGTTCCGTCCCGCCGCCGGCTCGACGGGACAGCGGCCGGCGGGGGTCGGCCGCACCAGGAACAGCGTGTCGACCCCGGCGGGGCACGCCCGGTCGCAGGCCCCGCACGACGTGCACCGGCCCGCGAGGTGGTGGAAGCGCTCCGCGTGGAGGCCGGCGCGATCCTCCACCGGCCCGCACCCGGTCCACGCCTCCTCGTCGAACAGCGGGCAGACGCTGCGGCAGGCGCCGCAGCCGAGGCAGCGCGCCAGCTCCGCCGCGACGCGACGCCGGACCTCCTCCTCGGACAAGGCGGCCGCCGGCCCTCGGCCCGCCGGCGCCTCGTCGACGGGCCCGTCGGCGCCGTCGAGCACCACCTCGCAGCCCTGCGGCTCCCGCTCGCGGCATTCGCGGCAGACGCGGTGGAGCAGCGGGGACCGCGGCAGCGTGACCTCGCTCCCGTCGTCGACGACGACGCGGATGTCGCCCCCGTCGTTCTCGCCGGCACCGAGCGCCTCGCGGCGGCCGAGCGCCGCCTCGGCGCGCCTGCGGTCGAGCATCCCGGAGCAGCGGATGCCGATCAGGAACAGGCCGTCCCGCGGAACGACGCCCTCCGCGACGAGCCGCAACGCCGCGCGGGCGTCGCACGGCTTGACCGCGAGGCCGACCCGGACGGTCGCCGCGGCGCCCGCGGCGCCGCCGACGGGGAACCAGTCGCGCAGGTAGGCGGCGAGGCTGTGGGAACAGAAGGAGTTCCAGACCAGCGACTCCGTGTCCTCGGCGTCGTGGAACGCGACGGGCCGGGCGCGGAACGGGATTCCGGACTTGCGGAAGCCGAGGAAGACGTCGACGCGGCGCCCGCGGAGCAGACCGCCCGCCAGCTCGCGCAGCCGGGCCTGCACGGCGGCCCGCGGACTCATCCGGCGCCCGCGGCCGCGGACTCGCCGGCGGACGAGGTGTCGCCGGCGAGCGGGAGGGTCACGCGGAAGGTGGTCCCGGTTCCCGGACCGCCGTCCAGCTCCAGGTCGCCGCCGTGGGACCGGGCGATGCGGAGCGCGATCGGCAGGCCGAGGCCGTCCCCGGGGATCCCGCGCTGCGCCTTGCCGCGGTAGAACGGCTCGAAGATCCGCCGGCGCTCCTCCTCCGGCACCCCGGGGCCGTTATCGTGGACGGAAACCACCACGTCGTCCCCGCGCAGCTCCAGCCCGAGCTCGATCCGGCCGCCGACCGGGGTATAGCGCACGGCGTTCGTCACCAGGTTGCGGAACAGCTCGCGCAGCGCGCCACGGTCGCCCCGGACCGCCGCGTCCTCGCCGTCCCCCGGCGGGACGATCTGCTTGCCGGCGGCCTCGGGCGCCTCGGCGCACCCGGCGACCACGTCGGCCAGCACCTCGCGCAGGTCGACCGTCTCGGTCCGGTTGAGGTACTCCCCCTCCTCGAGCCGCATCAACGCCAGCCAGTCGTCCAGCAGCGCGATCGCCTGGTCGGCGCGCCGCGCCGCGACCTCCACCATGCCCAGGGCCTTCTCCGGCAGGCCGCCCACGTAGCCGCGGAGCACCACGTCGAGACACTGGCGCAGGGAGGCAATCGGGGACTTGATCTGGTGGGCGAGCACCGCGACGTGCAGCCCGTGGGTCCCGGGCGGCCCGTGCTCCAGCGCGGCAGTCGCGTTCTGCAGGCGCCGCTGCTCGAGCCCCCGCCGCACGACGGCCCGCAGCTCGCGCGGCTCGAACGGTTTCGCCAGGAAGTCGTGCGCGCCCGCCTTCATCGCGTCGACCGCGACCTCGATCGTCGCGTAGCCCGTGATCACCACCGCCACCAGCTCGGGGTCGAGCGCGCGCGCGCTGCGCAGGAACTCCAGTCCGCTCGACCCGGGCATCCGCACGTCCACCAGCACCAGGTCGGGGCGCCGCGTCGCGAACTGCTCGAGACCGGTCTTCGCGTCCGGCGCCACCGCGACCCGGAAACCCTCCTTCCCCAGGATCACGCCGCACGCGTCCCGCATCCACTCCTCGTCATCGACCACGAGGATCGTCTCGACCTTCGGGGGGTCGCCGCTGCGCTCGACCGCCATCGTCACCCTCCTCGCCCGAGCAACTCGCGCACGCGGGCCTCGAACTCCACGGAATCGACCGGCTTGGTGAGGTACGCGTCCACCTGCGAGAGGTCCTCGCCGCCGACGAGCGCCGCGTCCAGCCCCGCCCGCCGCGGCGCCGCCGAAACCGCCACGAACGGCGTGTGCCTCAGCGCGGGGTCCCGACGGACCTCGCGCAACAGCTGCAGCCCGTCCGTCGCCGACTCCATCATGATGTCCGCGACGACAAGCTGCGGCCGCCGCACCCGCGCGAGCCGCAGCGCCTCGGCCGCGGAATCCGCTCCGACGACCCGGCAGCCGAACGCCTCCAACATCAGCCGCGCGGCCTCCCGGAACGCCGGGTCGTCGTCGACCACCAGCACGCAGGGCCGCCCGGGAGTCACTCGCGGATCTCCCACCGCCGCCGACACGGCCCCGACCAGGTCCGCGCAGCCGTCGGACTCGACGTGATAGTAGAACACGTCGAGCGCCCGCACCGCGCTCTCCAGCGCCACGTCGGCCGCCGACGCGACGAAGATGATCCGGACCCCCGCATCGGCCGCCCGGAGGATCGGAATCCCCTGCAGGCCGGTCACGTCGGCCAGCTCCGCGGCGACGACCACGCAGCTCACGTGTCTCCGGCGCAGCTCCCCGACCGCCGCGGCGATGGAGTCCACGAGCGCGACGTCCCGGAAGCCGGCCTCCCGGAGCACCTGGCGGATGGCTTGCCGACGTCCGGCACCTGCCGCTGCGACCACGATCCCCACCCTCGACATCGCTTCTCCTGCCTCGAAACCTCGGCCGGACTCCTCGAGGGCTGCAACGCCCATGCCACCGGCCACGGGGACCGCGCCGCCCGTCCATCCGCGGGTTCGTCCCCTGCGCCGGCCCCGGGCGAGGCCAACCGCCCCGAGACATGGGGCAGGACGCCCCAGCGCCGGAGTCCGGGAATTGCGCGAACCGCGAACCAAGGCCCGGCGCCGCTCCACCGCCGGTGGTCCGTTTCGTGCCTGTACCGATGCCCGGCCGCCGTACCGGCGGTCGGGACGAAGGGGACGCAGATGGCCGCGCGAACCACGATCTGGTTCCGGCTGGCCGTGGGGACCGCCGCCGTGGTGCTCCTCGCCGCGGCCGGCCTGGCGGCCGTCGCCGCCGTCGGCGTCGACCGCACGCTCTCCTCCGAGGTCCAGACCCGCGTCCGCTTCGACCTGAACTCGGCCCGCGCCGTCTACGACGAGCAGCTCCGACGCATCGAGACCGCGCTGGTCGCGGCCTCCTGGCGGCGCACCCTGCCGTCGCCGGGCGCTCCGGGGCGTCTCGGCGACCTCGCCGAGATCCTGGACCGGCTTCGCGACTACGCGGGCCTCGACATCCTCACCCTCGTGGGGCCGGACGGACGGGCCGTCTACCGCACCGGCAACCCCGACGCGTCGGGCGACGACCTCTCCGAGCACGTGTTGATCGCCCAGGTCCTTCGCGACCCCCGTCCCGCCTCCGGCACGCTCGTCGTCCCCGGCGACTCGCTCGAGCTGGAGTGCCCGGGCCTCGGCGACCGCGCCTTCGTCCCGGTCGTGCCGACCGCCGGCGCGACCTCGCCGGCCCGGGCCGAGTCGACCGACGGGCTGGTGCTCGCGTCCGCCGTCCCCCTGGTCGACGTCGGCGCTCCCGACGCGCGCCCCGCCGTACTGTACGGCGCCCGCCTGCTGAACGGTCGCGACGACCTGGTCGACGCGATCGCGGGCCAGGTCTTCCAGGGCCAGACCTGGGAGGGCCGGGACGCGGGAACGGCCACCGTCTTCCTCGACGACGTGCGGGTCGCGACGAACGTCCGCGGAGCGGACGGACGGCGGGCGGTCGGGACGCGCATGAGCGACGAGGTCCGGCGGCACGTGCTGGAGCAGGGACGCGCGTGGGCCGACCGCGCGTTCGTGGTCCACGACTGGTACATCAGCGCCTACGCGCCGCTGCACGATCCCTCGGGCCGCGTCATCGGCGCGCTGTTCGTCGGGCTGCTCGACGCGCCCTACACGCACGCCCGTCGCGTTGCCCTCGCCTCCACGCTCGGCGCGCTCGGCGTCGCGAACCTCGCCGTGCTGGCGCTGCTGCTCTGGGTCTCCCGCACGATGCTGCGACCGATCACGCAGGTGGTCGCGATGGCCGAGCGCGTGATCGCCGGGGACCTCACGGCCCGCACCGGCCTGCGGCCGCCCGGCGAGATGGGGGCCCTGTGCCGGGCGATCGATGCGATGGCCGCGGCCGTGCAGCAGCGCGAGGAACGGCTCGTCGCGGCGGCGCAGGAGCGCCTGGGGCGGGCCGAGCGGATGGCGTCGGTCGGCCGGCTGGCCGCCGGCGTGGCGCACGAGGTCAACAACCCGCTGACCGGGGTGTTGACGTTCGCCCACCTGATGAAGGGCAAGCCGAACCTCGACGCCGACGACGCCCAGGCGGTCGAGGTGATCGTCCGCGAGACGACCCGCGTCCGCGAGATCGTCAAGGGCCTGCTCGACTTCGCCCGCGAGCTGCCGCTGCAGATGCGCGTGATCGATGCCGACGAGCCCCTGCGACACGTGCTCGAGCTGGTCCGCCGGCAGAAGGAGTTCCGCGACCTGACCATCGTCACGCGCTTCGCCTCCGAGCCGCTCCGCATCTGGGGCGACCGGAACCGCCTGCAGCAGGTCTTCCTCAACCTGCTGCTCAACGCCGCCCAGGCGATGGACGGCGCCGGAACGCTCACCGTCGCCACCGCGGCGCGGGAGGGACGGCTGGCGGCGATCTCCGTCGCCGACACCGGTCCGGGCATCCCCGCGGAACTCCGCCGGCGCGTCTTCGAGCCGTTCTTCACCACCAAGGCCGTCGGCTCGGGCGCCGGCCTCGGCCTGAGCATCAGCGACGGGATCGTCCGGCAGCACAAGGGCTCGATCGAGCTGCAGACTTCGGCCGGCGGCGGCACCACCTTCACCGTCGTCCTGCCGCTCGCCCCCGCGGGCGCCGAGCCGGACCGGCCGCCGACGGAAGAATCGAGCGCACCGGCATGAGCGATTTCGAGCCCGGCTTCGAGGGGATCCTCGGCGACAGCCCGGCGATGGCCGAGCTGTTCGCGACCCTGCGCCGCATCGCCCCGACCGACTGCACCGTGCTCCTGACCGGCGAGAGCGGCACCGGCAAGGAGCTGGTCGCCCGCGCCCTGCATCGCCGCAGCGGCCGCGCCGACCGGCCGTTCCTCGCCTGCGACTGCGCCTCCCTCGTCCCCACCCTGCTCGAGAGCGAGCTGTTCGGCCACGTCCGCGGCTCGTTCTCCGGCGCCGTCGCCGCCAAGCAGGGCCTGTTCGAGGTCGCCCACCGCGGCACCCTGTTCCTCGACGAGATCGCCAACATCTCCCTCGATACCCAGAGCAAACTGCTGCGCGCGATCGAGTCCCGCCGCGTTCGCCGCGTCGGCGACACGGTCGAACGCGAGATCGATATCCGCCTCGTCGCCGCCACCAACCGCAGCCTGCCCGAGCTGGTCGCCGCCGGCTCGTTCCGCGAGGACCTCTACTACCGCCTCAACGTCGTCCCGCTGGTGCTGCCGCCGCTCCGCGAGCGGCCCGGCGACGTCCCGCTCCTCGCCCGCGCCTTCCTCCACCGCCTGCAAGGCCGACCCACCGTCGTCGCCGCCGACTTCTCCCCCGCGGCGATGGCCGTCCTCGAGGCGCACGCCTGGCCCGGCAACGTGCGCGAGCTGCAGAACCTCGTCGAACGCCTGGCCGTGCTGTGCGGCGCCCCGCGGATCGAGCCGTGGCACCTGCCCGTCGAGCTGCGGCAGCCGACGCCCGAGGCGGGCCCCCGGCCGGCCGCCCTGCCCACCCGCTGGGCCGAGTTCAAGCTCTACAAGCGCAGCGCCGCCGCCGCCGTGGTCGATGACCTCGAGCGGCGGTTCCTCGCCGCCGCACTCGACCGCGCCGGCGGCAACGTCACCCGGGCCGCCGTCGCCGTCGGCATGCAGCGGACGCAGCTCCACGCACTGCTCCGCAAACACGGACTCGGAGCCGCCGATGACTGATTCCGGCATACACTGTCAGCTCGGACGATACGCCGCGCGGAGCCGACCCGCTGACGCGCTCCCGCGATTCCGGTAGGTTGCGGCGTAGACCGCCGCTCGGGAGGACGCGGGATCGCTGGCACGACTTCGGCACTCACCGCCCGACGAGGCCGCTGGACGGCCCGAAGACCGGAAGGAGGAGACGATGAGCGAGAAACCTCGGTTGCTGGTGGTCGACGACGAGCCGGTCGTCGGCGTGAGCTGCAAGGCGATCTTCGAGCGGCAGGGGTTCGCCGTGGAGGCGACCACGAGCCCCGTCGAGGGGCTCGAGAAGGTCCGGAAGACGCGTTACGCCGCGATCCTGCTCGACATCATGATGCCCGAAATGAACGGGCTGGAGTTCCTCGAGCGGCTGCGCACCTTCAACGTCACGGTGCCCGTCGTGATCATCACCGGCTACTCGAGCGTCACCAGCGCGGCGGAGGCGATGCGGCTCCACGCGTCGGACTACATCCCGAAGCCGTTCACGCCGGACGAGATCACCGCCGCCGTGCGTCGCGTGCTCGCGATGCCGGACGAGGCGGCGGCGACCGCCGCGCCGGCCGAGAGCTGGACGCCCGACGGCGGCTGCCTGTTCCTGGACCACGCCTGGATGCGCCGGGGCCGCGACGGCACCGTCCGCGCCGGCGCCTTCCTGCCCCGCGCGGACGCCGGGTCGGTCGTCGCCGTGCACCTCCCCGCGCCGGGCGTCCGCGTCTACGAAGGCCTGCCGCTCGGCGAGGTGGTCCTGGCCGACGGGCGCCGCCGGCCGATCCCGTCCCCCGTCCACGGCGAAATCCTCGAGGTCAACCGCGCCCTGGCCGCCGCGCCCACGACCGGCTGGGAGGACCCGTGCGGCGCCGCCTGGCTCGCCCGCGTCCGGCCCGAGCTGGGCGAGGCCGCGGGCCTGGCCGCGCCGCGCCGGACCGTCGTCGTCGCCCGGGACGCCAAGCGGACGGAAGCCCTTCGCGCCGCCCTCGAGCGGCTCGGCTGCGAGGTGCAGCCCGCCGCGGACGCGACCGCCGCCGTCGCCGCCCTCGAGGCCGTCCCCGGGAGCGCCCTGGTGCTCGACGGCGGGTCGTTCGACGCCGCCGCTCCCGGCCTTCTCGACGCCGTCCAGGCCGCCGTGCCGGAGGCGCGCATCGTGGTCGTCGCGCCGAACGACTGGAAGCACCAGGCGGCCTGCCGGACACGCCGCGTCTTCTACTACGCGGTGGAGCCGGTGGCCGACGACGAGTGGATCGATGTCCTCGACGGCACGTTCCGCGCGCCCCCGCCGGTTCCGCCACCGGCGCCCAAGGGGCCGCTGCCCGACGCCCTGCGCATGGTCCGCCTCACCAACCGCCACGGGACCGCCGTGGCGCTGCTCGCGCCCGACGCGGTCCTGTTCGAGAGCACCGGCGTGGGCCGGATGCTCCTCGAGGGGCTGCGGCGCATGGCGGTGCCCGCCCGCTTGACGATGGGCTCGGAGAAGCTGACGACGGTCGACATCTGGGAGCTCGCCCAGGGGTGCGAGCGCGGCTTCCTGCTGCTGCCGCAGGACGGCGGACGCACGCCCGGCTCGATCCTCCGCGAGTCGACGCGCTCGCCGTGGACGCCCGAGGGCGCGGGCGAGGACCGGATCGCGACCTTCATCGTCCAGGCCGCGCCGGAGGGCCCGCCGCTGGACTTCGACCCGCGCACCAACGACGCCCTGGCCCGCCTGCTGCTGGCCCGCATGGCCGCCGCCCGGCGCTAGCCGCGCTCCGGAACGTCGGCCGCCCCCCGACCCCCGGCGAGCCGGCCCAGGCACTCCAGGACCCGCCGCGCCGCCGGCTCGACCGCCTCCCGCACCCTCGGCGTGCACTCCTCCGTCAGCGTCAGCACGTCCTCGACGCCGATGCCCAGCACGTGGATCGCGGCGGGGACCCGGGTGCCCATGCGGCGCGCGTAGTCGATCGCCGTGAACATGTCGATGTTGTGGACGCCGCGCAGGCGTCCCGAGGTGAAGCAGGCGAGGGCCCGGGGGTCGTACCAGCGCAGCTCGCCGGGGGCGAGCGTCGAGTCGGTGCTGGCGTCGACGAGCACCAGGGCGTCGGCGTCCTCCACGTAGTCGAGGACGTCCCAGCCGCCGGATTCGTTGCGGCACACCTCGATCTCGACCCCCGCCGGCGCGAAACCGGAGGCCAGCAGCGCCTCGACCCGTTCGGCGACCTCCAGGCCGACGGCGTCGTCGGCGAGCACGGGGTTGCCGAGACCGAGCACCACGATGCGCATCAGGACCGCTCGAGCACCTGCACCACGTCGCCGTCGGCGCCGACCACCGTGACCCGCATCGGCATGTGGCCCGGCAGCGAGTGCGTGGCGCACGAGAAGCAGGGGTCGTAGGCGCGGAACGCCATCTCGATCATGTTCAAGACGTCCTCGCCCACCGGCTTGCCCTTCTGCACCAGGTGCTGCGCGGCCTTCTTGATCGACATCGTGATCGGCGCGTTGTTGTTGGTCGTGCCGACGATCAGGTTGGCCTTGCGGATGATGCCCCGCTCGTCGGTGACGTAGTGGTGCGTCAACGTCCCCCGCTGCGCCTCGACGATGCCGACACCTTCGCGCGGAGTCCCCGTCGGCACGTTGCGCACGTGCCTGTCGGTGATCTGCGGATCGGTGACCAGCTCGAGGGCGCGCTCGCAGGAGTACAGGAGCTCGATCAGGCGCGCCCAGTGCGTGGCCAGCGTGAGATTGCACGGCTTGCCCAGGAGGTCGTACATCCGCCGGTACTCGACCTGGGCCAGCGGCGTCGCCATCCCGTCGGCGGCGTTGAGCCGCGACAGCGGCGTGGCGCGATAGACGCCGCTCTCGGCCCCCTCCACGAACCCCTTCCAGCCGAACTTCTTGAGGTACGGGTACTTGAGATACGAGTACTCCTCGACGTGCTCGGCGACGTGCTGCAGGTACTCGAGCCCGGAGTACTTGACGATCTCCCGGCCCTGGACGTCGGTGACCCGGACCTTGCCGTCGTAGAAGTTGACGAGGTTCTTGTCATCGACGAGGCCCATGTCGTGGACCTGGAGCTGGTAGGCGGGTCCGGTGATGATGTCGAGGTAGGCCTTGTTCTTGAGGACGACGTCGTCGAAGAGCTGGAGCGAGAACCTGCCGAGCTCGACGCACTCCCGGGCCATCGCCTCCACCGCGTCGCGCTGCTCGTCGGACAACGGCCGCGAGACGCCGCCCGGGACGTTGTAGACCGGGTGCGTGCACTTGCCGCCGACGGCCTTCATGATCTCGTGGCCGTGCTTGCGGAAGGTGAGCACCTTGCCGCCGATCTCGAGGCCGACCTTGTCGACGATCCCGAGGATGTGGCGCTGGGCCTTGTCCGAGCCGGGGCCGAGGACGAAGTCGGGGGCCGACAAGGCGTAGAAGTGCGCGACGTGCGAGTGGATGAACTCGCCCATGAAGAACAGCTCGCGCAGCTTCTTCGCCGTCGGCGGGATCTCCACGCCGTAGACCGCGTCGACCGCCTTGCCCGAGGCCATGTGGTGGCAGGCGGGACAGACCCCGCAGATCCGGGGGACGATCCGCGGGGCCTCCTCCACCGGCCGGCCCTCGAGGAACTTCTCGAAGCCCCGCAGCTCCGGGATCTGGAAGTACGCGTTGCGGAGCTCCCCGTCGTCCCCGAGAAACAGGGTGATCTTGCCGTGACCCTCCAGCCGCGTGATCGGATCGATGACGACGGTCTTCACGCCTTCCTCCTCTCGAGCAGTCCGGCGGCGGCGGAGAAGCGGTAGTAGTAGCCGGCCTGGTCGGGCAGCTCGCCCACGATGCGGGCGATCTCCACGGGGTCCTTGGAATCGATCAACGAGCCCAGGGCACCGATCATCTTGGCACCCTGGTCGGAGATGTCGGGCGGCGGGCCGTAGCAGCCGCGGCAGGGCATGTTCGAGTGCTTCACGCACTGCAGGCCGCAGCCGTCGCGCGTGACCGGCCCGAGGCAGACCAGCCCCTGGTCGAGGAAGCACACCTCGGGATCCCAGTCGGTGGTCGCGATGCGCTTGAAGCCGGCGATCTTCTTGTCGCCGATCCGCTTGCGCTCGCAGGTGTCGCAGAGCGCCTTGCTGCCGGCGCCGAGCACCGCGCCCTTCGCGGGCAGCTCGGCACCGCCGACCACCGCCGACAGGACCTCCCAGATCCGCTCGGGGTTGGGCG
>JAFGHH010000140.1 GCA_016930215.1 Deltaproteobacteria bacterium
ATCGTCGCGACGGCGGCGGCGAGCAGGCCGTGGGCCGGGTCGGGGTCCGCGCTGCGCCTCGCCGCCTCCTCGACCGCGCCGAAGACCTCGAGCAGCGGCTGCCAGGCGCGACCGCGAACCTGGTCGCCCGCCCAGTCGCCCAGGCTGCCCACGAGGCGCTGCCGCTCCTCCGGGCCCGCGAGCCGGCTCCAGGTCGCCGCGAGCGCCGGCGCCAGGCGGTCGAGCCACTCGGAGCGCTCCGGCACCAGGTGCGCGGACAGCGCGGCCTGCGTGCCTTCATCGAGTGCCAGGAGCGCCCCGGACGGCGCCAGCTCCTTGCGCGCCGCGGCGTAGGCCCCGAGCACCTCGCCGCCGTCGGCGCCCAGGCCGAGCCGCCCGGCCAGCTCGTCGCGCGCCTGCTCGAACGCCGGGTCGTCCTCGTCCGAGTAGCTCTCCACGGCCAGCCAGCCGACGTGCTGCAGCCCGTGCTCCCACAGCGCCGTCGCCGCGTCGTCGTCGGTCCCGAACCCCACGGCCGCATCGCGCAGCAGCACGCCGAGGAACTCCCGCAGTTCGCCCCGCCGCAGCCCGGGCTTGAGCTGCACGCGTCGCAGCCCCTCGACAAACAGCGAATACGGGACGCCGTCGAGGGGCGCCCGGTCGGGCTTCCAGATCACCCGGCCCCGGTGCGCGAAGTGCAGCGCTCCCACGTCCCACACCAGGCCCCGCGGCGCCGCCGCGTGGAACGCAGCGAGCTGCTCCACCGCGCGCTCGAGCTGGCGCGTCGCCTGGGGATGCTCCCAGCGATACTGCCGCGAGGCCTGCATCACCACGCCGAACACGTTCCACAGGTCGTGCAGCGACGCGACCCGCCGCTCGAGCTCCTCCGGCGACAGGTTTCCCTCCTCGTCGTCCAGCTCGTTCGACCGCGACGACGAGGTCGCCGCCTTGGAGTCGGCGTCCGTCACGGCCCCCGCGCGCAGCGAGGCGAGCAGCGTGGCCATCTCGGCCCGGAACGCATCGGCATCGATCTGCGGCCGCTCGGTTTCCGCCTCCCGCCCCGGCGGGACCGTCCGGAACCGCGCCGGGGGGAGGCTCGGCAGCCCACCCGGCGGCGGCGTCGGCAGGCGCGAGGGCGGAACCGTCGCCGTCTTCCCGGTCGAGCCGGTGGGCAGGCGCCCGGGCGGGACCGACGGCATCCGCTCCGGCTGCGGCGTCCGTCGCTCGCTCGGCGGAGGCGCCGACGGCGCAGCTTCCACGTCGATGATCGCGATCGCGTCCATCGTCCCGTCGAGCATTGCGGCCTGGCAGGCGGCGCCGAGCGCCACCGAGCCGTCGGGGTCGAGGCGCCGGGCCGAGATCGTCCCCAGCGCCCGCTCGATCGCGGCACGGACCGCGGGGAGGCGCGCCGTTCCGCCCGTGGTGACCACCGCCGCGAGTCCCTGCTGCGACAGCCCGGAGGCCTCGAGCGCCTTGCGGCAGGCGGCGCTCACCCGGGACACCGTGTCCGCCAGCAGCAGCTCGACGTGCTCGCGCGCGATCAGCACCTCCTGGTTGTACAAGCCTCCACCCACGGGCAGGAACGGCACGATCGCCGTGACGGTCGAGAGCTGGGCCAGGTTGCGCTTCGCCCCCTCGCAGGTCTGGCGCAACAGCTCGAGCACCGCCGGGTCCTCCGGGAATTCCCCGACGCGCGCCACGAGTCCCTTGAGCAGGGCCTTGACCAGGCCCCAGTCCACGTCCTCCCCGCCGCCCAGCGGGTCGCCGGCGGTGGCCGCGAGCCGGATGCGCCGCGGCGCGAGCTCGAGCACGGAGGCCGTGCACCCGGCGGCACCGACGTCCACGACCGCGACCATCCGCGTGCCCGCGCCCGCCTCGATCAGGGACAGCGCCGTGCAGGTCGCCTCGCTCAGGACCTGCCCCGTGGAGAGGCCCGCCCGGGTCGCGGCGTCCGACAGCGCCTTGCGTTGCCGCGGGCCGCACCAGTAGGGCGTCGTCAGGACCGCGGAGGACGGCCGCTCCCCCAGCACCTGCTCCGCAACCTCGACCAGATGCCGGAGCAGCGCCGCCGCGACGTCCTCGACCTCGTGGCGCTCCTCGCCGAGCCGCAGCACCACCCCGCCGCGCTCCCCCGCCTCGAAACCGATCGGGAACCGCCTCGCGAACAGCTCGATCAACGGGTCGTCCAGGGCACGGCCCAGCATCCGCTTGATCGCCCGCACCGTCTGGTGCGGGTGCGTCGAGGCCCGCGCCAGCGCGGCGCGGCCGGCCCGCACCGTGCCGCCTCCCACCGAGACGACCGACGGGATGCTGTGCGACCCGTCGGGAAACTGGAGCAGCCGCGGCTCGCCGTCCCGCACGAACGCCGCCCGCGAATACGCCGTCCCGAGGTCAATGCCCAACGCGACCAACGAGCGCCCTCCCCTCGGCCGATCCGCACGATAGACAGGCCGACTCCGCGGCGCCAGTTCCCTGTCACTCGGGCAAGGTCAGCGTCACGTCGAGCGTCCCGACGTAGCGCGGCGCCGCATCGACCACCAGCCAGTAGTCGCCCGCCGGCACGCCGCGGATCGTCCCCGAGGGCGCCGTGTTCGAGATGCAGCCCGCCGGGAAGGACGTCGTGCCGCAGGCTCCCGCGTAGAGCTGGAGCGTCGACGGGTCCGAGCCGGCCGACAGCGCCAGCGTCAGGTCCCGCGGCTCGCTCAGGCCGAGCCGGAACACGGCGTCCGGGAGGTTCGACGGCCCGCAGCGCGTCGCGTGGTCGTCGTCGAAGCTGTCCGCCGTCAGCGGGAAGGAACCCCCCGCCGAGGCATGGATCGCGTCGGCGCAGGTGTCGCCCGCCGGAGCCGGCGTCGGCGGCGAGAACCCCACCTGGAGCAGGAACCGGCTCGCGGAAGGCGCCGAGCTGCCCGAGACGATCAGGTAGTAGGTGCCGGCCGGCAGGTCGTGCTGCAGGAACGAGGCCGACGTTCCGGACGCCCGGCAGCGCAACTCCGTCGCCGGGTCGGCGCAGGCGCTTCGCAGCGCGACGGCGAAGGTGCCCGTGCCGGCGACCGGCGACACCTGCACGGACACGTCGCGCGCGGCGGCCGTGGTGAAGCGGTAGACCACGTCGGCGTCGAGGTAGGCGCCCGTGGAGCACGAGGGCGGATAGTCCCGGTAGCTGCGGGCCAGGTCGCCGGTGAACGAGCCGCCGGCCGAGACGTCCGCCGCGCCCGAACAGCGATCGTTGGCCGGCGGCACGACCGGCTCCCCCAGCGTGACGCCGAGCGTGAACGGGTACTCCTCCCCATCGACCGCGACCCAGTACGTGCCCGCGTCGAGGTAGGCCCGGGTGATCTCC
>JAFGHH010000141.1 GCA_016930215.1 Deltaproteobacteria bacterium
CGCCGCCCGAGACCTGCAACGGCCGCGACGACGACTGCGACGGGCGAGCCGACGAGGACTTCGACTGCGTCTACGAAGGACCGGCGGACTGCGTCACGTCCTGCGGGTCGCTCGGGACCGGGACGTGCACGACCACCTGCGGGCTCCCCACCCCCGCCGACTGCACGCCCCCCGCCGAGGTCTGCAACGACGCCGACGACGACTGCGACGGCGCCACCGATGAGGGGATGTGGTGTCCCAGCACGGTGCTCCTCCTGGACGTCTGGTCGGTCTCGCCGACCGACGCGTGGATGGTCGGCCAGAACGGACGCGTCTACCACTGGGACGGCGTCTCCTGGAGGGGCGTCGCCGTCCCGCTGCACTCGACGTTCCCCACCGACCTCACCACGGCCGTCTGGGCCTCGGCCGCCGACGACGTCTGGGTGGTCGGCGGCACCCTCCACGCCGCGCACTTCGACGGGACGAACTGGTCGATCGCGCCCCTCGAGCATGGCGGACTGTACGAAATCTGGGGATCGTCCGCCGACGACGTCTGGGCCGTGGGGATGAACAACGCCGTCGTCCGTTGGGGCGGAGACCGGTGGAACACCATCTCCTACACCTCCGCGGGCACCTACTGGGGCGGCGTCTGGGGCACCGGGCCGGACGACGCCTGGATCGTCGCCAACGCCAGCAACACCAGCGCCCGTCACTGGAACGGAACGTCGTGGACCGCCCGCGAACGCGGCAGCGTCGGCGGCGGCTCGCTCTACGGCAGCGGCCCGAACGACGTCTGGAGCGGCGGACACGAGGGGAGCCTCGCCCGCTGGAACGGGTCCGCCTGGACCCAATTCTCGACTGGGACGACCGAGGACATCGCCGGGGTATGGGTCGCCTCCTCGACCTCCGGCTGGGCCGCCGGGGAGACCACGCTGTTCCGGTGGAACGGCCTCGAGTGGGCCGCGGGCGGCTACGCGCCGCCCCGGCGCGCCTGGGCGATCCACGGATCGTCGGAATCCGACGTCTGGGCCGTCGGCGCGTCCGGCCTCGTCGCGCACTACGACGGCACCGACTGGACCACCCTTCGCGTCGAGATGCTCGGGCACTACTCCGCCACGGCCCGCGCGCTCTGGTTCGCCTCGGCGACCGACGGCTGGGTCGTCGGCGACGACGGCACGGCCCAACGATGGGACGGCAACGCCTGGCTGGGTCCGTCCCCGACCGGGATCGTCACCGCGCTCTACGCCGTCTGGGGCGCCGCCCCGGACGACGTCTGGGCCGCCGGCCAGCTCGGCGCCATTTTGCACTGGGACGGCGCGGCGTGGTCGAGCGTCTCCCCCGGCTCGGGCGACACCTGGAAGGGGCTTTGGGGCTCCTCCTCGTCCGACGTCTGGGCCGTCGGCGAAGGCACCACCGGCGGGCGCCTGCGGCACTGGGACGGCACCGCCTGGACCGACTTCGCCTGCGCCGGCTGCCGGAATCTCAACGCCGTCTGGGGCGCCGCCACGGACGACGCCTGGGCCGTCGGCGAGGGCGGCTACCTCCTGCACTGGGACGGGACTGCCTGGGTCCCCGTCCCGGGTCCCACGACCCGGACCCTGTACGCCGTCGAGGGAACCGGTCCTTCCGACGTCTGGGTGGTGGGCGCGTCGGGCACGGTGCTCCACTGGGACGGCGTCGACTGGACGCCTCGCTCGACCGGCACGACCGACTGGAAGGGGATCTGGGTCCTCGACGCCTCGAACGTCCGGATCTGCGGGGGAACGAGGGACGTCCTCCGGTGGACCGGCTCGGGCTGGACCGCCGACGATACCGGCACGGTCAGCATGTACCCGGAGGACATCGCCGGCACGTCCGCCGACGCGGGCTGGGTCGTGGGAGACTCGAACAACCTCCGCTGGCGCGGGGAATGAGCCGGGGCGCCGTCCCTCGCCAGAACTCCGTCCGAGCCTGGATGGGCCGCGTCGCCGCGCACGGCGACGAGAAGGGAAACCTCCACGTGGACGGCGGGCTACGCCGCGTTCCGCCAGACGTGCCGGTGATGCAAGCCGCCGTGGCCGCGCCGACCGAATCGGCTCGCCTGCCGACCGACCGCTCGCCGGAGCCGCGATCGGGTTCCCGGGAACGAAGGGAATCTCGGCACGTGCCTCGCGCGTTGACCCGCGGACCGGCCTCGGGGAGACTACCGATTGCGGTCCCAGACGGGGGCCCCGGACGGCTGGACGATTCCCCCGCCGCGGGACGGCAGGGGTCATTTCGCCGAGGGAGGGAGTCGATGTCGCCGCCGCCGAGCAGCTGGTGCAACGTGGTGCGATTCGCGATGAGGGCGTGCCGCGCGGTCCGACCCGTGCTGGTGGCGATCGCGCTCGCCGGCGGTCTGGCGGGGACGCAGGCCTGCCGCGGTCGCGGCGGCACCGCGGACGGCGACGCTCCTCCGGCCGCGACTGCGGAGTGTCGCGCGGCCTCCGACTGTGGCGAGGGCGAGCGCTGCGTGACGACGCTGCGCGATCCGTATGAACGGACTCCCGCCGCCTGGGTTCGCCGCTGCGTCGCCCCGCCGGCGCCGGACACACCCCCGGACGCGGAGTCGTTCCGGGCCGACGAACGGGCGTACGGAACGGCCTTCGCCGACCCGACTGCGATCTACGGTCCGCCCTCGACCGTCGCCTACCCGGACGTGTTCTGGTCCTCGCCGCGCCTGGTCGAAGGGGACGGTCGGCTCGACGCCGACGCCTTCTACGCCGCGTTCGCCGCGTGGCGGGGCCTGGCCCAGACCTGCTACGCCTATCGGTTGCTCGCCGGCCACGAGGGCTCCGGCTACCTGGAGGTCCGGCTCGCGATCGACGACCACGGGGACATCGGCATGGACGCCGTGCGCGCCGATCCGTCCCTCGACGCGGACGCCTTTCGCGTGTGCCTCGACCGCGCGGCGCTCGAGGCGGGGATCTACGACCTCACGCGGAAGTCGGCGGCCGGCGGCAAGGCCGCCGTGCTGGTCTCGATGGACTTCGAGCGGGGGAACCTCGGGCGTTGGGTCTCCGAGGACCCGGTCTGCGCCGGCTGGACGGGCGAGCGGCCCCAGCGCGCCAACCTGTACCCGTGGACCCGGACAGCCTCGGGCGAGGGATACGAGGGCGTGGTGTTCGTCGGCGAGGACTGGACCCCCGGGGACGCCGAGATCGACCGCGCGGAGGAGCTGATCGCGGCCCAACTCCCGACGCTGGCGCCGACGCCGGCCTCGCGGGCGCGGGACCTTCCGGACATCGTCGCCGCACTTCCCGAGTACCGCCGTCAGTACGTGCCGATCGGCGCCCGGGAGCGGTCCGGTCGGGTTCTCGAGGTGGTCTTCCTCCGCGACGCCGACCGGATGCACCCCGAGTGGAGGCTCAACCCGGTGTCGGCGTGCAACGAACGACCCGGCGATTTCCGGCTCGAGGTGTTGCTGGACGCGGCGCGATGCGACGGGTTGGCGATGCGCGCGCGCCGGCCGCGGCCCGGCGACCGTCCCGGCGACCCGCATCCCTGAGAGCCTGGATGCCATGATGTCCTCCGTGGCGTTGTCCTGCGCTGCGGGAAGAGGTGTGGTTCCCGAAGTTCCGTACACGCCGCAACCATGGCACTTCTCGGCCGGGCCGCGGGCTGTCCTTCCCGAAGACCCGATCGCGGGCGTGCGGGACGCGATCTCGGTGACGGCGATCGCCATCCGGAAGGGCGGAAGCGAGTGCCATGCCGGGCCTCGGCCTCAGGCGGCCCGCGAAATCACAGGGGACCCAACCGAACGTGCCGTCGGATCGCCGGCGGAGCGCCGGCGCCGTGGGGCAGTACGAGCGGGGCGGGTTCGGGTTGCAGGTCTTGCCCTGCCGCACTTCGACGAACTCGGCTCGATCCTCTCCGTGGTGCCGTCCGTCTACGAGGCTCCGCCGGGCACGAACCTCGCAAGGCCCGTCGTCCGCAACATCTCCCGCTGCGACCGTGACAGCGTTCGTCGCGTTTCCCGAAGTGCCTCCTGCACTCGAGCCGACATATCAAGTGAGGTGGGTTGCTTCAACGCGAGATGCCGAGTTGCTGCGCGCACTCGCCGAGTTGGGGCAGGCGCAGGGGCGGCCCATGACCATCGAGTGGGGCGAGCGGCGCTTCGGGCTCGCGTTCGTTCCGGCGCACACCCTGACGGATGCAGTCCATCTGGCCCTGCTGGATCCCGCCGGCATGCTCGTCGGACCGGTACGTCCCGTCTGCAGCGATTGCCAACTCTGCTTCCGTTCGATGGCGATGGCCTGGGGCGCTGGTGGTTGGGCGATCGTATGCGACCTGGAGGGGGGGCCCGAAACCCGCCTGATGCGGACGGATGCATCCGGAACGCTCATCAGGGCGACGGACCTGGACGATCTCCGGGTCGGGCCGGTGGACTCGGTGTCGCTGGCCTTCGACGGCGAGGGCTTCGGCCTCCTGGGCAGGCATGACGGCGGGCTCGTGTTCACACGGCACGTCGTCGTGCCGTGATGGGAAGGCGGGCGGCGGAAGCGCCGGCCGCCGGTCGAGAAGGGGAGAAACGGAACGAACCGAATTCCTGGCCGGAAAAATCGATGGCACAGCACACCCATCACGCGGGCCGGGTCGCCGCAGCACGTTTCGTCGGAGCCGAGCACGCCCCAGTCGAAACCGCAGCGGTCGAGCAGCCGGCAGACGTCGACGGCGATCTTCTGCGTCCGGAACGGCGATCGCCATCTGAAGCGGGGGAAGCGAGCGCCATGCCCGGTTTTGGGCTTAGCCGGCCCGCGAAATCACACGGGACCCAAGCGGCCCCGCCGTCGGATCGGCGGCGGATCGGCGGCGCCCGCCGCCCGGCCGGGCAAGTCGCTCGGGCTCACGCAGGAGGGTCTTCGGCTCGTTGCGGTCGTGCCGGCCTTCGACTGGTTGCACTCGCTCCGGGCCGCCATCCCTGCGTCGTTCCGCCGGCGACCATCCGGAGGGTAGGGCGGCGACTACGGCGTGGGGGCGTCGGCGACGGTGAGGTCGACGGGGCGGGAGGAGGCGCGGACGTCGGGGTCGTAGTAGAGGTAGGCCTCGGAGCGCGGCGCCTGCGCGCGCAGCGGGAAGCGCGCCGTGAAGCCGACGTCGAACACCAGCTTCTGCCCCGGCACCAGCTTCGCCACGTAGACGATGATCTGCCGCCCGGTCAGCTCGAACCGCGCGATCTTCCCG
>JAFGHH010000142.1 GCA_016930215.1 Deltaproteobacteria bacterium
CCCGGCCTCCCAGCCGTCGGGCGGCACGAGGATCCACTGGCCGTCGTTGGCGCACCCGGGCGTGCCGATTGCGATCAGCGCCAGACACGCCGCCGACACCCGCCACGTCGTTCGATCCGCCATGCCCATCCTCCTCTCCCGAACCGCCGCGCCGCTCAGATCAGCGGCGGCTCCTCGCAGGTGAAGTGGATCGCCACGTGGCCGGGGGCCTCGCAGATCCCCACCCCGGCGGGATAGTCGGGGTCGTCGTTGTTCGGAACCGCGCCGGCGCCCGGCTCGGAGGCCAGGATCCGGTGACGGACCAGCCGCATCCCCGCGCGGTCCTCGTCGACGAACCCGGTGCCGCCCTTCCCCACCTGGCCGCGGGCTCCGCCGGTGCCGCCGTTGCAGCCGCCGCCGCCGCCGTTGACGCCGATGTCGCCGGAGCGACCGAGGCCTCCGAGCATCGTGTCCTCGCCGCCGGCGTCGTCGTGGTTGCCGGTGCCGCCGGGGTTGCAGCCCGGCCAGGCGCCGCCCCCGCCGCCGGCGATCACCAGCGCCTTGGCCCGGTCCGTCGGAGTGATCACGTCGGGGCCGACGAACACGCCCGACAGCCCGCCGCCGCCGTCCGAACCCCAGCCGAACTGCATCGTGCCGGCCGCCCCGGCCGACCCCGGCCCGCCCACGATCACGATCAGCGGCGGCGGCGCCGTCAGCAGCTCGTACACCGCCTCGGTATATCCCCCGAGCCCGCCGTCGCTGGGGAACGAACAGCCGAGCGACTCGCCGTTGGCTCCCGCGCCCCACGCCTTGATGTACATGTAGCGCGCCCCGAGCGGCGCCGTGTACACCTCCTGCGTGTTCGCGTACGCGAAGTCGCCGGTGCCGCACACGGCGTCGACCTCCTCCGCGCCGGCGTCGTCGGACGTCACGTCGCCCGGCGACGCCTCGTCCGCATCGGCCGCCCCGTCGTCCACCGCCTCGCCGGCACCACCGTCGTCGGTCCCGGCCTCCCAGCCGTCGGGCGGCACGAGGATCCACTGGCCGTCGTCGGCGCACCCGAGCCATCCCGCCGTGCCAAGCGCGAGACACGTCCAGAGCACCCGCCACGCTGTCCGTTCCATCCTCGTGGACCTCCTTCCCGGCCGCGACCCGACCCGACCCGCGTGGCCGTCAGTCTGCCGCACCGACCGGCGACCTGCAACCTGGACGCGTGCCCGACAACGGGGGAGGCGGACGGCGCTAGATCAGCCCGAACTTCCGCAGCCGGTAGTGCAGCGTCGTCCGCGGCAGCCGTAGGGCCTGGGCGACGTGCGAGACGTTGCCCCCCGCCTTGCGCAGCGCCTCGCGCAGCTGCCGCGCGTCGAGCCGCCCGCCGCGGACCTCCGGCCCGGACGGCCGGCGTCGCGGCCGACCCCCGGTCGGAGGCGTGCTCCGGAACGGCGACAGATCCTGCGGGCCGAGCCGCGGGCCGGCGCCCAGCACCACCGCCCGTTCGACCAGGTTCTCCAACTCGCGGACGTTGCCCGGCCAGTCGTGGCGCCGCAGCCGCTCGAACGCCGTGGGGGCGACCTCCCAGGCGACGTTGCCGCGGCCGTGCTTGCGGAGGAAGTGCTGCACGAGCGCCGGGATGTCCTCGGTGCGCTGCCGCAGCGGCGGCACCATGATCGGCACCACGCACAGCCGGTAGTACAGGTCCTCGCGGAACTCGCCCGCCACAACCGCCGCCGGCAGGTCGCGCGCCGTGGCCGCGATCACCCGCGCATCCAGCTCGAACGGCTTCCCGCCCCCGAGCCGCTCGACCACCCCTTCCTGCAGCACGCGCAGCAGCCGCGCCTGCATCGACACCGTCAGCTCGGCCACCTCGTCCAGGAACACCGTCCCGCCGTCCGCCAGCTCGAACCGCCCCGGCCGGTCCTTCACCGCGCCGGTGAACGCACCCCGCCGGTGGCCGAACAGCTCGCTCTCCACCAGCGTGGGTGCCAGCGCCGCGCAGTCGACCTTGACCAGCGCCCGGTGCCGGCGCGCACTCTGCGCGTGGATCGCACGCGCCACCAGCTCCTTCCCCGTCCCGGTCTCGCCCTGGATCAACACCGTCGAGCCCGAGGCGGCGGCGACACGCACCGTCTCCATCACCGACCGCAGCCCGCCCTCGCTGCCCACCACCTGCGCCGGGTCGTAGCGCTCCAGCAGCTGCTGCTCGAGCGCCGCGCGATCGCGCACCAGGTCCGCCAGCCGGCAGCGACGCTGGTGCTCCTCGACCGCGCCCCGCACCGTCTCCCGCAGCCGGACCGGGCTCCACGGCTTGATCAGGTAGTCGTGCAGCCGACCCGCACGGATCGCCCCGAGCATCAACTCGGTGTCGGTGTACGCCGTGATCACCACCGCCACCACGTCGGGATACGCAACCGCCACCCGCTCCAGCAGCTCCACCCCGCTCATGCCCGGCATCCGCTGGTCGGTCACCAGCACCGCCACGGCTTCCCGCTCAAGCACCGCCAACGCCTCGGCCCCCGACACCGCCGTCCGCACGACGTAGCCCTCGTCGAACAGCTCGCCGAACACCTCCAGGTTGCCCGGCTCGTCGTCCACGTACAGGATCGTCGGAAGTCGCTGCTCGTCCATCCCGTCTCGCTCTCCGGACCGCACGCCCCCAACAACGCCCCGCCTGTCCGGTTCCTACCACGAACCGCGACGCGGAGCGAGCCCAACTGTCGAAAAGTGTCGAATTCGACACTTTCGACGTTTTCGACACTTTTCGACAGCGAATTTGCCCCCGCGCGAAAACGTCAATTCAACGATTCCAAGCAATTGAGAATCCGAGCTATCTCCATCCGGTTCGGCACGGAATATGCTCTGTCCGTGCCGGCGGGGTGGGAGTGGGAGCAACGGGCGGTGTCGCAATCCGACGGCAAGTGGATGATGGAATCCGGCATGACCCCGAGCTTGCGGCAACGGGCGACGGTTCCGGAGGGCGAGTGGCGGGGTCCGGGCATCGTGGCGCGGTGGGCCTCGGCGGACGAACGGCGGCAAGTGGCTCGCTTCCGCGTCTCCGGGGCCGTGCGGTTGTCTCGGTCTGAGGCCGGCGGGCCGCCCCGGGTCTCCGGCCAACTGCTCGACCTGTCGGGCGGCGGGGCGCTCGTGGAGCTGGACGAGCCGGCGCCGGCGGCGACGGGGCTGCTCCTGGCGCGCCTCGAGCTGGCCGAGCTGGGCACGCTGGCGGTCCGGGCCCGGGCGGTCCATGCCGGGCGCGCGACGGGCGCGGGGAATGCGCGACGGTTGGGGTTGCGGTTCCACGAGCCGAGCCGGAGCGAGCTAGGGGAGTTGGCGGCGCTGCTGTCGCGCGCGACGCAGCGTCTCACCCCGTTCGATCGGTGGGACGCGCTGTGGGAGCACGAGCGACGGCACCTCGTAGAAATCCCGCCGGACGCCCTGGCTCGCATTGCGCTGCGCGGCGCCGGACGGGTGTTCCACGTGGCCGGCGGCCCGGGCGACACCTCGGTGCCGCCGATGCTGCACGTGTGCACGACGGCGGGCGGTCGTGGAACGGACCTGACGGCCCGGCCGCCGGCCGGATGGTCGCGGCATCCGAGACATGACGCTCCGCTGGTCCTGGTCTGGAGCGGCCGCCGCTCGCTGATCGTCGTGCGGGCGATGTTGCGGGGCGACGACTGGCCGGCACCGCTGGTGCCGCTGCAGGCCGCGCTGCTGCGCCGCCGGCGGCACGACCGCGTAGCGCTGGATCGCGGCGCGCTGTGGGCGCGGTTCGACCACCCGCTGCTGCACGGACGGTGCCTGGTCCGTCCGATCCTCGACGTCGGCGAGGGCGGCCTGTGCCTCGAGGGCGACGCGCGCGAGGACGTCCTGCCCCCCGGGCTGGCGCTGTCGGGACTGCGGATCGTGCTGCCGGACGGCGCCGAGGTGGCGCTCGACGGGACGATCCGCAGCGTCCGGGCCGGGCGGGAGGCCGGCGCGGACCGCTTCGGCGTCGAACTCGAGCCGGAGCGGGGCGACGGCGGCTGGGACCGCTTCGTGCTCGGCCGCGTGCTGCCCGACGCGGGGCTGTTGCAGGCCGGGGAGGTCGAGCAGGTGTGGGAGCTGTTCGACCGGACGGGCTACCTGCGCGAGAAGAACCCCGAGCTGCTGGCGCGCTGCCGCGAGCCGTTCCAGCGCACCTGGCGCAGGCTGGCCGCCGCCCCGCACCTGGGCGCGGGCATCGTCGTGCGCGATCGTCGGGCGCTGCGTGGCGCGATGTTCTACACGCATGCCTGGCCGGGCACCTACCTGCTGCACCACCTCGCGCTCGACCTGCGGGCGACCGACAGCGGCCTCGGGCCCGCCGAGGTCGCGGGCGAGGTCTACCGCTACGTCTACCACGCGTGCCGCCGGATGCCGGACCTCCGCCACGCCGTCGGGCTGTTCAACGTCCGCAGCGGCTGGTGGCGCCATCTGTTCGACGACTTCCACGCCCTGGGACCACCGGCGGACTGGTACTCGATCGACCGGGTGCGGTTGGTCGAGGCGCCCGTGGCGGCCCTCGCCACCGCCGGCCCGCAGGGCGGCGGGCTCGAGGCCGGGCTGCTCGAGGCGGACGAGCGGCCGCTGGTGGAGCAGGCGGTGCGACGCGTCATGCCCCGCCTGGCCGCCGCCGCCCTGGCCCTCGACCCGCTCGACCCCACTCTGGCCGCGCTGCAGCGGGAGTTCGGCGACATCGGACTGGTGCGCTCGCGCGAGGTGTGGGTGGCGCGGCGCGACGGCCGGCTGCTCGGCGCGGCGGTGGCCGACGCGGCCTCGCCCGGGGTCAACATCTTCGGGCTGCTCGACGCCGTGCAGCTCATCCCCGCGGCCGACGGCTCCGACGAACCCGGCTGGCCGGCGGCGGTGCTGGCCGCCGTCGCCGTCCGTCGGATGGCGCGCGGGGCCGAGACGCTCACCGTGATGTGCCCAGCTGACGGCCCCGAGGCGGTGCTGCCGCCCGCGTTCGTCGAGGTCGCGACGCTCAAGCGCTGGACCGCGGCGCGCGAGCTGCTCCCGCTGTACCTGACCTACCTCGACGAGCACTTCGACGCCGGACGGACGCTCGACGGAGAGGAGCCCACCCTATGACCCTCGAGGCACCGGGCGGGCCCTCGCCGCTCCTGGAACTGGTCGAGCGGGCGCTGGCGGGGGCGACCCACGGCCCGGCGGTCACGGCGGCGGGACGGGTCCGGACCGGCGCCGTGCTGGCGGAACGGGTCCGGCGGCTCGGCGACTGGTTGCGGCGGCGCGCCGGCGCGACGGGCCAGCGGGTGGCGCTGGTGCTGGACAACCGACCGCTCTACGTCGAGTTGTACCTCGCATGCTTCCGCGCCGGCCTGGCGGCGTTCCCGCTCCATCCGGGGCTGCCGCCCCGGACCGTGCAGGCGGCCGCGCACCGCATCGCCCCGGCACTCGTACTGCACGACCGGGCCGGGCGCGGCCACGCGGCGCTCGCAGCCGCGGCGAGTCCGGCTCGTCCCGCAACGGTTGAGCTGACCGACGACGCGGCCCCCTGGGAAGACGACGCGCAGGACGAGCCGGCACCGGATGCCCTCCCCCGGCCGACGGCGGACACGCCTGCCGCCGTGTTCCTCAGCTCCGGCACGACGGGCGAGCCGAAGGGCGTGGTCGTGACGCACCGCAACTGGGCGGCAGGCCTGACGGCGCTGGAGCGGGCCTTCGGCGCCTTTGCGCCGGACGACGTATTCCTGCACGTCTCGCCGCTGTCGCACACCAGCGGCGAGTTTGTCCTCCCCGCGTTGCTGGCCGGGGCGCGACAGCACGTGCTCGCCGCGGGGGACGTCGAGGCGGCGGCCGAGCTGATCGCGCGCGGCGAGGCGACACGGCTGTTCGTCTTCTCGTCGCAGCTCGGCGAGCTGGCGGCCGCGGTGACCCGCCGCGGGGGACCCGGCCGGCTGCGCTCGGTGCTCTACGGCGGCGCCCCCGCCCCGCTCCCGATCGTCGAGGAGGCGCTCGACGCGCTCGGTCCGGTGCTCGAGCAGGGCTACGGCCAGACCGAGACCTACCCGCCGACGTTGGCGCTGCGGCGCCACGAGCACGGCTTCCCCGGTCCGGAGGGCCGGGAAATCCGCGGGTCGCTCGGCCGGCCGGTGGGGACCTGCGAGGTCCGGCTGCTCGGCCCGGACGGCACGGAGCCGATCCCGCCCGGCGCCGCGGGCGAGCTGGCGATCCGCGGTCCCAACGTCACGCCGGGCTACTTCGCTGACCCGCCGGCCACCGCCGCCGCGCGGCGCGGCGACTTCTTCCTGACCGGCGACCTGGCCCGGCGCGACCGCGCCGGCTTCTACCACCTGCTGGGACGGCGGACGGACGTCGTGCGGCGTGCCGGCGGCCCGGTCTACCCGCGGCGCGTCGAGCGGGCGGCGGAGGAGCATCCGGCTGTGCGCGAGGCGGCACTGTGCTCCCTCGACGGGAAGCTGGTGCTGACGTTGCGCGCCCGATCGCCGGGGGCGGCCGCGGCCGGGCACGGGCTGCGGGCCTGGCTGGCGGCGCGGCTCGAGGCGCACGAGTTGCCCGACGAGTTGCGGTTCGTCGACGACCTGCCGCGGAACGTGAATCTCAAGCTGCTGCGCGGGGTGCTGGCCGAGCGGCTCCGGGGTTCGTCCCCGGCACCCGACGAGAGTCCGGCTGGCATGGTGGGAGGTGGAACGTGACGACCCGACTGCTGCTGGTGGAGACCTGCTCGGCCCCGCGGCCGCCGCGGGACGCTTTGACGGCGGAGCACGGCCTGCGCTGGTCCCTGGCGCTCGAGGAACTGGTCGATCGGCGCGGGGGACGCCGCCGCCATGCACCGCGCGACGGCCGCGGCGGCGTCCTGTCGCTGTTCGGCATCCCGCTCGGCGCGGCGTTCCTCGCCGGGGCGCTGCGCGACCGCGACGTGGAGGTGCTCCACGAACCGCTGATCCTGGCTGCTCGCGACGGCCGGTCCCCGCGGCAGGCGCTGGTGCACGCGGTCGCCCGGCAGCGACCCCATGTGGTCGGCCTGACCGCCAACCACACCGTCGAGGAGGGCGTGACGCTCGAGTTCGCCCGGGCCGTGAAGGAGACGAATCCCGCGACCCGCGTGGTAGTGGGCGGCACGCACGCGACCTTCCGGGCGACCGCGCTGGCCCGCTCGGCCGACATCGACGCGGTCCTGCGGTTCGAAGGCGAGGCGTCGCTGCCGGCGTGGCTCGAGACGCTCGACGGCCGGCGCTCGCCGTCCGACGTCCCCGGACTCGTGGCCCGGGTCGACGGCCGACTCGTCGAGGTCCCCCCCGGCCCGCCGCTCGACTTCGCGCGGGCGATGCCGGACTACGGCCCGCTGCACGCGGAACGCTACGCGCAGGCCGGGATCCTCGCGCACGTGCAGACGTCGCGCGGCTGTCCCCACGGTTGCCCGTTCTGCGCGCACGCCGCGTTCTGGGGGCCGCGGGTGCGCCATCGCGACGCCGGCCTGGTGGCCGACGAGGTGCAGCTCTTGAGCGAGCTGGGCTGCGACCTGTTCTACCTGACCGACTCGACGTTCTCCGAGGACCGCGAGCGGGTGCGCGAGCTCTGCGACACGCTGGCGCGGCGCGGGGCCGACCGGCCGGTGCACGTGGTCGAGACGCGGCTCGACCGGCTCGACGACGAGGTGCTCGGGTGGCTCGCCCGCGGCGGCGTCGGCGTCGTGGTGCTGGGCGTGGAGACGGCCGCGCCGGAGGTGCTGGAGGGGGTGCCGGGCAAGCGCTCCGCCGACCCGGTGCGCGCCGCGCGCGAGGCGGTGTGGCGAATCCGCGCCCACGGCATGCGCGCCTACGTCTCGCTGGCCCTCGGCCTGCCGGGCGAGACGGCGGAGACGCTGGCGGCCACCGAGCGGCTGGTCGAACAGCTCTACGCCGACGGCGACGGGCTGCTGTGGGCGGACGCCAAGCTGGCCCGCGCATTCCCCGGCACGCCCCTGGCGCGCGAGCCGGAACGCTTCCACGCCGTGGTCGACCCGCGCTACGAGGGCTACGACTTCTACAGCGGAGTGACGCTTCACCTGGAGCGAGGCGCCGCCGCCGAGCGGATCCTGGAGACGCGCCGGCGTATCATGGAGCGCAACGTCCGGGCGTGGCGGGAGCGCCGGGCGCAGGATGCCGACCGGGTGGCGCGCGGCGTGGCGCGGATGCTCGGTACCGAGGAGGGGATGTCTTGCGACGCGAGGTGAGCACGCTGGCACTGTCGCTGATGCTGTCGTACATCGAACGGCACCGGCCGGAGGCGCTGCCCCGGCTGTTCGCCGGCTTGGGCGTCGAGGAGTCCCGGCTGCGGGCCCGCGTCGGCTGGCTCGACTGGGCGACGTACGCGGAACTGAACCGGCGGGTCGGGGCGCTGTTCGAAGACGACCCGGAGGCCTTCCGGTCGATCGGCCGCTCGATGGTCGACCTCGAGGCCTTCGGCTTCATCCGCATGATGGGCTCGCTGCTTGTCGACCCGCGGGCCGTATACTCCATGACGCGTCGCAGCGTGCCGACGTTCATGTTCCCGTGCGTCCGGATCGAACTACGGGACGCGCCCGCCGGCGCAATCGAGATGGAATACCGCCTCGCCCCGGACCTCGAGCCGCTCCCCGGGTTCTTCGAGATCGTCCACGGGATCCTCGAGGTGATCCCGGTCGTGGTCGGCAACCATCCGTCCGAGGTGGAGCTGGAGTGGGTCGACCCGGGCCGCTGTGCCCGCTACCGGATCCGGCTGGCGCCGGCGCGGCCGCTGCCGTCGCGGATCCGCGCGGTGGTCGGCAACTACCTGCGCTGGTACCCGCGCGCGATGCGCGAGCTGGAGGAGACGAACCGGCGGCTGCAGCAGCAGTACGACGAGCTGCAGCGGCTGTACGACGAGGTCTCGGCCTACCGCGGCCGGCTGGAACGAATGGTCGACGAGCGCACGGCGCAGCTCTCGCAGGCCAACCAGGCGCTCGAGCAGTCCGTGTCGCGGCTCGAGCAGCTCGACCGGGCGAAGAACGAGCTGTTCGCCAACGTGTCGCACGAGCTGCGGACCCCGCTGACGATGATCCTCGGACCCGTCCAGAGCCTGCTCGACGGCGCCTCCGGGCCGCTCCAATCGACCCAGCGCGAGCTGCTGCGCAGCGTGGTCGACAACTCCCGCCGCCTGCTGCGCCAGGTCAACAACCTGCTCGACCTGGCCCGGATCGACGCCGGGCGGACCCGCCTGCGGTTCCAGCCCGTCGAGCCGGCCCCGTTCGTCGCCGGCCTGCTCGACGCGGTCCGCGCCGCCGCCCAGGCCCGGCAGCTGACGCTGGAGGCCCCGCCGCCGGCCGCGCTGGAGCCGGTCCACATCGACCCCGAGCAGATCGAGAAGGTGCTGCTCAACCTGCTCGGCAACGCGATCAAGTTCACGCCGCCGGGCGGGCGGATCACCGTGTCGCTGGACGAGACCGCCGGCTTCGTCCGCATCGCGGTCGCCGACACCGGGCCCGGGATCCCGGAGGACCAGCGGGAGCGGGTGTTCGAGCGGTTCACGCAGGTCGACGGGTCGAGCACCCGGCGGCACGGCGGCACGGGGATCGGCCTGGCGCTGGCGCGCCAGCTCGTCGCCCTGCACTCGGGACACATCGACCTCGCCAGCGATCCGGGGCGCGGCTCGACGTTCACCGTCTGGCTGCCGAAGGGGACGGCCCACATCCGGCCCGAGCTGGTCGACCGGCGGGTCGAGGACCGCGAGGTGCCGGTCAAGCGGCGCGCCACGGACGCCGAGCTGGTGCGGCTGGCCGAGGTGGTGGCCGACGTCCACGCACTGCAGGTCGCCGACGTCGAGGCCCTGCCCGGAGTCGACGAGGAGACGGACGGCGGAC